>CAXTBJ010000054.1:9504-28775 GCA_964242585.1 uncultured Bryocella sp.
GCTAGGGTCTGTTGTGGGTCAGGCCGGCAGCCTGCGCCTTAACAGCAGGTATATCGGCACGCCGCTGAGCACGATCAGCAGGCCGGGCCATGTGGTCGCGGGGCGGTAGGCGAAGAGCACGCCGAGCACCACGGCCGCCCCGGCGATGTACAGCGCCGGCAGCCACGGATAGCCCCAGCAGCGATAGGGACGGGGCGCTTCGGGGCGGGTGCGGCGCAGGCGAAACAGCCCGGCGACCGTCAGGATGTAGAACAGCAGCGCGGCGGAGATGACGTAATCCAACAGGTTGCTGTACAGGTTGCCGTAGATGCCGGTTTTCGCATCGACCGTGCGCGGCAGCACCAGCAGCAGGGACCAGACGCACTGCAGGGCCAGCGCCCAGCCGGGCACGCGGGCACGGTTCAGGATGCCGGCACGGCGAAAGAAGAGACCGTCTTGCGCCATGGCGTAACAGGCGCGGCCGCCGGCGAGCGTCATGGCATTCACCGTGCCGAAGGTGGAGACCATGATGAGCACGCCCATGGCCAGCCGCCCGATGCCGGGCAGCACGGTATCGACGACCGAGGTGGCAACGCGGTCATTGGGCGCGGTCTGGATGCCGTGTACCGGCAGGACCGCGAGATAGCAGAGATTGCAGAGCAGGTAGAGCAGAATCACGCCGGAGGTGCCGATGCCGAGCGAGAGCGGAAGATTGCGCCTGGGATTGCGGACCTCGCCGGCGACGAAGGTGATGTCATGCCAGCTGTCGGCGGAGAAGAGCGAGCCGGTTTGGGAGACGCAAAGCGCAATGAACAGCCCAAAGGCGGACGTGGCATCCACGGTGCGGATGCGCACGACGTCGATCGGCGTCCAGGGGTGGGCGAAGTTGGCGTGGAGGACGGCGGGGTGACGCGCGAAGGCAAACGCACCCAGGACCAGCAGAGCGACCATGCCGGAGAGTTTGGCGACGGTGAAGACGTTCTGAATCCACTTGCCCCACTCGACGCCGTAGCTGTTCACGATCGTCGTGAGCAGGATGATGCCCAGCGCGAGGGCCTGCGCGGTGGAGAGCGAAAGCGCGTAGCCGGGCAGTATGGGGAAGGGAGGGATCAGGTAATGCGTTTCACTGACGGACGGGAACAGCACGCCGCTGAAGCGGGCAAAGGCGATGGCCACGGCGGCGATGGTGCCGGTCTGGATGACGGTGAGCAGTGTCCAGCCGTAGAGAAAGCCCCAGAGCGGGGAGAAGGCCTCGCGCAGGTAGACATACATGCCGCCGGCGGAGGGCATCATGGCGGCGAGCTCGCCGTAGCTGAGCGCGCCGGCCACCGTGAGCACGCCGGTGATGACCCACGCCACGAGCAGCCAGCCGGCCGAGCCGACCTGCCGCGCGATCTCCGCGCTGACGATAAAGATGCCAGACCCGACCATGATGCCGGAGACGATCATGATCGAGTCGAAGAGTCCGAGGGCTTCCCGGAACTGCCGCGGTGAGTCCGGTTCAGCGGACGTCGATCCGGCAAGGGTCAGGGCGATGCGGGAGGGTTCGGCGCCCGGCTGCGTGGGGTTCAGAGCCATATGACAGGGTCCCCTTCACGGGTAGCTGGGGTGCGTTCCTGGAGGCGTGGAGGTGCGAGAACCGCCGGATGCAGGCTGGGGAGACGTGTCATGATTCGGTGAGCATCTAGGTAAGTCAAACGCATAGGAGCAGGTTGCCTGTAGCCTATAGGAACATGGCCCAAGCGGCACACCCAGGGACAGACAAAGCGGCGCGGAAAGCGACGTCCTCGCCCCCTTTGGATTACAGGGAAGTCGGTCCTGCGGAGCCGACTTCCCTGCGCTGTGTTTTCAGCCGGTTTACGCTGGTCGAGCCGGCGGCGTTTGTCGCCGCATGGCACCCGGCGGGGGTGTGCGCGATCCTGCTTTCAGAAGATCGACCAGCCCTGCTTCAAGAGATGGGCGACCGGTTCAGGGGTCAGCGGCTTGCGGTTGAGGAGTTGACGGCAGGCAGCGAGGCGGCAGTCCTTGCGGACGAGGTCTGCGCGCTGTTGGAAGGCCGCCGCGCCGCACTGACCCGGCCCCTTGCCCCGTTGGGGACACCGTTTCAGCGACGGACCTGGCGGGCGCTTGAGGCCGTCCCGGCCGGTTCCACGACAACGTACGCCGGGCTGGCTCAAGCGCTTGGACTGCCCGCTACGGCCGTGCGCGCCGTGGCGGGAGCGTGCGCGGCCAACCCGCTGGCCGTGGCCGTGCCGTGTCATCGCGCGGTGCGCGCCGACGGCGGCCTGGCGGGGTACCGGTGGGGCCTGGAGCGCAAGCGGGCTCTGCTGCGGCGGGAGGCCGAGCAGGCCTTCGCAGACGGCGGTTTCGTGCTGACACCCTAGGTACTGAACGGCGGCAGAAAAATGGTCGGTGCCGATTACAGATCTTTTGGTGTAGGCAAGGTCGCGATCTCTATCGCTCAACACAACGGCGTTTATGGGGACTGATCTTTGCATCTGGCCAAACTCAATGAGCGCGTTGGCCTGGAGTCAATAGAAACCGAAACTACTTTCGGATCTATTGATCGTTGGCGCATCCCGTTATTGGTTTACCCGGCCCCGTAAGGCCGCTAGCTTTTGGAAGCAAGATTGCTGTTTAGGTTTTTCACTCTGAGTGTTCGGCGAGGAAAGCGCGCGTCTCGGCTACGACGCGATCCTGAAACTTCTGATCGCGTATGAGCACGGACCCTTGCATTGGTTGGCCGCCCTCGTCGTAGTAGACACCGGTTTTTCCAGAGGTATCGATCAGAATGTTGGTGATCTCGCGCGCAGCCCGCTTCGAAGTGCTCAAGATCTTGATGAAGGGCATGAGCATTGGCACGATGATTGGGATCAGGAATCTTTGTATCAAGCGCACGATTGCGTTCGCGTCGGCTGCCCCGAGACCGGTGCTTGGGTTGAAGCCCGGCTCGATTGCGTTGATGTGCAGTCGCGGATTCTCACGGGCGAAGACCAGTGCCGCAGCGAGGATGGCTTGTTTCGATGTTGCGTAAGCGTCGAAGCCGGGTTTGATGGAGCCGCCCGGCTCCCATTGGCCCCGAGCACTAGCTTCTGCGGAAAGGTAGCGAGCGCCTCGGAATCCCGCAGACACGGCCGCCTTACGCTCGGGGTCTTCTACGGCGGAGACCACAAAGACGACGTTAGCGCCCTCTGAAAGTTTAGGCATGAGTGCTTCGGTCAGTACGAAGGGTCCAAGGTGATTCGTGGCGTACGACATATCCCAGCCGCGCGCATTCTTCGTAGGGCGTGTCTGCATGATGCCGGCATTGTTGACGAGCCCTGCGAGGGGAAGATTCAGGCGTACGATCTCAGCAGCAGCACGTTGGACGGACGTGATATCTGACAAGTCACACACCACACAAACAGCATTTTCGCCATTCTGCTGTATTTCCTGCTTCAATGCATCTAGTTTTCCGCGGTCGCGGCCCACGAGCACGACTGTGCCATGCGCGGCCACGTCCAGGGCAGTACGGCGACCGATCCCGGAGGTCGGTCCGGTGATGATGTATGCCTTGTTCCGGGTTGAGGAGCTTGTGTGTATGAAATTCGCCATTTCAACTCTCTATGGGTCCGTGTCTGGTCAGACATCAACAAATCTAACAATTACTTCACCATTCGCCACAATGCATCGAAGCCTTCTTTGCAGTGCTTCTTTGCATTTGGAGCGTCTTGTGTCATGTAATCCATTGTGGCCTCTGCCAATGAATTCATGATGGTAAGGACAAATCCAAGGGGTACCTTGCGCATAGGGCCGTTCGCACGGCTACGATCGGCCAGCTCAGCGAGATCGGCCATCATCTTGTGTCCGGCTGCGCGGCTTTCTGCGGTGATCTCACCTGAGACAGAGAGTTGAGCGAGTGCCTGCCGCTTCTCAGGAAACGTAACCGCCCAATTCGTCCAGTTTCGCCAAACGCGGAAGAATCGCTCGCGGGGTTCTGCCGTGGCAGGCAGGCCCTTCATGGCGGCGGCAACCATCTCGCCCTTCAGCTTCCGATAGAGCTGGTTGAACAGTTCGGTTTTCGTTTCGAAGTAGGTAAATAAAGAGCCGTTGGGAACACCTGCTTCTTTCGCGATCCCAGCAGTCGGGGCACTTAGTCCCTGTGCGACGATGATGCGAGTTGCCGCCTCCAGCAGGGCAATCCGTTTCTCGTCGCTTCGTGGTCTGGGCACTGCCAAATTCTATTAGTAGGCGTCTGGATAGTCAACTAACGACTCGCAGCCCTTGGGTTGCTTTCCCCATGCGTGCATGACCGCCGCAGGTGCTAAGGGATCGCGCAGCAACGAGGCAGCTCCCAACCCTCCTCTCGAGTGCAAGCAAAGGGCGTGTAGGGATTTGTCAACACAGCTTGCCTTGGCTGCCGCGCTCCTTCCGTTGCGCATCCATAGCGCGGGGGCCGTTATGCTCGTCGTCGTCAGTGAAATTTCCGCAGTGTCTACAACACCTCGCGCGGCAGGCCGCCCACGCCCTGTATGTCACTCAAGAGAATATTTTGTGCACGGGTCCTTGCGATCGAGCGGGTTCTTGGACTCCCTGATGATTGCCCCTGCTAGGACGGGTGTAGACGGCCCGGGGCCGGCGCGCGATGATGGGTTATGGATTGTGTATCGATGCCGCGGCGCACGCCTGAGGCGGTAGGTCCCCCTTCGACAGTAGCAGCGTTGTTGCCGCCCAGCTTGAGTTCCGGTTTGCCCCCGATCGGGGCCGTGGCGGATCGCCTCGAGCGCATCACGGTGTGCACGCGGCCGTTCCGCGCCGCCGGGCCGCGGGTGGCGGCAGAGCGCGTCGGCGGCAAGCTCGTGGTGCACAACTACGGTCATGGCGGGTCGGGCTGGTCGCTGAGCTGGGGCTCGGCGCAGTGGGTGCTGCGGCTGCTGCGTGAGGAGGCGATGCTGGTGACGCCGTGCTCCGTGGCGGTCGTCGGCTGCGGGGCCATGGGGCTGACAACGGCGCTGACATTGCAGCGTGCCGGGTTTGCGGTGCGCGTGTATGCGCGCGATCTGCCGCCGGAGGTGCGCTCTTCGCGCGCCACCGGGCTGTGGTCGCCGGATTCCCGCTTTGCCCTGGCTGCCGAGGCCGGTGTGGGGCTCGCCGCCGCGTGGGAGCGCATGGCGCGGTACTCCTGGGAGAGGTATGGCGCGATGGCCGCGGAACCGGGCTCGCCCATTGCGTTCCACGACCGTTACCTGCTCTCGGAGCTGCCGCCGGACGAGGCGATCGCTTCGCGGCAACGGAAGGACCCGATCGGCTTTGCGCATTATGAAGAGCGGCTCGCCGATTTGTACACCAGTGAGGACTTAGAGCCGGGCCGGCATCCGTTTCGGACGGCCTGGGCGCGGCGGCTGCGCACCCCCCGGTTCAACATTACGGCCTACAGCGAGCGGCTGCTGATGGAGTTTCGCGCGGGCGGGGGAACGATCGAACGACGCGCATTCCATACGCCTGCCGAGCTCGCCGGGCTGCCCGAGGCGGCGGCCATGCACTGCACCGGTTACGGCGCACGTGCGCTGTTCGGCGATACCTCGCTGATCCCGGTGCGCGGCCAGATCGGCTGGTTGCCGGCGCAGGCGGAGCTCGACTACAGCCTGCAGTGGAACCGACTGAGCGTCGTGCCGCGCGGGGACGGCATCGCGGTGCAGGTGGGTGCGTCAAGCGACGCCACGGGCTGGAACGATGCGGGGGAGACCGCCGACCGGGGTGAGGCCGAGGCGGCGGTGAGAAGCCTGGCCTGGCTGCAGGCCGGCGTTCCGGCTTAACGGCCCGTTGAGCCGAAGCCTTTTGCGCCGCGTGGGGCTTCGGCGAGGGTATCGGTTTCGGCGAAGACGGCGCCGATGCGCTCCACGATGCGCAGTTGCGCGATGCGGTGGCCGGGGGCGATGGTTTGCGGCTCGGGGGACAGGTTGGTGAGCACGACCTTGAGCTCGCCGCGGTAGCCGGAGTCGATGACGCCGGCGAGCGTGGTAAGGCCGCGCAGCGCGAGGCCGGAACGATCCTCCACCAGCGCGCCGTGGGTTTCTGGCAACTCGAGCGCCAGGCCTGTGGAGACGGCGCGCGTGGCCCCGGGTTCGCCGACGGGCGCGAGTACGGCGGGCTCGGCGGCGAAGAGATCGGCGGCAAGGTCGCCGTAGGGACCCATATGCGCGTAGCGCGGCAGCTGCGCGGCGGGATGGAGCCGTTGCACAAGGACCGTGGGCTGCGTGCGGGCGTCAGGCATGGCGTGAGGGAGATTGTCGCACGGCGGAGGCCGCCGGAGCCCTCCTCCAAGCCGGCCAGGCGGTGCGCGACCGGCAGAAGGCGTCAGCCCGGGGCCGCTTGCGGGCGGCAAAACCTTTAGAAAACTTTGGCGGCACGGGAAGGCGCAAAAGTCGTGCGGCGATTTGGGAGCCTTTCTGCGTCTACCTCGACATGGTTACGAGTCATCGCCCGAGTGGGCGCACAGGCGCACGGGGTCCTCTGCTCATCATGTTGCACTGGCTGGGCGGCAGTGCGCGCACCTGGGACACGGTGGCGGCGGGGCTGACCGCGCGCGGGGTGCGCTGCGCGCCGTTGAGCCTGCCGGGGTTCGGCGAGGCCGCCGACGTGGCCGGCTACACCGTCACAGCAATGGCGGATTTCGTGGGTGAAGCGGTGAGTCGGCTGCGTGCCGCGGCGCTGGCGGCCGGAGACGACGACGGTGCACCCTGGTTTGTGGCGGGGCACTCCATGGGCGGCAAGGTGGCGGCGGTGCTGGCGCGGCGTGCGCTGGACGGCGCGGCGGGGCTCGAGAACCTGCGCGGGCTGGTGTTCGCTTCGCCCTCCCCGGCCGGGCCTGAACCGATGGGGGAGGATAAGCGCAAGAAGGCGATCGCGACCATGGGCGAAAGTACGGGCGACGCCGCCAAGGATCGAAAGGGCGCGGAGACGTGGGTGGACGACAACACCGGCAAGCTGCCCCTGCCGCCCGCGTTGCGGGCGACGGAGGTGGAAGGCGTGCTGGGCATGAACCGCACCGGTTTTCGGCACTGGATGGAGCGCGGCAGCAACGAGGACTGGAGCGCCGCCGTGGGCCAACTGCAGGTGCCGGCGCTGGTGTTCTGCGGAGCGGAGGAGGAAGCGCTGGGTGAGGCGGCGCAGCGCGCGCACACGCTGCCCCATCTGCCCGAAGGTGAGCTGGTGGTGCTTGAGGGCGCGGGACATCTGGCACCGCTGGAGCGGCCGGGCGAGCTGGTGGAGCGCATCACGCAGTTCCTTGCCGGAACGGGTGTGGATTTGCCGACGCCGCAGGCGCTGCCCCAGGCCGCGTTTGAGCGCCTGATGCACTCGGACCATACCGCGCCGCAGACATTGAAGGTGATGGCGGATCGACTGGAGGGCTCGCGAAGCTGGAATTACAGCCCCCGGCTTTTTACCCCGGCGGAGTTTCGCACGCTGCGCGCGCTGGCCGGGCGCGTGGTGCCGGATGCGGGTTTCGATCTGGCCGCGCGGCTGGATGCGGACCTCCACGGCGGAAAGGGCGACGGCTGGCGCTATGCCACGCTGCCGGACGATGCCGAGGCCTGGCACAAGGGGCTGCGCTCGCTGGACCTTGCGGCGGAGCGGCTGCACAGTGTGCCGTTTACGGCGCTTCACCCCGACCAGCAGGACTCCCTGCTGCTGGGGGCCACGGCCGGCAAGCTGGGCAAGGGCCTGCTGGGCACGCTGCACCTGGGCAATCGCGCGGACGCCTTCGACCCTGAGCAGATGATGCGCTGGTTTGAGGATGTGCGCGCGGAGTGCACGCGGCACTATGTCGCCGACCCGCGCACGATGGACCGCATGGGCTATACAGGCTTTGCCGACGATCTCGGCTTTACCCAGATTCACCTTGGCGAACGACAGGAGTTCGAGCGTTGAATTCAGAGATCTTAGAAAATCCGCAACAGATTGATTACCGGCAGTCCGGGCTGGGCAAGAACGAGTTGGGCAAGCTGCGGCCCACCATGCGGCACCACGGCGAGAGCGATGAGGTGGATGCCGTGGTGATCGGCACGGGCGCGGGCGGCGCGCCGCTGCTGGCCAAGCTGGCCGCGGCAGGGCGCAGGGTCGTGGCGCTGGAGGCCGGACCGTGGTTTGAATCACCGGCGGAGGATTTTGCCACCGATGAGCTTTCGGCGGGTCACATCTACTGGCTGGGCGAGCGGATCTCCGGGGGCAAGACGCCGGAGGTTCACGGCGGCAACACCTCCGGTACGGGCGTAGGCGGCTCGACGCTGCACTGGGGCGCGTTTTGCCCCCGCGCCGACGAGCGCGACTTAAAGCTGAAGACGGACTCCGGCGAGGGAGTCGACTGGCCGCTGCATTATCGCGATCTGGTGCCGTTTTACGAGGAGGTGGAGGAGTTTCTGGGGGTCTCCGGGCCGAATCCGTATCCGTGGGACCCGACGCGCCGCTACCCGACCGGGCCGGTGCCGATCAATGGGCCGGGGCAGCTGATGGTAAAAGGTTTTGAGGCCATGGGTTTGCGGGCCAGCGCGGCACCGATCGCGGCGCTGAGCCAGAACTATAGCCGGCCGGAGTACGGCACGCGCCTGGCCTGCGTGCATCGCGGGTTCTGCCACCAGGGCTGCCGCAACGGCGCCAAAGCCACCATGGACACGACGTACCTGCCGTGGGCGGTGCGGTCGGGCGCGGAGATTCGGCCGCACTGCTTTGTGACGGGCTTCGAGCGGGACTCGGCGGGGCGGATTACGGCGGTTATTTATCGGGAGGGCGCCGATCCGTCGACCGTCGTGGAGCGCCGGCAACGTACGCGTGCCGTGTTTCTGTGCGCCGGGGCCGTTGAAACGCCGCGGCTGCTGCTGCACACGGGCCTAGCCAACGGGAGCGGGCAGGTGGGTAGGAACTACATGGGCCATGTCGCGACGCAGGTGTGGGGCACCTTCGATACACCTGTGCGCATGAATAAGGGGTTCCCCGCGACGGTGATCTCCGAGGACACGATGCGGCCCAAGGACGCGGATTTTGCGGGCGGCTACCTGGTGCAGTCGCTGGGCGTGGTGCCGGTGACCTGGGCGTCCGGCGTGGCGCGTGCGCGGGAGTTCTTCGGCGAGGATCTGAAGCGCTATCTCGCCGATTACAACTTCATCGCGGGCATCGGGGCCAACGGCGAGACGCTGCCGACGGAGAAGAACTTTCTGGCGCTTTCGGAGGAGAAGGACGTGAACGGGGTACCCAAGCCGGTGATTCACTTCTCCTACCACGACAATGAAAACAACATGATGGCGCACTCCATCAAGGTGATGACGGAGGCGTGGAAGGCGGCGGGGGCGCGCGACACGTGGACCAACCCACGCACGGCGCACACCATCGGCACGTGCCGCATGGGAACGGACCCGGACAGCTCCGTGGTAAATGAGTGGGGGCTGTCGCATGAGCTGCCGAACCTGTGGATCTGCGACAACTCGGTGTTTCCGAGCTCGCTGGCGGCCAACCCCGCGTTGACGATCATGACCCTTTCGCTGCGGACGGCGAAGGCCTTTCTTCATGCTTGAGGCAAGAAGGTAAGCAGAGGGGGTAAGGGCTTCTGTGTCCCGCGCCCGTCCATGTGCGGCCTGGAGCGGATTAGCCGATGGATAGAGAACAGGCAAGAGCAAACGCAAGCGCAGATTCCCTGCGGGAATGACAACAAAGGGCGAAATGCTCACAAAGGGCGACACGCTCACAAAGGGCGAAATGCTCACAAAGGGCGAAATGCATCGATGCCGTCAGGCATTTTGCTCTATGTGTTCGGCCCGAATGAGGTGCTACGGAAGAGGTACACGGCACCGAGGGTGAGCAACGGCTCCAGAGGGTGCCGGAATCTAGGCTGCACGGTCACCATGTAGTACACCGCCGGCAGCACGACAACGGTCAGGGCAAACAGGCCGGCGCCGGGCACGCCTCTGCGGAGCATCAGTCCGAGGCCGAGGAGGCCGGCGAGGCTGGTGAAGCTGAAGTTCAGCACGCGGACCGCTTCGCCCATGGGATGTCCGTTCTCCGGATGCGGTGTGCCGCCCCAGAAGAACTGGATGCGCTGAAGCGTGTAGCGAACAAAGGTACCGGGATGCGCGTGGATGTTCGCCTTGGCGAGCTCGCCCTTTTCTCGCGCGTAGCGCACCTCGCCTTCGGCCGCGTAGCGTTGGAACTCGGGGGCATGGACGGCCAGGGGCAGGGTCGTTCCCCAGGGCAGCGGGCCGTTTTCGGCAAACAGCGTGCTTTGCCAAAGCTCGATACCGAAGTTGTCGCGGGTGGGAGCGAAGACGTGGAGCACATAGGCGTTGCGTTCGGTCCAGGGGGTCAGGACGAGGGCGAAGACGAAGCAAGCCAGGATCGGGCCTGCGAATAGGTGCAGGGTTAGGCGGGTTTGCCGCCAATCGCGAATGTTAGGCCACAGAATCCAGAGCATCGTCACGGGAAGCATGGACACGAGCGACGCATTTGTGGATGCGATGGCACCCCAAAGCAGGCCGAAGGCGAGCCATTGCCGGAAGTGGCGGCCGGCGGCCCGCGAAGAGCCTATTCCGGCGAATGCGGCAGGGTGCCTCTCGTCCAGGTCGCCGATGCCGCGTAATCGCAGCGCGAGAACGAGTGTCCAGGTGAACAACGCCGTGGAAAGCGACATCTCCCAGATCCAGTGAATGGCGTATTGCAGGGCTGCGGGGTACACCGCCCAGAGCCAGGCGCTCCAATGGGCTACCGGCATGGTTTGGATGGACCGACGCCGGGCAAGGCCGTAGCGGTCGATGCAGCGTGCCGCGATCTCATACAGGGCCGGCGCGATGAGAGCTGAAAACAGGCTGTTGACCGCCAGAAGAAAAAACGCGGCAGACCGGCTGTACACGCCGAAGAGCTTGAAGGCCAAGGCCATGAGCAGGGGGTAAACCGGTGGCAGCCAAGCTGTGGGGCCGGAGACGCCGTTGAAGGGATTGGCATAGCCGTGCCCGGTGACGAGCGAACGGGCGATCCGCCCCGCCTCAAAGCCAAAATTGAAATGGGCATCGTCAGGCCGAATGCGGTAGGTATGCCCCACGAGGATGCAGAGCAGGCGCAGGACCAAGGCGGTCCAAAAGATAAGCCGGGGCGCACGCAAGCGGTATGCGAGGTCGACAGGCGCTTTGGGCGGTGGCATCCCTGCGATTGTATGGGGCTGACCGTTAGGCCTGTCGAAGCGAGACGCCAGGGGAGGCCTCGAGTAGTCTTCGGAGAGATGGCCGTGGCCGGCGCGGGCGGGAAGGAGACATGTCATGCAGGGGCCGTTAACGACTGGACCGGAAACGACTGGACCAGAAAGCACTGGGCCAGAAAGAACTGGGCCGTTTGCAACCCGCTTGACGCTTCGCTCCGCAGCGCTTGCCGGTCTGCTGGCGGCGCTGGTGCTCTTTCCGCTGCTCGGACATCGGCCGCTCACGGATTGGGATGAGGGCATTTATGCCGAGATCTCGCGTGAGATGCTCTCGGGCTCCTGGCTGACGCCGCATTGGAACGGCCAACCATGGTTTGAAAAACCACCGTTGGAGATGTGGCTGACGGCGTCTTCGATGCGGCTGTTCGGATTGAATGCCTGGGCCGCCCGTTTGACTTCGGCGCTCGCCGGCGTAGCCACGGTCGGCCTGCTGCATGCGTGGCTGCGGCAGAGGATGGGCACGACCACCGCCTGGTTCGGCACGACCGTGCTGCTGAGCGCCTTCGGGTTTCAGCACGCCGCTCGGGTCGGCGAGACGGACATCCTGCTCGGGCTGGGGTGTCTTTTGGGCGTGCTCGGCCTGGCGGATATTTCGCAGGGCTCGAAGAGGGCCTGGTGGATGTTTTGGCTGGGTTTTGCGATTGCGGTCATGGCAAAAGGGGCTGCCAGTATCGTGCTCCCGGTAACGGCCGTGCTGGTCGGGGGTCTGCACCGCAGCGGGCACTGGACTGGGCACCGCCGGTTTGGAGGGCTGCGCGGCGGGCACTTCTGGATGGGGATGCTGGTTTTTCTTGCCGCCGTGCTTCCCTGGCATGTCTGGATGTATGCCCATGGCGGCCGGGCCTTTCTGGACGAGTATCTCGGCTACCACGTGTTGCGGCGCGGTACGGAGATCGTGCAGGGGCACCATACCCACGGCTGGTTTTATCTTTGGGTGCTGCTGTTGTCCGCGCCGCCGTTTGCGCTGTTCTATCCATGGGCCGTTGCTGCGCCGTTCCGCCGCCCCGAGCTGCAAGGGCTGCGCAGCTTTGCCGTTTTTGCGATGGTGAGCCTGGTTTTGTTCACAGTGGCGCGTACGCGCGTACCGCACTACATGGTGCCGTCCTACCCTGTTTTTTCTGCCCTGACTGGAGCTCTGCTGAGCTGCCGGTATCGGGAGCGTGCAAAGCTGGGCTCCTTTCCCCGGATGCTGGCGGCCGGCGCGGCGATCGTGGTGTATGCCGCCTCCGCTCTGCTGACCGCCCGGCCCAGGCACGCCCTGCACAGCCCCCACTTTGCCGAGGGTCATACAACACCGGACAATCGCGAAGCGGTCACGCTGCTGCAACAAACGGTCCTAGAGACCGAGTTTATTCCAGGGCCGTTACTGGTTTGGGCGCGGGGGGCCGTCATTCCGGTAACCACGGACGCCTTCTATGCCCGGCGATTGGCGCAACAGGTTGATACCGGACAGACGAGTGGGACGGAGCCGTACGACATGTACTACCATGCGCCCGAGCCGCTGGAACGAATGCTTTCCCCCGGCCAACAGCGCGTCATGCTGCTGGAAAAGCCGCTCGCGGCCGAGTTACCCCGCAGCTATGGTCTGGTGCCGCTTGCCACGGGCCGCACCTATGAGGTGGCGCTGGTTCGAGCGGAGTAGGCCGGGTGGACTCTTTGCCGGACACGCCGCTTGCGTAATCAAAACCAAAGGCGTAGCAGGCTGTTTAGCGATGGCGCAAGCTATAGCGCGCTGCTCCCGGTGTTTTCGTCCGGCTGCCTGGAAGGGGCGGCCGAGCGTTTCCGCAGCATACGGTAGACGTCGAAAAGCAGGGCTATTCCGAGCAGAGAGACGAACAGCACGCCCGTGAAGCGGCCGGCACCGCCTTCCCCATGAATGAGTTTGCTGAGCCAATCGAAGGTGAGCGGCAGGGTGAAGAGGCAAACGGCGGCGGCGACCGTTTCAAGAACGATACGAGGCAGGGGTGGCGTGTTCCTTTGCAAGGGCATCGGGATTACCTTTCGCGCTGTGTAGTCCGATGTCGTTTCGGGGGACGAGGTCCATGGAACGCGGGATTCATTGGGGGTAACAAGATTGGCGGCGGCGCGTCCTTGGCGAACCTGCAGATTCTGCATCCGCGCGGGGCGGCGCGAACGCTTAGACAGATGTAGGGCTGTGCGACACGAATCGCCGCTGAACCATGGCAGCGGCGGGGGCGTGAAAGCCAGCAGAAAGAAGAGATCTGTCATGAAACTACGTATCCCCCTCGCCATGGTCGCCATGTTGTACCTTGTCGGCACCCCAACCCTGTTCGCGGCACCATTTCTGAACCGGACCGCTCCGTCGATGCCCAAGCAGATCAAGCCGCACATGATTAGCTTTCGGCTGCGCAACGATTCGGCTGATGCCATCACCCTGAAGGCCGGGGATCAGGAGATCACGCTCCGGGCGCGTGAAACACGGGAGCTGAAGCTGCCGTTGGGCGCGTCCCTGATCGCGGAGAACACGACGGCCCATTATGCGGCAGGTGTTCAGATGGCGACGGTGAACGAGACCCTGCGGGGCAACACCCTGATCTTCCACTAGGCCTCAATCTGTCACTAGACCCTCGTCTTTGTGGGCTCTAGTGCAAAGGCTTCCTATGCCGGACCGCCTGGGAATGCCTGGGCGATCCGTCGAGTGCATCATGAACCCGATAGGACTGGTAGCTGTGTTGGGCGAGGTGTTGCTGCGCATCAGGGGCGACCTCGCCCAGGCCGGTTCCAGCTTGACCTCGGGTACGGGGCTCGGTAGAATTATCTAGTTTGGCGCAGTCCGTACCGTGGCTGCTGCGTTGGCGTGGAGCTGGAGCAAATACCAGGGCATAGTTTTGCGTGCCTACCGCCCAACGGGATCAGGCCTCTGGATTGCACCGGGGACGCTCCTCTCCAGCACAAGATTCCGCAGAAGACGCAAGGGCACGCGTAAACGGCCCTGCGATGAGGTTTGACAAGATGTATGCAGTGATTCGCACCGGCGGTAAGCAGTACCGCGTCGCTCCCGGCGACACCCTGAAGGTAGAGACCGCCGCGCATGAGAATGGCACGGTGGAGTTCTCTGACGTGCTCGCGGTTTCCGCCGAGTCAGGTAAATTTGAGCAGGATCTGGGCGGCGCGAAGGTGCTGGCCTCCGTTGTCGGCGAGGGCCGCGGCGAGAAGATCCTGGTCTTCCATTACAAGCGCAAGAAGCAGTACAAGAAGATGCAGGGCCACCGCCAGAACTTTCTGGAGGTCAAGATCAACGCGATCCAGGTGGGTGGGCGCACCTTTGAGGCTGAGCAGAAGTAGGCCGGCGAGATCCATGCCGGTGTACTCCTTTCCTGCTCCACGCCGGGCTTGACTGCCCGAGCGTACTTGGGTTCCGGCGAGATCCACTGCAAAGACTGTAAGAATTGCAAGAACATAGAACTTTGCGGCCACTGAGCCGCCGATGAGGCAAAGCAATGGCACATAAAAAAGGTCTTGGCTCCAGTAAGAACGGTCGCGACTCCAATGCGCAACGATTGGGCGTGAAGCGTTTCGGCGGCCAATTGGTCACCGGCGGTTCCATTCTGGTTCGGCAGCGTGGGACACCCCTGAAGGCCGGTACGAACGTTGGCCGTGGGTCCGACGACACCTTGTTCGCAAAGGTGGATGGCGTGGTGAAGTTTTCGGATCGTGGGCAGCGCGGGCGCTTTGTATCGATCGTGCCCGTGGCCGAACCGGTTGCCCTCAGCGCGTAGCTGAAAGTCGGATTGGAAAGAGAGGCTTCGCTACCGCGAAGCCTCTCTTTCGCATGCGCCAAAGCCAGCGTGCAGAAAGCGCTTAGGGCATGGCCCAGGCCGTTCCCTGGCTGGATTTACGCGGAATTGTGGCCTTCTTGCGTTAGATCATCCCAGCTGTGTACCGTGACCGGAAACGCAGATTTCCTTCAGGAATGACAACAAAAAAGTGAATCGTACACCTGCATATCATTGCGGCTACAGCGGATTAGCAAATGGTATAGAGAACAAGCAGAAGCAAAAACAACCGCAGATTCCCTTCGGGAATGACAACAAAGGGCAAAACGCCTCTATACCACCAGCTATTTTACTCAACTCTAAATGCAAGTTATTTTGCCCAAATTGCTAAGTCTATGTTCATTGCTCTTGCTTATAGCGGCCAGCGTTTACGTTCGATGTTGAAGAGGTCGCGGGTGGTGCAATAGCCGCCACCTCCGTGCATGCGGCCGATGAGGCGCATCCGGGCGGGGTCGATGTGCAAGCGGTCCACCTCCTCAAAGGCTGAGGTGCGAACCTGCACGTAGACGATCTTCGCGAGCATGATCGTGCTGCTGCCGCCCAGGTTGATGGTTTCAAAGAGTCTGCATTCGAGCGCCACGGGGGAGCCGGCGATGCGGGGCACGTCGACGACAATACCGGGGGCGAGTGCGAGGCCTGCCAAGTGGGTTTCGTCTGTGCCGCGCGGGGCATTGGTGGCGGTGATATTCATGGCTTCGGCAAGCTCTTCCGGCACGAGGTTGACCACGAACTCACCGCGCTGACGGATGTTGTACAGCGAGTCCTTGGTGTCGCGATCCGGCGCGTTGGAGAAACCGACAGCGATCACCGGCGGGTCCGAGCCGAGAATGTTGAAGAAGGAGTAGGGGGCGGCATTGACCTCGCCGGCGTCGTTTTTAGACACGATCCAGGCGATCGGACGCGGCAGGATGACCGAGGCGAGCAGCTTATAGACATCGGCCTGCGGCATGGCGCTGAGATCGAAGAGGGAGAAAGGCTCTGTGACGGCGGCGTCGGACATGGAATGTTAGATGTCGCGTGAACGAGCGTCGCTTAGAGACGCCATGCCGATCTGGAGAGCAACGAATGTTCGGTTCGCTCAGGGTAACGGCAGTGCTATGGGGCGACCGTCTAGGCATTTCAATTTACCGGTTGACGATGCCGACGCGGAAGGGTGGTTTGGCGGCTTCGGTGGGCTCCTGCGTGAAGGTCTCAGCCGCTTTGGCCGGGTCGTAGCCTCGCCACAACCAGAGCATTTCGTCGGCGAACTCGGCTCCGCCCTCGCCGGCTGAGTGGGGACCCGTGCCGAAGCTGAAATAAAAGTCATATCCCTTGAGCTTAAGTGCGTTCGCCATGCGCAGATTTGCCATGGGCCAGGAGCCGTATTTGGGGTTTTCCTGGTCGTTCGCGCCGTCCTGCAGCCAGACACGGAGATTGCGGTGGTCTTCGCGGAGGATTTTGTCCGGATAATCTTGGCCGCCGTCGGGTACGGTGGGGTCCTCATGCCATTGAATGGCGGTGAAAGAACCGATCCATGAGAGTACGCGGCCGAAGTACGCCGGCATCTGCCAAGCGGCGTTGAAGGCGCAGATACCGCCGGAGCTCATGCCGGTAATGGCGTGCGAGTAGGCGTCGGGCCGCAGGTTGTAGTGCCGGCCAACCTCGGTGAGGAGTTCGTCGCGTAGAAAGCGCGGATAGCGGTCCGATACGGTGTCGTACTCGGTGGAGCGCATGGAATCCTTGAGGGTGCGCTGCCATTTCTCACTGTAGGCCTTCACGAATCGGTACGTCGGCGTGCCGGGTGAGGCAGTGATATCGCCTGGATTGGTGAAGACCGCGATCATCACCGGGAGCTTGCCTGCGGCGATGAGGTTATCGATCACGTTGAGCGCGGGGTGGTCACCCTGGCGATCAAGGTAGCCCTGACCGTCCTGAAAGATCATCAAGGCAGCCGGCTTTTGCGGATCATATTGGGCTGGCACGTAGATCCAATAGTCGCTGACCATGCCGTCATAGAGGCGGCTTTGCAGAGTGAGGCGCTGGGAAAGCTGCCCGGTGGGCACGCCGGGGTGTTGCAGGGCCATGGCGGGAAGCGGCGGGGGTGCAGGAGCCGGGCCGGAGTTGGGACCGCCCGGCTGCTGCGCCGTTTGTGAAGGAACGACCTGAGGCGAAGACGTCGTTTGCGCTAGAAGGTGCCAGGAAATGCAACTCATCGCAAGCAGTGCGAGGTAAAACGGCGAACATGTCTTCAAAGGCATCCCTTCGACTTGTTTGCTGCCTAAGGGCGTTAGCTTGCTGAGCGCAGACGGAAACCCGCAACGGGACCCCGCTGCAGCGACCAGGCGCAGGCTGCGATTCGTTATGCCGCGACTGCGGGAACGAAGCCGTCGCAACCGGAGATGGGAGAGACCTTGAGGTGCAGGCCGGCGTGCTTGGGGTGCCCGCAATCATCCAGCAGCTTGAGATCCGCCGACTTGCTCGAAAGAATGCTTACCAGGATGTCGGTCTTGTGGTATTCACCGAAATGACCGCAAAGACCGCACTGACCGTTGTGTATGGATTCCACTGTGCACCTTCTCTCTTGTCGCGCTTTCTCGCTCTGTTTCTCGTCCTGCTCTATAGACAGACTGTACGGCGCTGCTGTTGCCTGTCAGGATCAACGTAATTACCACAGTTCCTTTTGTAAATCACGACCATTGTGGTCGGATCGCGAGAAAAAGTGGAGAGAGGTGCCACAAAGAGTGGCTGCCGCGCTACCCTAGGTAAATGGCAGAGGAGATCGATTGGCGTCTGTAGAAGCGAACCAGATGCTCGCCGTGGCTGCGGCCGCGTGCGACGACAAGAAGGCGGAGGACATTCGTATTCTCGCGCTGGACCCGGCGGAGAGTGGGCTTTCCGATTACTTTTTGATCTGCACCGGAACCAACGACCGGCAGACGGTCGCCATCACCGATGAGATTGAACTGCGGCTGAAGCGGGAGTTCGGCGCCTACCCGAATGCGGTGGAGGGACGGCGGCAGGGCGAATGGATTCTGATGGACTATGTGGACTTCATCGTCCACGTTTTCCTGCCTGAAAAGCGGGCCTTCTATGGGTTGGAGCGGCTGCGTTCTTCGGCTACGACGCTCAGCGTCGCCGACCTGAATGTGGAGATCAAGGCAGCGATCAAAGCGGAACGTTCCGGGAAAAAGGTACGGGACAGCGCAGAGGACAACGACGGCGAGGGGCGGGCAGGGGCGGCGGTTCCAAAGAGGGCTGTGCGCCCCAGAGCAGCTACAGCTCAGGCAGAGGTATCGACCAAGACCGCCGCGAAGAAGAGTGGGGCCAAGAGAACTTCGAGTGCTTCGAGACCTTCGAAAAAGGCTGCGAGCAAGGCCGTGTCCGCCAAGGCCTTGGGAACCAGGGCCGCGGCAAAGGCTGCCGCTGTGGGTGTGCGGAAGACCTCGGTGAAGAAGCGTGTGCGCGGCGGCGAGTAGACGACGCGCGGACCCATCCCGATGATGTTGCGCCTTGTGTACATCAGCCCGCGCCGTGAGTTGAAGTCGAGCGGCGCGAGGGCGCTGGTTGAGGACTACCTGCGGCGCTGCGGGCGGTTTGCTCCGGTAGAGCTGGAGAGCTTCCGCAGCGAGGCCGCGCTGCGGGAGGCGTGGGCCCGGAAGGGCGCACGTGGGATGCCGCATGCCGTTCTGCTGGATAGCGGTGGGCGTGCCTTAAGCTCACCGCAGATCGCAGAGTACCTTCGTCAGCAGCGCGATGCCGGCACGCATGAGCTGACATTTGCGATAGGACCGCCGGATGGCTGGTCGGCAGCCATCCGGGCGGAGGCACGGCTGCTACTTTCGCTGGGGGCAATCACGCTGCCGCATGAACTGGCCTTAGCCGTATTAACTGAACAGGTATACAGGGCACTGACCATTCTGGCCGGGCACCCGTACCACGGCGGGCATGAATAATGCTGCAGAATTTACGTGCGCAGTGGGCTTTAAAGCGGGTCAGCCAAGGGTATAGAGAACAGGCAAAAGCAAGGACAATCGAAGATTCTCTTCGGGAAGGACAACAAAGGTCGAAACCGGCTCTATATTGTTAGTTATTTGCTTCAGTTCTTTTGCGTGACTTAGCCAAATATCCTTTAACGGTTTCACGAGGGTATAGAGCAGCCACGAGTAGAATGCAGAGATCCTTCGCTACGCTCAGGATGACGGCAAACCCCTCAACTGCGCGAAAACGGCTCTCAACTTGATGGATTCGAGGCCGCGCTCCGACAAATACATATAAAGAAGTGAGTAGGCCAGGCTTAA
>CAXTBJ010000055.1:0-2504 GCA_964242585.1 uncultured Bryocella sp.
GTGGCGCGGATCGGGCATGAAGTCGGGCAAGTAGAGCAACGCCTGCCGGGCGTAGTCGAAGTGGCTGGGAACGATGAGTTCCTTGGGGAACGGAATGCCGAGGCGTTTTTCCAGGTGCGCGAAGCCGGGCGTGCCGTCTTTGCCCGCGACGGTGAGCGTGGCGGAGGTGAGCACGACCGTGGGGTAGCGCTGGAAGAGGGTGTCCGAGAGGAGCTCGGAGACGTCGATGGGCGTGGCCTGGAGGTGGGTGGAGAAGGACCCGGGGAGGTCGGGTGGGTGCGGTGCGCTCGGCGCAAATGCAGATCCCTCCGCTTTGCTACGGGAGGACAACTCAGGAGTGTTTTTTGGCTGCACAAGCGCTGTGGGGCGGGGCTGCGTACGGGCGGCGTTGCGGAGGCTGCCGGTGGCGCGGCGTTCGATCCAGAAGACGGTGTTTTTGTCGTCGGATTCGAGCAGAAACTTCAGGTGATTGCGGATATCGGCGGCACGCTTGCGCAGGCCGACGGCCTCGTCTACCTCACGCAGGCCGCCGAGTTCGCCTTCAAGGCGGGTGAGGACGTTGCTGACGGCGAGATAGGCGTCGCCGCGGGCTTCGAGGAAGTCGGGGCGATCGGTGAACTCGAGGCGGCCGAGGTGCGAGGGCGGCGCGGGCAAGGAACCGAAAAACATGCGGGAGCGGTCGCGGAGCTGCGCGGTGGCGCTCTCAATGGCCGAGGTGCTGACGGGCTTGGTCCCGGAAGGGCTGGAGCCCTGGGCGCGGAGCATATTTTCGGTGTCGCGGGCGAGCTCGTCGAAGCGGGCGTTCGAGAGCGCGATGCCGAAGTACTGGCTGGCGATGTCTTCGAGCTCGTGGGCCTCGTCGAAGATAACTGCGGCGGCGTCCGGCAGGATGCCTGCGTCCACCGCTTCGCCGGCCTGCTGCTTGATGTTCAGATCGGCGAAGAAGAGGTGGTGATTGACGATGATGAGGTCGGATTCGAGCGCCTTGCGGCGCATCCCGGTGATGTAGCAGGGCTCGACGTTGGGGCAGGTCTGGCCGAGGCAGGCCTCGGTGCGGGCGTCGAGCTTGGGCCAGAGGGCAGAGTTTTCCGGCAGGGCGTCGATCTCCGCGCGGTCGCCGGTTTCGGTGGTGCGCTCCCAGTTGAGGATGGCGTGGAACTGCTGAATGTCGTCGAGACCGGACAGGATGGGGTTGTCGCGCAGGGCATAGAGCTTCTGCTTGCAGAGGTAGTTGGCGCGGCCCTTCATCACGCAGACGCGCAAGGGGCCGAGGATCGACTCGAGGAACGGGATGTCCTTGAGGGCGAGTTGTTCCTGCAGATTTTTGGTGCCGGTGGAGACGATGACGCGCTGCTTGTGCTCACGTGCGTGGCGCAGCGCGGGTAACAGGTACGCGAGCGTTTTGCCGGTACCCGTGCCGGCTTCCACGATGAGGTGGCGGCGGTCCTTGAGGGCTCCCTCAATGGCCTTGGCCATCGAGTACTGGCCGGGACGCTGCTCGAAGTTAAGGCTGGATTTAGCGAGAAGACCGCCGGCGGTGAAGAAGTCGTGCAGGCTGGGGAGTTTGGCTGCCGCGGCTGCTTCGGAGAGCGGGGTCTTGCGTTCAACGAGTTGGCTTGGAGGCGGCACGATCGGCTAGCTACATCATAGTTGCCGTTTCTTCGCCTCAACTACCGGCAGAGATTGGGTTGGCCCGGAACGCAGTAGGCAAACCGAGGTGCGGCTGGCTACTATGACTCGATCCGTTATGACTCAATCCGCGCTGAGGACAGTATGCCCAACCGAGTCCGCTCTCTTTTCCCCGCCTGCCTGCATGTCGATATAGCCTGTAGCCTCTAAAGCGCCGCTTGAGCCGGTAGTTACTCCTGGGATTCTCCTCGTGCCTGTACCCGGAAGTACGTTCACGAGTTCGATTCGGCAGAAGCGTACGAGCCGGCACAGAACGGATCTCGGGCGCTCCACCTAGCCGCAGTTCTCTTAGCTTAGCCTCGTTGCGCTTAACCTCATCAAGATCAGCGACAAGATCAGCAACGGAGATCCGATGCGTCCTAGATTCCCACCCCGAACTCAATCTCGGATGGCGCCTTGCGGGGCGGATCACCGGCGCGCGCATACACGTCATAGGGCGTGCGCCGCTTGAACTTATACCGTTGCCGCAGCTCGCGGCCTACCACTACCCCCATGGCGAGTGCCGTGATACTGGCCGAAACAAGCCCTATATTGCGTAGAACCAGACGGCTTTCCTGCGCGGCATAATCCAGCGTATCTTCAAGGCCGTGACGGATGGATCGGAGGGAACGGTGGAGCGTCATGCGGAGCATCATAGCCTAGCCATCATAAACGGGAGCTCACCCCCGGGTGACACCTGGTTAAACTTTCGTTGAATGTAGAAAACGCCTTGGGTCATGGGTGCTGTTTTTATGAAATCAGCTTCCCGAGGATGGGGCCGTTGGAGCCGCGGGCGCACTTGCCGGAGCCGCACTCGTCGAGGCTCCCGACGCTGC
>CAXTBJ010000055.1:2604-28609 GCA_964242585.1 uncultured Bryocella sp.
GCCGCAGCTGCGGCCTCGCCCTTGTCTTGCTTGGCCTCGCCCGTCGACTCGCCGCCCGACGGCGCGGCCCCGCCGTCCCCTCCCGCCGCCGCGGGTTTAGCCGACGAATACAGGTCCTTATACCACCCTGCGCCCTTGAACTGGATCGCCGGTGCCGTGATCGTGCGCTCCAACGCGCCGCCGCAGTGCGGACAGACGGTTAACTCGGCATCGGAAAACTTCTGGATCTTTTCGGTGCGGCGATGGCACGCGGTGCACTCGTACTCATAAAGCGGCATGGGTTCCTTTACTTCCTACTCAACTTTGATTCCGTCCGAGCCCGGCCGTTGCACCGCGTGACCGGCGCAGGCCTTGTAGCGCAGGCTTTATAGCATGGGCTTAGTGGCGTGGGCTTACCATCAAGCCTAGAGGATCTCACGCCCCCGCGCCCCGCCGCGTGAGCAGATTCAGCAAACGGGAGCGATGTGCGGAACTTGGCTCAGCCGAAAACGGCCCCTGCGCAAGCGAAGGAAGACGCTTGGCCGGCCAGAACACGTCGCACGGGCAGGCCCGGTCAGGTCAAAGGCCACAACTCCCTTGTTTTCTTCCTCCTGCTGCAAGGTCTCACCTTGCTGCTCGTCGCCGGTGCACTCCGCTGTCCGGCGCAGGCCCTGGCGCACCCGGGCTGGGAGAGGAACTGGGCCAACGCCGGCGTGTCCGCTGCCTCCACGGAGCCATGGTGGCGGCACGCGGTCTTCTACCGGCTGGACCCCACCCGTTTTCAGGCCGTTGGCCAGTCGAGCACGGGCAGCCTCGCCGGGGTAGCGCTGCGTTTGGATTACCTGCAAGCCCTGGGCGTCGATGCCCTGGTTCTGGACCCATCTTCAGACCCGTCCTCAGATCCCTTGCCCGACCCCTCGTCTGGTGGTGCCGCGCCGGATCGCGCTTCCGCGCAAACGCCCTACAACGTCGACGCCCTGGAAGATCTGATCCGCGAGGCGAGCCGCCATCGTCTGCGCGTGTTGCTGACCGTCCCGCCCGCGCTGCAGCAGGCGGATCGCGCCACGCTGCTCCACACCGTGCACGACTGGCTGGGAGAGGGTGCGGCCGGCATCGCTCTACCCGGGCCGGGGCCGGATGCCACCCTCGCGCCCGAGCGCAGCGGTCTCGTCGACGCGCTCAGCAATCTGCTGCGCTCCACACCCGGCGACCGCGTGCTGCTGACCGACTGGGCTCCCCAACCTCCCCAACCTCCTGAAGCTCCCCAACCTCACGGGCTCGGCGAGCCGGCCGGCCCCAAAAACCGGTCTTCCGCCCCGCATCGTTACGGATCGGGCCGGCTCCTAAGCCATCTTTCGGGCCGTTTCGCGGCTCGGCTCGTCACCGTCGCCACCCTTCCCGCCGCGCCCCCTACCGTCGCCGGTCTGCGGGGAGCGCTCACCGCGGCCGATGCCGGCTCCGCCCCGGAGTCTCCGGGTTTCCCCCTCCTGCGCCTCGCCGCGAACCCGGTCACGGCCTCGCCCGACGCCGTCGCTGTCGCCGCGGCGCTGCTGGCCTCCCGCGACGCCGCCCTCTTTGATTTCGGCGACGAAATCGGCCTCGACACCGGCCCGCCCGGCTCCGCGTCGGGGAATCCAACCGTCGCAGCGCCGCAGCGGCACGTCATGCAGCAGCGCCACGTCATGCAATGGACGCCCGCAAACATCCAGCACGCTCCCATTGAGCGCGTCGCGCCCCCTCAGCCCCTTGCGCCCGGCCAGCCAACCCCCTTCGGCGCCTACCGGCCCTTCGTTCGGCCGCCGCCGCCGAGCCTCACCGGCAATGCCCCGGCCGCCCCGGCCATAGGCATCGACGGCAATCTGCCGCCGCCGCCGCCCGACCCGGACACCTTACCCGGCTTCACCGCCGGCACGCTGCCGGCCGCACCCGTCGAGGGCGCAATCGTCAATGTGGCTACAGAAGAGCGTGATCCGGGTTCGGTCCTCAACGCATATCGCGTCCTGCTCGCCCTGCACCACGGCAATCCCGCCCTGCGCGGCGGCTCCCTGAGCCTCATGAACCGCAATACGGCGCATGACCCGGATCAAGCGGCGGAAAACACCCTCGTCTTTCTTCGTCAGCCCCCGCCCGGCACGCGCACCGCCGCGAGCGTGATCGTCGCCGCCAACCTGGGCGACGCGCCCGTCGTCCTGTCGCTGGACGCCGACCTCCTCCGCTTCGGCCTGCGCCCAGGCCCGCTGCGCGCTTTGCTCAGCTATGGCCCCCGGACACTCACAGGCGAATTCACCGGCGCGCTCCGCCTGCCGCCCCACGCCGTCTTCCTCGGCGAGCTGGTACGCACACCTCGCCGCTAAAGACGATTTCCAAACTAAACAAGTCTCCCAGACATGGAGAGTCTTCCTTCAGGACCGAAGGCGTTCCACCCGTTATTGTCATTCCCGAAGCCAGGGTGGGAACGGAATCTATGGTTGTTCTTGCCTTTTGCCTGTTCTCCGCACCATAGGCTGAGTCGCTCTGAATCGAAAATAGCCGCTTAGAATCATAGCTTTCCAGCAACTTCACATGGGTTCCTGATAGCCGCGAGCCCCCTTGCGCGATAAAAAGGCATCGCCGACTTTCGGCTCACTTTGCGCATCTATCCTCGTAGCCATGGACCGCACCAAGTACCACGCCAAACCGCTGCTTAACTCCCCCGTCGCCTTCATCCCGGACACCTTCATCGAGATCGACGGTATCAAGATCGCGGCGGAGGTCGGCGAGCCGCTCCTCGAGGCCATCAACCGCAAAGCCGCGATCGAGGGCCACACCGGCATCCCGCAGGTCTGTTATCTGCCGCCGATGGGCCATATCGGCTCCTGTGACACCTGCATGGTGGAGCTCGACGGCAAGCTGGTGCGCTCCTGCGGTGAGCACGTCGCCGTCGGCCAGGTCGTCTCCACCGCCTCCGATCGCGCGGATGTGGCCAAGCGCGAGGCCTTCGACCGCATCCTTGAAAACCACAATCTCTACTGCACGGTCTGTGACAACAACAACGGCAACTGCACGGTCCACAACACCACCGCCGAGCTCGACGTGCAGCATCAGGTCCGCGAATACCGCAAAAAGACCTACAAGCAGGACCACTCAAACCCCTTTTACCGCTATGATCCCGATCAGTGCATCCTCTGCGGCCGCTGCGTGGAGGCCTGCCAGAACGTCCAGGTCAACGAGACCCTGACCATCAGCTGGGACCGTGAGATGCCCCGCGTCATGTGGGACGGCGGCGAGCAGATTGAAGGCTCCTCCTGCGTCAGCTGCGGCCATTGCGTCACGGTCTGCCCCTGCAACGCACTCATGGAAAAGGGTATGGTCGGCCACACCGGCTATCTCACCTCCCTGCCGCCCGCAGTGCTCGATAACATGATCGACGCCGTCAAGGGCATCGAGCCCTCCACCGGCTACCCGGCCATCCTCGCGCTCTCTGAGATGGAGGCCGAGATGCGCCATCAGCGCGTCAAGCGCACCAAAACCGTCTGTACCTACTGCGGCGTCGGCTGCTCCTTCGACATCTGGACCCGCGACCGCCACATCCTCAAGGTTGAGCCCACGCACGGCCCCGCCAACGGCATCTCCACCTGCGTCAAAGGCAAGTTCGGCTGGGACTACACCAACTCCGAGGAGCGGCTGCGCAAGCCGCTCAAACGCATCACCACGCCCACCGGCGCCGATACTTTCATAGAGATCGAGTGGTCCGAAGCCATTGAAATGATCCGCGACAACTTCACCCGCATCAAGGCCGAGCACGGCCCCGACGCCCTCGCCTTTATTGCCTCCTCCAAGTGCACCAACGAAGAAAGCTACATGGTGCAGAAGCTCGCCCGCGCGGTGGTCGGTACCAACAACATCGACAACTGCAGCCGCTACTGCCAGACGCCGGCCTCCAAGGGCCTCAGCCGCACTGTCGGCTACGGCGGCGACTCCGGCTCCATCCAGGACATCGAGCTCGCCGATCTGGTCATCGTCATCGGCTCCAACACCTCGGAATCGCACCCCGTGCTCGCCACCCGCGTCAAACGCTCGCACAAGCTCCGCGGCCAGCGCCTGATCGTCGCCGACCTCCGCCGCCATGAGATGGCCGAGCGCGCCGACATCTTCATCCGCCCCAACCCCTCCACCGACGAGGTCTGGCTCATGGCGGTCACCAAACACCTGATCGACACCGGCCGCCACGATCAAAAGTTCATCCACCAGTGGGTCAACAAGTGGCCCGAGTTCCAGCAGTCCCTGGAGCCCTACACCCTGGAGCACGCCGAAGCGGTCACCGGTATCTCCGTCGATCAGATGAAGGCGATCGCCGACGAGATCGCCGCCGCCAAAAACGGCACCTGCATCCTGTGGGCCATGGGCGTCACCCAGCACTGCGGCGGCTCGGACACCTCCACCGCCGCCTGCAACCTCCTGCTCGCCACCGGCAACTTCAAGAAGCCCGGCTCCGGCGCCTATCCGCTGCGCGGCCATAACAATGTCCAGGGCGCCAGCGACTTCGGCTCCATGCCAGACATCTTTTCCGGCTATCAGAAAGTCGATGATGCCGACGTCCGCGCCAAGTTTGAAGCCGCCTGGGGCGTCACCCTGCCCACCACCGTCGGCCTCGACAACCGGCAGATGATCTCCGCCATTCACGAGGGCAAGCTCAAGTCCCTCTACATCACCGGCGAAGACACCATCACCTCCGACGCCAACGCCGAAGACGTCGGCGCGGCGCTCTCCATGCTCGACTTCCTCATCGTGCAGGACATCTTCTTCACCGAAACCTGCAAGTATGCCGATCTGATTCTGCCGGCCTCGCCCACCCTTGAAAAGGACGGCACCTTCGTCAGCACCGAGCGCCGCATCCAGCGTCTCTACAAGGTCTGGGACCCGCTCGCCGACTCCAAGCCCGACTGGGAAATCTACAAGCTCATCGCCGAATCGCTCGGCGGTGCGGGCGGCTGGGGCTACACCCACCCGTCCGAGGTCATGGACGAGGCCGCCTCGCTCACCCCGCTCTTCGCCGGCGTCAATTACGAGCGCCTGGAAGGCTACAAGACCCTGCAATGGCCCGTCGCCCCCGACGGCACCGACGAGCCGCTGCTCTACACCAAGGACTTCCCCTTCCCCGACGGCAAAGCCATGTTTCACCCGCTCTCCTACGTCCCGCCCAGCGAGGAAACCAACGAGACCTACGACCTCCATCTCAATAACGGCCGCCTGCTCGAGCACTTCGAGCAGGGCAACATGAGCTACCGTGTCCCCGGCGTCAAGGAGATCACCCCCAACATCTTTCTTGAGGTCTCCCCCGAGCTGGCAAAGGAGCGCGGCCTTGAATCCGGCCAGTTTGTCCGCCTGGAAAACAGGTATGGCCAGCTCAAGCTTTCTGTCCTTGTCACCTCGCGCGTCCAGGGCAAACAGATGTACCTGCCCATGATCTCTACCGAGGAAGCTGTCAACAAGCTCACCAGCATGCACGTTGACCGCGCCACGCATACGCCGGCCTACAAGGAGGTTTCGGTCAAGATGACCGTGCTGAAGGGCGAAAAAGGCCCGTCCCCCCTGCCGCGCAAAAACTTCCGATTCGGCACCCGCACCCCAACAGATGGCGTGCAGGTAGAAAAAAAGTGGGAATACCAGGACTACTGGCTCCCCGGCACCCGCACGAAGGACAAGCTGGTACAGATCAAAACAACTGAACCGGCGTAAGGGTTGTACGTTTTACGTGGTTAGTTGTCAGTGCCCGGTTTTCAATTCCGGGTCCTAACCTCTGGCCAAGATCACGCCACGGTACATCACTCAGAATGACTTGAAGCAAATCACCACCACTAATAACTAAGAGCTAACAACGTACAACGTACAATCCCCACGAGGCTCTCATGGCACACCCAATCACCTTCACTCCGCAGCCCATTGACCCGCACGTGGAGCTGATGCGCAAGGTCGAGGCGGCCCCGCGTGAGCACGCCGAGGCCCTGCTCGTCGCCTGGGACACCCTGCAAACCGCGCATGATCAGGGCATCCTCGATCTCATCCAGGGCCTCATCGGCGGCCGCGACGTCATCGCCGGCAAACTCGCCGAAGCCGTCGTCTTGCCCGAGTCCATTAGTGCGATCCGCAACCTCATCGCGCTCGGCCGCATCGTCGCCGCGCTCGACCCCGAGATGCTGCACCGCCTCGCCAAGGCCATGGACCAAGGCATGCAGGCGCCTCACCCGGACGGCCAAACACCCAGCCTCTTCGGCATCGCCCGCCAGGCCATCTCCCCCGAAGGCAAACGCGGCCTTGCCTTCGCCGTGCAACTTCTGGTAGCCCTGGGCACCGCCACCGAGGGTTAGAGCCGTCCTCCACGCAGATGCTGAGCCAGCGAAAGGTGCAGGGGGACTGACGTCATCCTGAGCCCAGCGAAGATCTATGTATCCTGCTCACGCCTTCTCCACATCCTCGCCGAACCCGCCTAGGTGTTCACCTCGCACCTGCCCGCCACGGTGGATACGGCGGTGCTTTCGGACGTGGTGCTGGAGAACGCGGCAGGCAAAGTGCGCTGACTCGAGCCTGCGTGCCCACCTGCGTGCGACCATTGTAGGGACGAGGTTTTCCCCATGGCACCGAAGCGCGAGATCAAGAAGCGGATGGGCAAGAAGCACCGGCAGGCGAGTACGCGGCCGAAGCTGGGCAAGGGGCCCGCGAAGCGCGCGCGCAAGGGGTCGGCGGTAACGGGAGCGGTGTCGCCGAAACAGCGCAAGGTGATTGCGAGCAAAAAGGCGGCGGCGGAGAAGACAAAGCGTATCCCGACGCGGTCGCCGGAGTTCGAGCACCGGATTATTGTGGGCGATATGGACGAGGATCGCCCGGCGGCGAAGGGCGACGGTGCGGCCTCCCGCGAGGGTTTGGGCGCGGCGGGCAAACCGCAGATTTCCCTCGGCAATGACAACCAAAAAGAGAGCACCGACGGTAAGCGGCCGAAGAGTGCGACCCATGCTCGTCCAGAGGATGGGTTTGCGGCTGAGAGCAAGAGCGATGGCCGCAGCGAGAGCAAGCGCAAGGCGCGGAAGACCTCGGCGGACAAGAATGAGCCGGGGGCGGACCGGGAGTCGGCCAGCTTCAGTGCGGATCTGCGGCATCGGCGGACGTCTTCTACGGATGACCTGGAAGGTTTGCCGTTGGTGGCCATCTGCGGGCGGCCGAATGTGGGCAAATCGACGCTATTTAACCGGCTGACGGGAACGCGGCGGTCGATTGTGGGCGATGAGCCGGGCATCACGCGCGACCGCATCTATGGCGAGGTGGAGTGGGGCGGGCGCACGGTGCGGCTGGTCGATACCGGCGGTGTGATTCCGGACGACGAGGCGCTGATCCCGAGCGAGATCTTCCGGCAGGCGCGCGTGGCGCTGGACGAGGCCGAGGCGATCGTGATGGTGATCGACGGACGGAGGGAGATCACGGCGGCGGACCAGGAATTTTCGCGGCTGCTGATCCGTGGCGGCAAGCCGCTGTTTCTGGCCGTGAACAAGGTGGATTCGGCGGGCATGGAGGCGGCGGCGGAAAACTTTCGCGTGCTCGGCTTCCGGAATGTGTATCCGGTGTCGGCGGAGCATGGGTCGGGGATCGGGGATCTGCTGGATGCGGTTTGGGAGGTGTTGCCGGCGGTGGAGGTGAAGGCTGCTGAGAGCGAAAGCAGATTCCCTTCGGGAATGACAGAAAGAAGAGCAACGGCAGATACAAAGGCAACTCCGGGAGGCGCTGCGTCGGCGGACGAGGAGCCGGCAGAGGTGATGGATACCCTTTCCGACGAGGCGGCCGAGGACGAGGGCGATGACTTTGCCGACCGTGCCGCGCTGGTGCCGCGCGCGATGCTCGGGGCCTTGCTTGCCGGCGAGGCGGCCACGGCGGATGAGCCGGCGGGCGTGGATGCGCCGCCGGTGGGCGAGCCGGACACGGAGACGTCTACCAGCGGGCCGGGAGTTGAGCCCGGTGCAAGACGCAGATCCCCTGCGGTGATGACAACAGAAGATGCAGGTGAAATGGGGCTGGCGTTGCGGATCGCGCCGGGGGAGGATTTCGACCCTGCCGATTTCAGCGATCTGGAGGCGTTGAGCGACGAGGATGGCGCGCCGGTGGACGCGACCATCCTGCGAGAGCGCAAGTTGCGCAGCCATGGCGAGCATATCTCGCGCGAGACGCGGGTGGCGATCATCGGGCGGCCGAATGTGGGCAAATCCACGCTGCTGAATGCGCTGACCGGGACCGATCGGGCGATCGTTTCACCCATCGCGGGCACGACCAGGGACGCTGTAGACGAGGTGGTGACGCGCGACGGGCACGACTTCCGGTTTATCGATACGGCCGGCATCCGGCGCAAGGGCAAGACCACGCAGATGGCCGAAAAGCTGAGCGTGATCATGAGCCGCAAGCATCTGGAGGCGGCCGACGTGGCGCTGCTGCTGATCGATGCGACGGAGGGCGTGACGGGGTCGGATGCGACCATCGGCGGCTACGCGCATGAGAGCGGGCGCAGCGTGATCATCGTGGTGAACAAGTGGGACCTGGTGGCCCCGGCCAGGCACCAGTTGGACGAGGACGGCAACCGGCCTTTCGACGGCAAGCCGCCTGCGGATAAGAAGGCCTTCGAGGAGCAGGTACGCGATCACCTGAAGTATCTCGATTATGCGCCGCTGGTGTTTGTGTCGGCGACGGAGGGCAAGGGCATCAACGACGTCTTCAAGAAGGTGGAGTTAGTGGCGCGCGAACGCCGCAAGCGTATCACGACGGGTAACATGAATCGCTTTCTCGATAAGGTGGACTTTGGCCGCGCGAGCGTGCCGATGTCCAAGCGCGTGCGAATCTATTACATGACCCAGGCGGCGGTCGCGCCGCCGACGTTTGTGCTGTTCACGGACCGTGACGTGAAGCTGCACTTCAGTTATGAGCGGTTTCTATCGAACGAGATTCGGAAGGCGTTCAAGTTTATCGGGAGCCCTATTTGGTTCAAGATCAAGGCTCGGAACAAGAAGAAGGAAGAGTGATGCTTTGTGACTTTCGACAGTGACTCGCGCATCCACAGCCATCTCGTAGCACTTAGAATACTGCAGACAGCTTCTTTGGCTACGATGCTGACCGTATCAGCCTGGGCTCAAACTAGCTCCTCACAGAGTTCGCAAAACAGAGACGTTCCCCGCACGCAAATACCTGACCCACAGCGGCAACGTGACCCACAACTAGAGAGTTCACCTCAACAACCAATAAAATTACCTGATCAAGAAAGCGCCGCCGCGAGCGGCATCCTCATTGAGAAATCGCTCACGATAGTCATTGCGCTGGCTGCCTGCGTGCAGGCTGGCGCTGCTGTTTGGCAAGGCTTCATCTACCGGAGGCAAACACGCTTAGCGTCACAGACGCTGGTAGCGACATTCCGCCCACGTTTGCTGGTCAGGAATGTTGTTCTGGACGTTGGCACGGTTGTCACTGTGGCGGGCACACCAGACAAGGCGTGGGCTGTTCGATACACCATCACAAACACTGGAGGTAGCCCAGCCAAGGTGACCCACTTGCTGGCAGATTCGGTGTACCCGGAGGAAGGCGGACTCCCTGCTATTGCCCGTTTCCGGGACGGAAATGCGTTTACAGAATCATTCTCACTCCAACCGGGGCAACACAGAGAAGTGACATCCGAAATCCCGAAGAACGTATCCGATTACGTCAGATTTCTACGTAGCGTGGGCCAGGGTGCAACAGACCTATACTTCACTGGCTATTTAAGATTCGCTGACGAGCTTGGTCTCAGTAGAAGCTACGGTTTTTGTCGCAAGTACAACCCTAATCTGAAGCGTTTCGAAATAGTAGATAACCCTGACTACGAATTTGCTGATTAGCTCTTAACTTGACAGCTGTGGCGACGCGAGATGAGGACATACATCTATAAACTTACCTCGGACCGCGGTGGAGCCCCGTGTGCGCCACCGCCTTCCGAGGGCACCCCTCCCCTGCTGACGCTTTCGATCTGCAAGCCGGCCATCCGACGCACGGCCCAGCCCGGGGATCGGTTGCTGGGGCTGACGAGTGTGGCGCTGGCGCGGCGCGAAGGCTATCCGCTGGGGGCGGTGATCTATGCGGCGCAGGTGGCCGGGACGCTGGATTTTGGGGCCTACTATGCGGCGCAGGACGGGGCGGCGGAGAGCGGGTTTGCGCAGCGGCCGGATTGCATTTACCGGCTCGATACGGAGACGGGGCTGATCGCGCATACAGGACGGTCGCGGCTGCACACGGAGCCGGGGTATCTCGCGCGGGATTTGGGCCGGGAGCCGCTGTTTCGCAACGCACGCACGCTGCTGTGTGAGGAGTTTCGCTATTTTGGAAGCGAGGCGGTCGTGATCCCAGCGCGGTTTCCGCTGCTGCGGCAGATGGCCGAGGCGCTGGGACAGGGCCACCGCGTCTTTGAGGAGGATGACGCCGAAGCCGGTGAGTTGGATCGGCTATTCGCTCTGCTATGGCGGCGGCCTACGCGATTTACGCCGGCGATTGTGGAGGGGGAGGCTCCCGGACACGCGCCTCGTGAGCATGAGCGGCGTGGAGCATGAGCGGCGTGGCAAGGCCGCAAAGCAGATACCTCCGCTTCGCTGCGGGATGACAAGACAGGGGCCGGGTTTGAACTGGTGACTAAACTTTGGCTGGTGGCTGAGCTTTGGGGGGGAGTGGTCAAGAGGCCGCATGTTCGGCTGGCAACGATAGGCTCGGCTGTCCGGGGGATGGACTCCGGGGGGATGGACTATTGATTGTCGCTGCCGGAGTCACTCTTGGTGACGGCGGCAGAGCCGAAGTAGAAGCCGATCACGGTGCCGATGATGCCAGTGATGGCGGGCAGGATGATCTGCAGCATCTCTTTGGTCTGTTGCCAATGGGCAGGCCAGGAGGCGCTCTCGATGGAGGCGAAGACGACGAGGTAGCCCAGAATGATCAGCAGGCCGACGGTGACGGTGAGGCGGACGTAATCATGCTGCTTTTCGGGAGAGTAGGACTTCTCCCCCGGGCGTGTCTCGGACTGCACCGCAACCGTGAGCGAACGGACCGACGGGGTTGGGACCACATCGAGCGGAAGAATGACGCCTTCGGGAGGCAGATCGTCCGGCTTCTCCGCCACGTTACTCGCCCAGGGTAAGTTGGGTGTACTTCTTGCCCCGCTTGAAGAGAACTTTGGTGTCCGGTGACTTCGCGGAGCGCACCACCATGTCAGAGACCCTGATGGCCTGTGTCAGGGCGTCGGAAAGCGAGATGTTCTGAAAGTCCGCTAGCTTTTGCAACTGGCGGAGGACATCGTCGGTGATGGTTAAGCGATCTGGGAGTGAGGCGACGTGGGTTGCCATAACTCTGCCCTCCTGATGGGCTGGATGAGCTCATTCTCTGCATCCGTTAGATGGTCGAGATAGAGCATCGGATACGAACACAGTAGCATGGCGGGAGAGAAGGCGGTAGTCCCGATTGGGGATGGGCCAAACAGTCTTCCTCGCGTGTCTGCCCTACTCGAGCGGTTTGAGCACGCTGATGCGAAGGTCCTCGGCGAGCATGGCTTTCACTGTATCCAGACTGGCTTTATTGACGTGCAGATGGGTTTGCAGGGCCTCTTCGCTCGACCACTCCTCATAGGTGTAGAAGCGGCCGGTGTAGTGGACGTCTTCGAAGACATCGTAGCGCAGACAGCCGGGTTCTTTGCGGGAGGGCTCGATGAGCGAGGCGAAGCCGTCGCGGACCTTATCCTCCAAGCCGGATTTGGCGCGAGTGGTGGCGATCACGCTGATCTCTTTGCCGGTCTTGCCCGTATTGTCGGTCTTTCCGGGGGTGGACGTCTTTTTGCCGAACAGGCCCATCTTTCTACCTCTGCAGGCTCTGATGCAGCCCGCGTCCGAGGAGGTTATACAAGCTGCGGGACCGGCGCGGGCATGGCCGCCAGCCAGCCGCTCCAGGCCTCCAGCGCACGCTCGCACTGCAAGCGGTGGCGTTCCTTTTTGTCGCGAACGCGCTTGCGCAGCTCTTCTTCGAGCGGCGGCAGCAGATCGAAGGTGATATTGGCGGGCTGGAAGCGCTTGGTGTCGCAGTGGGTGATGTAGTGCGTAAGCGAGCCGTGGGCAGAAGGGCGCGGCGCAGGCGCGGGTCGGTGACCGAGCGCGAGGGCGGCGGCAAAGCGGCCCGCCAGCAAGCCGCCGGCGATGGATTCGGTGTAGCCCTCGATGCCAGAGAGCTGGCCGGCGACCAGGATGCGGGGATGCGCGCGCAGCTGCAGGGTTTCGGTGAGCAGCGTGGGGGCGTGGAGATAGGTATTGCGGTGGATCTGGCCGTAGCGCAAGAATTTTGCATGTTCGAGGCCCGGAATCAGGCGCAGGACCTCGGCCTGGGCGCTGTACTTCAGGTGGTTTTGGAAGCCGACCAGGTTGTAGCTGTCGGCGCGGAGGTTTTCCTGGCGCAGCTGCACGCAGGCGTAGGGCCAGCGACCGGTTTTGGGGTTGGTGAGCCCGGCAGGCTTCATGGGGCCGAAGCGCAGGGTGTCGCGGCCGCGGCGAGCCAGCTCCTCGATGGGAAGGCAGGCTTCGAAATACTGGAGAGACGAGGGCACAGGAGACGAGGGCGCAGGAGGCAGGGCACAGGGCGCAGGGTGAGCGGAGGCTGGCCAAGCCGCAGAGGCAAAGCTCTGGTCCGGCAAGTGGGCATGATCTTCTGTGCCCTGCGCCCTGAGCCCTGTGCCCTTGTCTCCGATATCCTCGTATCCGGGAAACTGCTCCCAGCTCTTAGGTTCCACACGCTCGGCACGCATCAGGGCGTCGAGAAAGCGATCGTACTCTTCCCTGGTGAAGGGGCAGTTGATGTAGTCGGCGGTGCCCTTGTCCCAGCGCGCGGCGAGGTAGACCCTGTCCATGTCAATGGTGGAGGCGTCGACGATAGGGGAGATGGAGTCGTAGAAGGCGAGGTGGTCGGCGCCGGTGAGGCGTTGCAGCTCGGCGGCGAGCGGCGGGCTGGTGAGAGGGCCGCTGGCCAGGATAGTGAGCGTCTCCGGATCGTCCTCATGGAGGCGCGTGACCTCCTCGCGGCGGATTTCGATGCGGGACTGCGCGGCTAGAAGGTCGGCGACGCGTTGTGAAAACTCCGTGCGATCCACGGCGAGGGCGTTGCCGGCGGGGACGGCGGTGGCATCGGCGGCCTGCAGCAGAAAGGAGCCGGCGCGGCGCATTTCGGCCTTCAGGAGCCAGGGGGCGGAATGTTCGGTCTCGCTCTTGAGGGAGTTGGAGCAGACGAGCTCGGCGAAATCGGCGGTCTGGTGCGCCTCGGTGGAGCGCAGGGGGCGCATCTCGGAGAGCGTGAGGCGGATGTCCGTGCCCTCCGTGAGCGCGGCGGCCTGTAGGGCGGCCTCGGGGCCGGCAAGCCCACCGCCGATGATGTGGATGTGTTTCATTCTTTCAGGATACGGCTATCGGGGCCGCGCCTTTGCCTCCGTAATCGTCAGTGATGACTAGCGCCCCAACTTTTCAAGCAATTACCAGCTTCGTCACTCCTGAACCGTCCAGCTTCGTTTTACTTGGCACAGGTCTACTCGGAATCGGCAGCGTAGTGCGAAAGCGTTTCGCACAGCGTCTATGAAAAGATTGACCCTTGATGAAGATCTCTTTGCGTAACATGCCTCAAGCAGCTTTAGGCTACTCACTTGGGGAGCTGCCGGGGATACGCCAGCGAGAGGCCAGGATCTTCAGCGCGTCGCCGCTCAGCCGCATGATGCGCCACTCCTGCTGCGCGGTGGCCCCGAGTTGGCGGTAGAAGCCGATGGCGGACTCGTTCCAGGTGAGCACGTCCCATTCGAGCCGTCCGCAGCCCTCGTCCACGGCGGTGCGGGCGAGCGCGGCGAGCAGGGCTTTGCCGATGCCCTGCCCCCGTCGGGCCGGTGTGACGTAGAGGTCCTCCAAGCGGATGCCGTGATGGCCGAGCCAGGTGGAATAACTGGTGAAATATAGGGCAAAGCCGGCCGGTTCGTCGTCTAGGTCCGCGATCAGGGCGCGGAAGTAGAGCGGCGGCGCCGGATTAAGTGGCTGGCCCTGCCCGTCGAGCCCGAAGCCGTCGCGCAGCAGGTCGGCCTCGGTGGCGACCGCCTTGTCGAGCTCGCGCTCGTAGATGGCGAGTTCGCGGATGAAGCGCAGGATGATGGGGACATCGGCGGACGTGGCGGGGCGGATATGGAGCATAGGGCGCGGTGGAGAAAAGGTAAGACGAACGCAGAGTACGCGGAGGCCATTGCGTAAACAAGGTGTGCTCTGCGCACACCGCGTTACCGTAGAGCGGATTAGTGGGTACTGGGTGTGACGTGATTCGGGGCGGCTGAGGGCTTCAGCGGGATCTCAAAGGCCTGCATCTCCTTGTTGGTGGACGCCCAGCGGATCTTGCGCAGCTCCAGGGTGGCCTTTTCGAGTACCGGTTCGTCGATGTCGCGGGTGTCGTAGAAGAGGTAACCGGCCTCGGTGGCGTGCGGCGCGACGGTCGTGGAAGGAAACCCAAAGTCCTCCGTGTCAGCTTGAATCTGCTTATCGATACCGGCGTGGTGGATGCGGATGGAGGGGATGGGCGCGGGTAGCGGAATCTTGGTGCCGTCGACGTTCTTCTTCGAGAACATGCGGCGGTCGAGCTCGTCGTCCGTGGCGGCGTTGCGGGTGTAGCCGTCCGCGGCGACGAAGATGATCCGGGCGTCGTCGAGCGAGACCGGCTGGTCGCTGTTGTTGGTGACGATGACGCGCAGGGGCAGGTAGCCGTGATGAAAATAGTCGAGCCGGGTGTTGGGACGGGCTTCGGCGAGGTCGCCGGGCTCTGCCGCGACCGTTATGCCGTCGTGGGTGTCATGGAGGGCGTAGTCGGCGGCGGGCGCGGGCGCGGCGGGCTTGCGCGGCTTGTCCTTGGCCGATGCCGGCAGGGCGGTGCAAAGCGCGAGGGCAAACGCTATCCGCGGGGCGAAGACGTGGTTGCGCAGGGAGCCGGGTTGGGCGTGGCGAGGCATCGTTGCAGCGATTATGCTCTGGGGATGCGTGCGCAGCCAAACGCGGGTCGGGGTGTCAGCGATACGGGGCCGGCGGATGTGCGCCGGTGCTGATGCTGGCCTACAGCGCGCTGCTGGGGCTGGGGCTGGGGGCGGGGGCGCCCTGGTGGCTGTTCCGCATGGGAACGACGGCGCGCTACCGCGAGGGATTGGGAGAGCGGCTGGGACGGGTGCCCGACCGGCTGCGGGCGACGGTGCGGGGGCGGCGCGTGGTGTGGGTGCACGCCGTGAGCGTGGGTGAGGTGCTCGCCGTGTCGCGGCTGGTGGCGGAGCTGGAAGGCACCCTGCAGCGGGAGCGGTCTGAGGCATCCTGGCTGGTGGCGATCTCTACGACAACGCGCACCGGCCAGGCTTTGGCGCGGGAGCGCTTTGGGGCGGAGCGGGTCTTCTATTTGCCGCTGGATTTTGCCTGGGCCGTGCGGGCCTACCTGCGGGTGCTGCGGCCGGAGCTGGTGGTGCTGACAGAGAGCGAGTTGTGGCCCCGCCTGCTGCACGAGTGCGCGCGCGGGGGAGTGCCGGTGGCGGTGGTGAACGCAAGGGTGAGCGACCGGTCCTTTCGGCGAGCGAAGCGGGTGCGGCGGCTGTGGGGCAGGCTGCTGGGTAAGGCAACACTTTTTCTGGCGCAAAGCGAGGAGGATGCGGCGCGGTTGCGGAGTTTGGGTGCGCCGGACGGAGCCGTTGCCGTGAGCGGCAACCTGAAGTACGATGTGCGCGATGGTGCGGAGAGTGCAATGGGCGGCCGGATTCGATCGCTGCTGCCGTCGGCGCGCCTGGTGATCGCCGGCAGTACGCTACCCGGGGAGGAGACGGCTGTGCTGTCGGCTTGGGAGACGGTTCACCGGGCTGTACCGGAGGCGGTGTTGCTGCTCGCGCCGCGTCATCCTGAGCGGTTTGCGGAGGTTTGGCGGTTGGTGAGGGAGGCCGGATGGCTGAGTCTGCGGTGTAGCGAGTTGCCGGTGTTTTTCACCGTTGCCGACTCTCAGGACCCGGAGGCAGGGTCCGGGGCAGTCGATTCTTACGCGGGTGCGGACCGTCTTGATCGAGCCTCGTCGTCCCCTGTCCTGCTGCTGGATACGATCGGCGATCTCGCCACCTTGTATCGTCAGGCCGAGGTCGCCTTTGTCGGCGGCAGCCTGGTGCCGCGTGGGGGCCATAACCCTCTGGAGCCGGCAAGGTTCGGCGTACCGGTGGTGATGGGGCCTTCATTTGAGAACTTTCGCGACGCCGTGCAGCACCTGGTGACGGCCGACGGTGTACGCATCGTAAAAAGTGCGGAAGATTTGGCCTCCACCCTGCTTGGGCTACTGACAAATCCCGAGCGGGCGCATAGTTTGGGAGAGCGGGGCCAAACGGTCTTTCGTCGCGAAGGTGGAGCGACCGCCCGCAGCGTCCAATTGCTTATGCCGCTGATTCGATCAAGCGACCGCGTGGAGCCGCGCGGAACCGAAGCCGTCACCGGTGATCCCGGGGCGCCGGCATGAGTGTGCGTCGGCCCTGGGCCTGGCCGCTTGTGCCGGTGTACCGCGCGGCGCTGGCCGCGGGCGATGCCCTGCGCGGGGCGGGGTTGAGCCGGCCGCGGCGGCTCGGCTGGCCGGTGGTCAGCGTCGGCAGCATTTCGACCGGCGGCGCGGGCAAAACGCCGGTTACGATCGCCCTGGCCAATCTGTTGACAGATCGTGGATGGACCGTGGATGTCCTGTCGCGAGGCTATGGCCGGGCGGGCCGCGGCATTGAACGCGTGGATCTGCGTGCCGAAGAGCCGGCGCGGCGGTTTGGCGACGAACCCACGCTGATCGCGCGGCGCACCGGCGTACCCGTATGGGTGGGCGCGGACCGCTTTGCCGCCGGTGCCGCCGCAGAGGCCGTGGTCTCCGCGAAGACCGCCCTCCCAGGCCCGCAGCGAACACCCTTCCACGCGGAAGACGGACGCGCACCGGAGCCTGCGGGGGGCGAGGCGGTGCCGTTCACCCTTGCCAGCCTGCAAACGGAGGCCGAAGCGGAGCCCGGGATAAGCCCACGCGTGCATCTCCTGGATGACGGCCTGCAGCATCGCAACCTGGCGCGCAGCTTCGATCTGGTGCTGGTGACCGCCGAGGACCTGAGCGACTCGCTGCTGCCGACCGGCAATCTGCGCGAGTCATTCGCCGCGCTGCGGCGAGCCCATGCGTTGGCCGTGCGTGAAGAAGAGATTGGAAGAGTGGCGGGACCCTTGCGCAAGCTGGTCGGCCGCGAGATTCCATTCTGGACCGTGCGCCGGACCCTGCGCTTCCCCCCGCCGCTGGGCGTCTTCGGCGCGGGTCTGCGGCCCTTGGCGTTCTGCGGGTTGGCGCGGCCGGAAAACTTTGCCGCCATGCTGGCCAAAGCCGGCTGCGGCGTGGTGGATACGGTGATCTTCCCCGACCACCACCGCTACGCGGAGCGCGACATCACCGAGCTGATCAGCCTGGCCAGGACCATGAACGCTTCGGGCTTCATCACCACCGAGAAGGATGCCGTGAAGCTGAATCTCGCGACCGTGGCCAAGCTGCAGGACGAGGTCGGTCCGCTGGTGGCGCCCGCGCTGGAGGCGGCGTTTGTGTACGAATCGCCGGTGGTGCGGGCGCTGGCGGAACGTCTGCAGGCCGCTACCCCGGTCCACGCGGTCGATGACAGCAACGAGGTACGGTCCCGCTGAGCGGGTGGCTGAACGAATGGACGCCGCTGAACGGGGTGCCGGACACATTCCCTGCGTCGGTGCTGATCGTCCGCGTGGGGGCGATGGGCGATATCCTGCACGCTCTGCCGGCGGTGACGGCGCTACGCCGGCTGCGGCCCGGGTTGGAGATCGGCTGGGTGGTGGACCCGCGCTGGGCGCCGCTGCTGGCCGAGGAGAGCGGGCGCGGGCCGGCCGTTTCTAGACTGCACCTTGCCGAGACGAGGCGCTGGTCGCGTGCGCCCTGGTCCCCTGCGACGTGGCGGTCCGTGCTCGGGCTGCGGGGGGCGTTGCGGGCGGCCCGGTACGGTGCGGCTGCCGATCTGCAAGGCACGCTGCGTTCGGCGGTGCTGGGACGATTCGCGGGTGCGCAGGCGTTCGGGGGCTATGCCGACCCTCGGGAGAGTGCGGCGCGCCTTTTGTATCGGCAAAAAATCGAGCGGCAGGGGACGCACGTGGTGGAGCAGGGGGCGGCGCTGCTGGGCGCGGCGCTCGGTATCGCTCTGGCACCCGCGCGGACCGTCGAATTGCCGCGGGTACCGGGGGCCGAGCTGTGGGCCGAGGAGCTGTGGGCCAAGGAGCTGTGGGCCAAGCAGGAAATAGCTGCCTCCGTGGCGCACGGCCGGCGGTTCGTTCTGCTCGCCCCGGGTGCCGGCTGGGGAGCCAAACAGTGGCCGGCGGAGCGGTTTGGCGCCCTGGCGATCGCCTTGCAAACCGAGGGCTTCGCCGTGCTGGTCAATGCGGCTCACCCGGACGATCCGGTGGCCGTCAACGTCGTCGCGGCCAGCCGGGGAACGGCACGGGCGGTGTGCGGCGGGGTGGCGGGGCTGGTGGCGCTGACCCGGCGCGCGGCGCTGGTGGTCGGCGGTGACTCCGGGCCGGTGCACCTGGCGGCGGCCCTCCGAACGCCGCTGGTGGCGCTGTTCGGCCCGACGGACCCGGCGCGCAACGGCCCCTGGGGGGCCGGACGGATGCGCGTGCTGCGTCACCCGGACTCGGTGACGACGTATAAGCGCACGGCGGTGCCGGAGGCGGGGTTGGCGCGGCTGACGGTGGAAGCGGTGCTGCGGGCGGCACTCGACGTCATCGAGATCGCGTTTCTGCAAGAATGAAAACATGGTTTCAGCTCCAAGCAGGCTTTCCTGGCAACAGGTCGCACGCCGCCTGCGCGTACCGCTTGGTTTTGCCACGGCGGCGGTGTTTCTCCTCTTCGCCCGGCCTTCACTGCATTGGGTGCTTCTGAGTCTTTACCTGGTGATGCCGGGCCTGCTGCTGCGCGGGTATGCGGCCGGGTATGTGAAAAAGAATGCGGAGTTGACGCGTACGGGACCCTACGCGTACACGCGCAATCCCCTGTACCTGGGTTCTATGCTGATCGCGTTCGGTTTTGCGTTGGCGGCGGGGCGAGTATGGCTGGGCGTGCTGCTCCTTGGGCTGTTTCTGGCCATTTACTGGCCGACGATCCTCGCCGAGGAGGCGTTTCTGCGCGAGGTCTTTCCTCAGTTCGACGCCTACGCCGCCGCCGTGCCGCGCCTGCTGCCGCGGCTCACACCGGCACGCTTCGGCGTGTCTGCGGGAGGGCCTGCGCAGATGTCCTTGCCGGAGGCGGCACGGTTCTCCCCGGAGCGGTACCGCGGCCACCGCGAGTACAATTCCCTCATGGGGGCCATCGCCCTGTATGTGGCGCTGCTGCTGCGCTGGTGGTGGATGCACCGAGCCCACTGATTTCGCTATCTGGCCGTATCTTGGGCTCCAGGCTCTACGCTCGACATATAAAAGCTGAAAGAATCCAGGCTGGGGGACGATCGACGTTGAAGCACGGCACGCCCTCGATCACGCCCCCAGTGACATTCGTTTCCCTGCCGCGCCGGGTCTTGACCCTGGGCGCGGTCCTGCTGTTCTGGACGATCGCTGCGGGCGGCCAGATTTTTACGCCCAAGCCGACGGCGCAAAAGGTGATTCCCGTACTGCAGCCCGTGAGCGGCGGCTTTCTGTATCCGCAGCACGAGACGCTGACCTTTTCAGTGGATTGGCGCGTATTTCAGGCCGGCACCGCCGTCTTTCACCTCGATGCGAGCGGGGGCAGTGAGAAGGTGGCGGCGACGGCCGATTCGATCGGCGCGGTGAACATGCTGTTTCCCGTGGTGGACCGCTTCCAATCGGGTTTCGATGCGAAGACGGGCTGCTCGACGGGCTTCAACAAGCAGATTCAGGAGGGCCGCCGCAAGATCGCCTCCGAACTGACCTTCGACTACGGGCATGGCCGTCAGGACGAGTACGCGCGCAACCTCGTCAAGGGCACAGCGACCCGCAAGGAGGCCAACATCCCGGCCTGCGTTACCGATTCCCTGGCAGCGATCTTTTACACGCAGTCGCAGCCGTTGGTGGTGGGGCAAACGGTGGAGTTTCCGCTGGCCGACTCCATGCGCACGGTTACGGTGGGGATGAAGGTGGAGAGCCGGGAAGAGGTAAAGACGCCGGCCGGCACCTTCCAAACCGTAAAGGTGCAGGCCACGGCCGATGAGGGCATCGTAAAGAACCGGGGGCACATCTGGATCTGGTACACGGACGACCCGCGGCACCTGCCCGTGCAGATGCAGGCACGGCTGTTCTGGGGCACGATTACGTTTCATCTGCAGTCGATTGAGTTGAAGTAGCCCGGCCCGGCTAACGGCAACGGCAAACGCTGTGTACGCGGATGACCGCAGCGTACTTTGCGGACGCGGCATTTGCTGTTGATGCCGGGCTGAATCTGCATCCAACGCTGGGTGGAAAGGAAGGCTCGCATGAGCAAGACGCTCGAGAACAACGATGAGGTGATGGGGACGCAGCCCGTGCTGTACTCCGACCAGGAACTGGTCACCGTAGCTGAATTTCCCGATCCGGCGACCGCGCACGTGGCGCGCACCGCGCTCGAGTCGGTCGGCATGGCGGTTTTTCTGCAGGGCGAAAACGCCAACAACCTGCTGCCGGTCGCCTTCGGCGCGCGCTTGATGGTGCAACCAGCCGACGAGGCACGTGCCCGCGCTGTGCTGGCCGATTTTGAGGCGCAGCCGGTGAGCTTTGAGGATGTGAGCGAAGCGGAGGCCGCCGAAGAGAGGGAAGCGCATCGCTCCAACCGGTCGACGGCTCCCGGAGCCGGGGAGCGCTGATGGCGCGCGAACGGGCGGTGGTCTGCCTGTCGGGCGGCATGGATTCCACCGTGTGCGCCGCGCTGTCGGCCCGCGAGTACGACACCTACGGCCTGCACCTGAGCTACGGCCAGCGCACGGAGGCGCGGGAGCTGACGGCCTCGCGGCAGGTGGCGGAGTGGGTCGGTCTGCGGGACCTGTTGGAGCTGAAGACGGACCTGTTTCGCCGCATCGGCGGGTCCGCGCTTACGGACCCGACGATCGCTGTGCCGGAGGCCGCGCCGGAAGGCACCCATGAGCACAAGATCCCCGAACTTCATGCCGCAAGCGAACGTCGCGGTGCCGAGGTCCCGGTAACCTATGTGCCCTTCCGCAATGCGCATCTGCTCTCCGCCGCGGTGAGCTGGGCGGAGGTGCTGGGCGCGACGCGGGTGATCATCGGCGCGGTGGAGCAGGACAGCTCCGGCTATCCGGACTGCCGGCCGGCGTACTACGACGCCTTCAACGCGCTGATCGCGCAGGGCACCCGCGACGGCACCATTCGCGCAGAAACACCCCTGATCCGGCTGCGTAAATGGGAGATTGTGCGGCTTGGGGTTGAACTGGGCGCGCCGTTGCATGTAAGTTGGTCGTGCTATGCGGGGGAAACCGAGGCCTGCGGCGTGTGCGAAAGTTGCACCCTTCGGCTGCGTGCCTTTGCCGAAGCCGGCGCCCTCGATCCCATCCCCTACGCCAGGCGCCCTGTGCGGATGGAAGCCTCGCTTCCTGGAAGATAGAGCCGTGCCGAGTGCCTGGGCCCATGCTGTCCGGAGAGTGAATGATGAACTTTAAGAAGAGCTTTTTCCCCATTGCGACCAGTGCGATCTTCAGCCTGTCGCTGCTTCCCGGCGCGCAGGCGCAGGGTACCGCCAGTATCCAGGGACACACCAATGACGAGATCGGCACCACGATCAAGGACGGCGAGGTACGCCTGACCCAGGACCTCACCGGTGCGCCCGATAAGCGCAAATATCTGTACACCTTCAAGACGGACGCCGACGGAAACTTCAAGGGCGAAGGTATCACGCCGGGTAATTATCTGGTCGTGCTGTTCCGTGCCAATGTGAGCGTCGACTTCCAGGAGAACCAGGCCTTCAAGGGAGGCGAGAACAAGACGGAAAACTTCGATCTGTCCCGCGCGGACTATCTGGCGAAGCTGACGCCCGAGCGCCGCAAGGCGATCGAGGAGTACAAGGCCAAGAACACTGAAGCGGCCCAGAACAACAAAGCCATCACCAACCTGAACACGACGATGCTGGCGGTGCGCGCGGACCTGAAGACGCCCTCGCCGAACTTCGACAAGGATGCGGCGGACGCCAAGGCCACAACCACGGCCAAGCCCGATGAGCCGCTACTCTGGACGCTGTATGGCGATGTGATGACCTCCAAGGCGGACCACGCGGCCGCGGCGGATCGGCAGAACAAGGTCAATCCCAATACGGACGACGCCGTCAAGCAGAGCTACTCGGACGCGATCGACTCCTACAAGAAAGCCGCCGGCCTGATCGACGCGGCTACCAAGAAGCCCAGCGTCGATGTACAGGCCACCATCTACAACGAGCTGGGCAATGCGCAGGGCCGCAGCGGTCAGTCGAGCGACGCCGTGGCCTCCTACGCCAAGGCGGCCAGTATCGAACCGGCAAGCGCGGGCATGTTCTACTCGAACGCCGCGGCGGTGCTGTTCAACGCGCACCAGGACGGACCGGCGCTCGATGAGGCCGAAAAGGCCATCGCCGCCGATCCCAACAAGCCCGCACCCTATTACATTAAGGGCCAGGAGCTGCTGCAAAAGGCCACCGTGGATAAGGCCGGCAAGATCATCCCGCCCCCGGGATGCGTCGAGGCTTATCAGAAATATCTGGAGTTGGACCCGGACAGTCCGCAGGCGGCCGGCGTGAAGGAAACGTTGACTGCGATGGGACAAAAGGTGGAAACGCACTACTCCGCGGCAAAAAAGAGCAAATAAAAGAAGAGCAAATAACGGCTGGCGCAGGGGCTCTGGAAGCCGGCGAGGTTTCGAGGGCCCCTTACTTTTCTCCTTGACGCTGCTTGACGCTCCTTTAGCTTGGCCTCATCGGAGCGAACGCCTCCGGGGGACGGCCTACACTCCTTCACCCGGCGAAGACAACGGCTTCTCAGGACCGGCTCCCATGGCAGAACGCATTTTGTCCTTCCCGGCAGCCCTTGCCGAGGTGCTTGCCGCGGCTGGGGCGCTCGGGCCGGCTGTAGGGCGTGCTGAAGGCCGTAAGGTGCCGCTGCTGGAGGCCCAGGGCCGCGTGCTGGGGGAGCCCATCCGTGCGGAACGCGATCAGCCGCCGTTCCCGCGCTCCACACGCGACGGCTACGCGGTGCGAACGGTTGACCTGGCCTCCGGGCAGGGTCTGCGGGTCGTGGGGCTGCTGCGGGCCGGCGAGCGCTGGGAAGGCACGCCTCCGGCCTCGGGCGAGGCGCTGGAGATCATGACCGGCGCGCCCGCACCGGAGGGCACGGATGCGGTGCTGATGGTGGAACATGCGGATCTCGGCGCGGACGGGCGGCTGCGTCCGTTAGCCGGCCGCAGCCTGCGGGCGGGGGAGAACATCGTGCCGCGCGGGGCGGAGGCGCTCGCCGGGGACGAGCTGGTGCCGGCCGGCAGGCGGATCGGCGCGCCCGAGGTCGCTCTGGCCGCGAGCTGCGGCTATGCCGAGCTGGCGGTGTATCGCCGGCCCATTGTGGCCATCGTGGCGACCGGGGACGAGCTGGTGGAGCTTTCGGCAGTTTCGGCCAGTCCGGAGCCCTGGCAGATCCGCAACTCCAACAGCTACGCCCTGGCCGCGCTGGCCGCCGCCGCCGGGGGCGAGCCGCAACGACTACCCATCGCACGGGATACCCCGGAAGACCTGCGGGAGCGGCTTGCCGAGGGTCGCGGGGCCGATCTGCTGCTGTTTTCGGGTGGGGTGTCGATGGGCAAATACGATCTCGTCGAACAGGCGCTGGGCGAGGCCGGGGCCGAGTTCCTTTTTACCGGCACCCTGATTCAGCCGGGTAAGCCGCTGGTCTTCGGGCGGCTGCCTAGGCCGGCCCCCGGGATTGCCGTTCCGGAGGGCTGGACCTACTTCTTCGGATTGCCGGGCAATCCCATCTCGACCGAGGTGTGTTTCCGGCTCTTCGTGACCCCGCTACTGCGTGCGCTGGCGGGGGAGACCGATCTCCCGCCCCGCTTCGCCGAGGCCCGGTTGGCCGAGGACGTGCGCGGTGGGGCAAAGGTCACCCGATTTCTTCCCGCCGAGATCACCGGTGACTGGGAGGCGACTACAGTGCGGCTTGTGCCATGGCAAGGCTCGGGCGACCTGGCCGCGAACGGCCGGGCGAACGGCTTTGTCGTGCTGCCGGCCGAGACGGCGGGGTTCCGCGCGGGTGAGACCGTGCGCGTGTTGCTGCGGTAGCATCGCCTCTGTGACCGAAAAGCTGGAAACGTCCGCCAAGAAGCTCTCCCACTACGACCAGGCCGGCCGGGCTCATATGGTCGACGTTGCCGCCAAATCCCCCACGCGGCGCGAGGCTGTCGCGGGCGCCTTTGTGGAGCTGAACGAAGCCGTGCTGGCCGCCCTGCCGGCCAATCCCAAGGGGGACCCGCTGGAGGTGGCACGGTTTGCGGGCATCATGGCGGCAAAGCGCACGGCGGAGCTGATCCCGATGTGCCATCCGCTGCCGCTGAGTTTTGTGGATGTGGAGGCAACGGTGGTGGCGGGCGGCGTCGCGATCCGGGCAACGGCGGCCACGGTCGCCGGTACGGGCGTAGAGATGGAAGCCATGACCGCAGCCTCGGTCGCGGCGCTGACGGTCTACGACATGACCAAGGCGCTGGACAAGGGGATTCGCATCCGTGAGGTGGTGCTGATCAGCAAAAGCGGCGGCAAGAGCGGGGAGTACCGGCGCGAGTAGAGGCTCCTCGCACCGATACAAGGTTGGATCTGGCCTATGCCGGATGCGCCAGTGCGACGGCGAAGCGGTGCTCCGGGTCGTGAAACAGGTGCGGTGAGCCGAAGCCGGCGGCGGCTAGAAAAGGCCGCAAGCTGCGTTCCGTGAATTTGTAGCTGTTTTCGGTGTGGATGGTCTCTCCGGCGGCGAAGCGGATGCGCTGGCCGTCCGTGCCGGAGAGCAGGACGGTCTGATCCGTCAGGCTTTCGAGGTGCATCTCGATGCGGCTTTCGGCGGCGTTCCAGCGCACGCGATGGGCAAACGTTGCGGGGTCGAAGTGGGCACCGAGTTCCCGGTTGAGACGGCGAAGAATATTGCGGTTGAACTCAGCCGTAACCCCCGCCTCGTCGTCATAGGCGGCCAGAAGACTTTCGACTTTCTTGCAGGTACAGGGCGCCAGATCCACGCCGAGCAACAGCGCGTCGGAGTTTCCCTTGAGCTGCTTGCGCAGCTTGCGAAGGATGCCCGAAGCCTCCGCGGGGATAAAGTTACCGATGCTGGAACCGATATACAGCGCCAGAATACTGTTCCCGGCGGGCCGCTCGATCCTATACGGCTCGGTGACGTAGTTGGCCCTCTGGGGCTGGATGCGCAGACCGGGAATGGCGGCCATCAAGGCGGCATCGGCCTCTGCGAGCGCGGACTCGCTGACATCGATCGGCTGATAGAGCAGATCCGGCTGCTGCCTGGCGGCTGCCGCGAGCAGGATGCCCGTCTTCGACGCCGTACCCGCGCCCAGTTCCACCACCGTCATCGGCTTGCGTGGAAAGGCCAGGATTTCCGTGGAGAACTGGTGAAAGATGCTGCGCTCGGCCCGGGTCAGGTAGTACTCGGGAAGTTCCGTAATCTGCTCAAACAGGGCGGACCCGCGCTCATCGTAAAACAACCAGGGCGGAAGTGACTTTTGCACGCCATCGGGAACGTGGAGACCGCGGACAGCTTCGTGGAGAATGGCTTCGTGCAGCGCTTCAGGAGCTTCAATCATGAATATTCCGGCCTCAGGCGATGGTGTCGTGCGCATCGAGACGTGTGCTTTCAGTGTCTCAGATACGGCCCACGCCTGCCAAGCAAGAATTCGCCTTTCTGGAAAAAACAAGAGCCCTGTCCATAGCACGAAGGTTGGAGGATACAGGG
>CAXTBJ010000056.1:0-27149 GCA_964242585.1 uncultured Bryocella sp.
ATTTATGCCACTTTTCTTTGTGATGGTCCACGTTGAGAGCACGCTTGAATCGGATACTGAGGCCCTCGTTACTGAAACCATGAGCCGGTTTGGCTTCGGCAAGAACGCCCGAACTGACGACGACGTAGAAATCCCTTTGGCTCCTTGGCTGTACAGCGGGGTTGCAGATGATGACGACATCACTGTATCTCGTCGGTTCAGAAGCATGTTGCATGCCGCTTCCGGTAAGGAGTTGAATGTCATCGTCATTCCCGGCGAATCGTTCCACGTAGCTCATACTCAAGGCTCTCTCCTTGGTATTTGCGATCTCGACCCCGACACCCACTAGCGTCAGGTACGATGGCGGGCATGTCAGACCTAAGCGGGGCTCGCGCAAAAGTTGAACGGGCCAAAGAGCACATCAACGACTTGAGTACCCAGAAAGCTCTGTTCTTGAGTGGAGACCCGTATGGTGTCACTGCCGAGTTCTACCCGGAGCACAATGCGACGATTTACTTCGCTGATCGATTCGCCGATCCGCCCCCGGAGCTTGCCCTGGTTGCAGGCGATGCCGCTCATAATCTGCGCAGTTCCCTCGACTTGCTCGCGTGGGCGCTGTACCGCAGAACGAACAGCGGAGACGGAAGACATATTTACTTTCCGATTTGTGAGAGTCCCGAGAAGTACAAAACCCAAGCGCCGGGAAAGATAAAGGGAATCGGATCTACCGATGTCACAGCTATCAATAGTCTTCAGCCGTACGGAACTGGAAACGATGACCTTTGGGGTCTCCATGAGATGGACATCGCAGACAAGCATAGGCTCCTTGCTACGCCCGTCATCGCGGTTGGACAGATCGGGTTGCGTGTAACAGCGGATCTTGTCACACGCCGCTTTGGAGACTTGATGAGAAGTATGTACGGGGATGTCGAAAACTTCCGCCTGAGTGGTGAGTTCTTTGAGGGAATCCACTGGTTTAATAATCCGAACCGCCTCAGCGCATCGAAGGCAGGCGACCCAGTCGCCGTCATCTCCGGGAACTACGAATCTCACGAGGATTTCGAGTTTACCTTCGATATAGCGCTCGGCGAGCCGGAGGTTTTCAAGGGTAAGCCGATCCTTGAAACGCTCGTTCATCTGTCTGATCTTGTCAGCGGGATTGTAGACAGCTTCGAGTTGCCTTGATTCGGTTTCAGTACGCACAGAGTCCTTTCCGCCGCCTGTATAATGCGGCTAGATGGACTCTGTGTCAGTCAAACCCGACTCTCCCGCCAAGGATGTACAGGGCGACTTCGACCAGTTCACGGCGTTCGCAAGACGTATTCTTTCGGTCCCACGCTCCGAGATACAGCGGCGATTAGAGGCGGAGAAGCGGTCTAAGTCTCCCGCTTTCCCCGTCCCTGCCTCCGGTAAGACAATCCGTTAGATCCCTCGATTACAGGCTTGCCGTTAGTTCGCCGCCTGCAACCCCCTACCCGTGACCTCAGCGAACGTGAGGCGCTTACCAATGACTTGGGAGAGCGTCTTAATGAATCGCCCAGCGTCATTGGTACCACGGTTATTGTAGCGAAACGACTGTTCGTCGATGTAGCGGAACAGGTGGAACGGTTCGACAGCGATGTACGTGCCGCCAAGAGCGCGCTTGAGCAAGCTCCAGAAGTTCTCCAGCCCGTTCGTCGAAACGATGCCATCCACGTAAGCCTCAGCGTGATTGATGACGGAGTGCGTATAGCTCTGATCCAAACCCCAATAGGAGATGAGTTCGTCTGTCATGACGTGCGAACCGGCTTCTACGTTTTCGCCGATCTTGGCATGTAGTGTCTTCTTGTCTCGCTCAGCGATGACGTGAGCCTTGACCTTGCCGCCACGCTCCAGCATGCCCATAACGACTGTCTTCCCAGTAGCGCCGCGACCCGTGATGGCTTTCTTCCGCTTGGCGATGTGCATGTTGCGAGCCTTACCGCCGATGAACGTCTCGTCTACCTCTACCTGCCCTTTCAGCTTGCCACCGTCAAAGCCGTCCTGCATAGCAAGCCGTACGCGCTGGAGCATGAACCAAGCCGACTTCTGCGTGACGCCGAGCGAACGGGCAAGCTCGTGAGAGCTAATCCCGTTCTTGCTGTTAGACAGCAGCCAAAAAGCGGGGAGCCACTTATCAAGACCAATCGGGGAGTCTTCCATCACGGTGCCCGTCTTGAGCGTGAACTTCTGCTTAAGGTGATTGGTGCGGCACTTGTAAGCCTTGGCATTGGCAAGGTAGGTAACCTTGTCAGATTGACACTGAGGACACCGCACAACGCCATCGGCCCAGCGCACAAGAATCATGAACTGGCGGCAGTTCTCATACTCTGAGAAGAGCTTAATGGCTTCGATAAGTGTCTTCGGGGCTTCCATGACCTAAGAATAGGCTCTTCGTCCCGGTCCGTCAAGTATATTATTACCCGAAGAAGAGCTGACTTACAAGCTTGCCGATAGTTTCGCGGACCAGCATCTTTCCAAAGCCTGGAGTCGAGCCGTTACGTTTGTCGACCGCACGTATGCTAAGAAGCCATTTGCCGGGCGTCATGCCCATGGCTAGCGCGCTGAAGAAGGCAATGGCGTATACGAGCACTGCCACGCAATTCAACAGCATTGCTAGATTCGACCCTGTCACGGCTCCCTTTGTGAAAGACGCGATTGTCACGTAGAAGACAGTGATCCCCAACGTAAAATCGAGCGCGACAGCTAACCAGCGCCGGAGCAGGCCCGCTTTTACTCCAACAAACGGGTCCGGCAAAAAGTTATCGCAAATGTGGCAGAATAGCGTCGGTCCCGAGTCAGAGCCACATGTATTGCAATGCATGGAAATGAAACTCCCAATCAGTTCAGTACGAAATCTATTCCGTCCAGGCGATCTGGCACATAACACTTCAGAGGGTGTGCTAACTACGGCAGGTCACGAAGCATCACCTTGCCCAACGGCTGTCACCCGGGAATCCCTCGCGACCGTGCAAACCGCCGCGTTGCATCCTGCGGGGCGTTACGCCATCGTATGGAGCAGGAGTTCTGCTTTGCCTCATGCCTGAAGGCGACACAATCTACCGCGCGGCCCGAGCCCTGCAAAAAGCCATCGGCGGCAAACTCGTCACCGCCTTCGAGGCGAACGTCGCGACGCTCGCCTCGGTTGCCGATGATAAAGGCATCGTCGGCCGCACCGTCGAAAAGGTTGAAGCCCGCGGCAAGTGGTGCCTCCTCCACTTCTCAGGCGATTTAACTTTGGTTACCCACATGCTCATGTCCGGCTCCTGGCACATCTATCGTGTGGGCGAGCGATGGTTTTCCCCGCGCGGCAGCATGCGTTGCGCCATCACGGCCGGCGACTTCGTCGCGGTCGCCTTCAACGTGCCCGTCACCGAGTTTCACACCGCGCGCTCCCTCGAACGCTACTCGCAGGTCCCCAAGCTCGGCGTCGACATCCTGGGCGACGGGTACAGCACGGACGCGGGCGTGCAGGCCCTACGCGCCCACGCCGCCCAGCAGCCCGAAGCCGAGGTCGGCGTCACCCTGCTGAATCAACGCGTAATGGCCGGTCTTGGCAACGTCTACAAATCCGAGGTCGCCTTCGCCGCCGCCGTCAATCCCTTCCGCCAGATGCGCACGCTCACCGAACGCGAGATGGAGATCATGGCCGAGGTCTCCGGCCGCTACATGCGCGCCAACATCCTGGACGGAGCCGGCGACGGGGTCGTCACCTACGCCGGCAATCGCCGCACCACCCACAGCATGAACGCGGGTGACCGCCTCTGGGTCTACGGCCGCCAGGGCCAGGAGTGCCGCCGCTGCGGCGGGCTGGTCATGATGCGCAAACAGGGCGAACAGGCCCGCTCCACCTATTGGTGCGCCGGGTGCCAACCCTGGTTGCCGGCTGCGGGCCAAACCGCGGAAGCCCCGGTCGGCCGCATGGTGAAACTGCTCGGCCCGCGTCGCCGTGTCGGCTGCTGACTTCAAGCTGTTGCAGACGCTGGACCGGCTGCGGACTACCGGCCGCATATCGCTAGGGCGCCTTACGGACATAACAGACGCTATTGGAAATCGGCATCGGCTGCGGACAGGGTTGCCACTTGGCGGCAAGATAACTCGCCGGCAGGTGATACCGCATCAGGGCCTCCCAATCCACCAGCACGTCGATGCGGCTGCGGTCGAGGTATTCGTCCAGCCGATGTTGCCCATCGGCGTGCAGCGCTTCATCGTTCATCTTGCCGTCCAGATTCACGACATTCGGGTCGAAGAAGCCGAGGGCCCCGCTCTGAAAGGCGCCTACCCGCGCCTCCGGGTAAAACTGGCGGATGTAGCCCGCGCTCACGATGTGATTGGTGGCAATATGCCCCGTGTGCAGCGAGATGAAATCCTCGGCGCAAAAGATCGCCAGCAGGGGAAGCGCGATAACTACCGACAGCCGCCGCACGATTGGCTGCGCAGCCAGAAACACCGCCAGCACCGGAATCCAGACCACCAGCAGAGGAGCGAAATACCTCGGATAAAACCAGTCCACCCAAAAGAAGATCGGGTACACGGCGATCAGCCCGCTAAAACCGATCGCCCACGGCAGCAGCGTACGTACCATCACCGGTGAGACAGCCTGGCGCAGCCTATGCCGCGTCACTGTCATTGCTGCCAAAAGCGCAAAAAAGCAGACCAGGGCAAAGTGGCGCAGAGCCGCATTGGCGCTGGCAAAGGACCACGGCACAAGGTGCACCAGCAATGCCACACCCGCTTGCGACAGACGTCCCAGCGTGTGGATCGTAATTAGCTGGCCTTCGGCCTTTCCCGAACTCGGCAGCCAGCCACCGGTAACCCCATGCACGTAGAAAAACCACGGACTTACGATCAGCAATGCGATTCCACCGCAAACTAAAACCTGCAACGGAGAGACATAGCGTTTGACCAGCAAAAACGCCAACACCAGCGCGTATACGATACCGAAATCGATGCGGGCCAGCCCGGTAATCCCTCCTGCGATCCCAAACAGCACCGCATATCTCCAGCGGTGATCCGGTGTACTCACGATCCGGCGCCAAAGCAGGAGGCATACAGCGAGGCAGGTAAGATACGGGCCTGTCTCCAACCCATACGTGAAGAGTCTGAACAGGCTGAAATCAAAAAGACAAAGGGCAAAGGCCAGAAAAAATACCAGGCTCCGACTCTCCGCGGAGGCCATCGCCTCGGCGAAGCCGGCCAGCAGCCAGACAAACACCAGAAACAGCAGACATTGAAAGAAAAGTACAGAGCGCACCAGCAACCAGGCATCGCCGCCGATTGCACGCACCAGAAGGTCTATACCGGCCCAAAGAAAGGTCGCCAACGGTTGGAAGCCTGTCGCCGGCTCGCCGTAGTTGTACGTGATGTGATGTTGGCGGGCCATGTGATCGGCCACGGTCAACATGTAAAAACCGTCCTCGCCCACCGGCTTATCGCCTAACCAGGGCCAATGCGTGTGTGTCTCCAGCGTATGGGGAAATCCTGCGACAGAACGACTCGTCAGCAGGACCGCATACGCAAGAAAGACGAGTGAAAAGAGCAAGACAAATCGTCGCGGCATAGGAGCGTGATGAGACGAATCTAATGGAACACTTACCCGGGGTCTCTACAACTTCGGCGCGCTCCCTCAGATCACTGCTCCTGAAGGTGTCCAGTAAAGGCTGCTCGCGCCGCTCTTCCTCAAGCCAAACGGCACCAACAAAGCGGCACCAACCAAGCGGCACCAACCAAGCGGCATTCAAGCCAACGGCACGCCGCATCAGCCGCGGTTGCCAAAATCACAGCATTGGGAGAACGGCTCTACTCAGGCGGCTGGGGCACCGTTTGCCGCGGATGAGATGGCGACAACGGGGGTGGCGGTACAGGAACCGGCTGCGTCATCCCGTCCTGGGGCGCGTCGCTGCCATATAACTGCGTTCCAAGGGTCTGCACATCCATACCCATATGCGAGCAGGTGCTTTGCGGTACGGTGCCGGGCAGAAAAGCCGCCTGAAAGGTCTGGCTGGGGCAGTTGGCATCCGCCGGCAAATTGCTTGCGCGATCAATGCTTACGAGTTGAATTCCATCCGGGGGCTGCGAAAATGCCCTCATATCCGAGTATTGCGGCAGCCGGATCGCGCGATTCATAAAACCGGCCCAGATCGGCGCAGCCGCAATCGCCCCCTCCAGCTTCACGTCGGAATAATCATCATTGCCCACCCATACGATGCAGATCAGGTTGGAGGTATAGGCCGCAAACCAGGCATCGTGCGAGGTGCCGGTTTTACCGGCAGCCGGCGCCGTGAAGCCCAGCTTGCGTACCGCGATTCCATAGCCGAAGTTCATGACGCCTTCCAGCAGGTTTTGTGTAAGGTAGGCGGCCCGTGGGTCGAGGACCTGCTTCGCCTCCGGCGTATAGTCCGCAACGACATCACCGTTGGTGCTGCGCACGCTGGACAGCAGCCACGGCGTCAGGTGGACGCCGCTGTTTGCAAAGACCGTATAGGCTCCGGCCATGTCCAGCGGTGTGGCATCGTAAGCGCCCAGAGACACCGAGGGCGTCCCTTTCGCCGCGGCGACCCCCGAAGCGCGGCCAAGGGAGGCTACGTCCCCGAACCCGACCTGCTCCCCCAGCGAGATCGTCGCATTGTTCAACGAGTGCGCGAGCGCGTAGACCGCGGTCACATCACCGTGGTACTGGTCCTTGTAATTGCCCGGGCTATACGTCTGACCGTCATAGGAAAAGGTCGTCGGCACGTCGTGCAAAATGGTCAGCGCGGTAAAAGGTGAGCCGTTTAGGGTCTGGCCGTTTACCGCCTGCTGCTCGGCCGTCGCATAGACCCATGGTTTAAAGATTGATCCCGTGGGCCTCTTGCTTGTGGCATGATCCAGCTGCGAAGCCGCGTAGTTGCGGCCCCCGACCAGCGCCAACACCTGGCCCGTGTGCGGGTTCAGAGCGACAAGCGCCACCTGCGGCAGGGCTCCCGGCTCCCCGTGCCGATGCTGTGCGCGCACCAACTCATCCACATGCTTCATCCCGGCCTCGACCGCATCAGCCGCTGCCCGCTGCAACTCCGGATCGAGGGAAGTATAGATCCGCAGCGACGAGTGCCCGGAGTCGTAGTCGCCGATACGCTGCACGATCTGGTCATGCACCAGATCGACGAAGAAGGGGGCTTCGCTCGCATCCACATCGGCCGGGGCCAGCTTGACGGGCTCGGCTTTAGCGGCATCGGCCTGCGCCGCCGTGACTGCGCCCGTCTCCACCATCGAATCCAGCACGAGGTTGCGTCGCTCGGTCGCACGGTCCGGATGCCGGTACGGAGAAAAGTAGTTCGGCCGCTGAATCATGCCGGCCAGCAGCGCGCATTCGGCCAGATTCAGCTGCTTTAAATTCTTGCCGAAGTAGGCCTGAGCCGCTTCCCCGAAGCCGTTCACCGCAAAGGAGCCACGCTGCCCAAGATTGATCTGATTGGCATACATCTCGAAGATCTGCTGTTTGGTAAATCGATCCTCAAGCTGGTACGTGATCATGATCTCGGCCACCTTGCGCGAGATCGACTTCTGCGGGGTCAGGAAAAAGCCGCGTGCCAACTGCTGCGTGAGCGTAGACCCGCCGCAGGCCATGTGATGCGAGAGCGTGTCCTGAATCGCGCATTTGGCCGTGCGAACGTAGTTTATGCCGGAATGTTCAAAAAAACGGTGGTCCTCGATTGCCAGAACCGCTTGCACCATACGCGGCGGTATCTGGTCATAGGTCACCATGCGTCGCTTGGTACGGTTTTTGTCCTCGCTCAAGGCGGTAATTAACTGCGGTTCCAGCTTGTAGGCGCCCAGCGCCGCGCCATTGTCCGCCGTGATGGCCTGCACCGCGCCGTCCGAAGTGGTTATGGTAGCGCCATCCGTCGCCAGATAACTTTGCGGACCAGGTTTGATGGAGATGGCCTCACCCTGCAGGGTGAAGCGCCCCATGGTATTGGCTCCCCCATCCTCACTGTAACCAGCCTTCCGCAGGCTGCCCGCAATGACTTCGACCGACAGATGCTGTCCGGGGCGGACCTCCTGCGGCGCGGCATAGATCTGGGCGGTCGAGGTAAACAGTGGGCCCTGCGCCAGTCGTTGATCCACCAGACCCGCATACTGGCGGTACTCCACGGCGAACGTGATCCCCCCCGCCACGACCAGCAGGAGGACCAGCGCAAGCAGCGCGCGTAAGGCGCGCCAAGCGAGGGAGTGCCGTGGTTTTCCGTATTTCAAGCGAACGGGCATAGGTTAGATCTCAAAGCGAAGCAAAAAAGAGACAAGCTCAACAGGTTAGAAATTTAAAGTTTGGACGTTGCCACCAGCACGGCAATCTGTGCCGCGGCCCCCTCCACCGGCAGATCGCGGGTCTCGCCGTTGAGGCGATCGACGACCTCCAACACGCCCTCGCTTAAACGCTTGCCGATGTTGATGCGAAACGGTACGCCAATCAGGTCCGCGTCTTTAAATTTCACCCCGGCCCGCTCATCGCGGTCGTCCAGCAGTACATCCACCCCCGCATGGGAAAGCGCCTCCGCCAAGTCCAGACCGGCCTCGTTCAGTGCGGCCTCGCGCGTATTCGTAATGCACACAATTACCTCAAAAGGAGCAATCGCGGTCGGTAGCGCGAACTGCTCGGGGAGGGGCGATTTGCCTGCGGGCTGCTGGTTTGCCGCTGCGGCGAACGTCGCAGCGGAGCTCTCGATCGCTGCCGTCAGGATGCGCTCAATCCCGATGCCGTAGCTGCCCATGATCGGCGTGACCTCCTTACCGTCGCGATCCAGCACGCGCGCGCCCATCGACTCGGAATACTTGTAGCCGAGTTTGAAGATGTGGCCGATCTCTACGGCTTTGCCCAGCCGTAAGGGCTCGCCACCGATCGGGTCCGGCTCGCCCTCATTGATGTTGCGAATGTCGGCAATCAGCGTCGCTTGAAAATCTCGGCCAGGGGTAACGTTCTGGTAATGGTAGTCCAGCTTATTTGCGCCGCAGACCAGGTTGGCCCGGCCCTCGAGCGCCGGATCGAGCACGACGATGGTTTTCAGGCCTTCCGTCGCCTTCTCGCGTTGCACGCCCTTCAGTTTTTCCAAGGCCTTCCCGCTCTTCAATCCGGTCAGCGACCCTGCCGTCATCACCTCGGCGATGCCCACGGGCCCGAGAAACCCTGCCGGACCACCGATATACAAAGCCAGTTCGTCTGCCGTCATGGGCCGCAGATCAGCTGTACCCGCAACCCCGTTCAGCTTGGTCTCATTTACGTGATGATCGCCGCGCAGAAACGCGGCCACGGGACGCCATGTGCTCGCGCCGGCGGCGTCAACATGCTCTCCCATAAACGCGACGCATTTGATGTCCTGTGTGGGCGCAATTTGCAAAAACTCACAGATATCCGCAATCGCCCCCTTGCCCGGCGTGTGAACCAACGCCGGCAGGCCGTCGCCTGTCGGCGCGAGATCCTCCACCGGCGCCAGCTTCGAGGTCGCCTTCTCCAGATTCGCCGCGTAGCCCGAAGCCGAGCTCGCGATCAGGTCCTCACCGGCCTCGGTGTAGACCATGAACTCCTGCGACTGCGATCCGCCCATCGCGCCCGAATCGGCCTCCACCGCCACAAAATCCAGCCCGCAACGCGTAAAGATCCGCTGGTAGATCTCATCGTGCAGCCGATAGCTCTCATCCAAACCCGCCGCGTCAAGATCGAACGAGTACGAATCCTTCATCAAAAACTGGCGCACGCGCAGCAGCCCGCTCTTGGGCCTCGGCTCATCGCGGAATTTTGTCTGGATCTGGTACCAGATCTGCGGCAACTGCTTATAGCTGCGCAATTCGTTGCGCGCTATCGAAGTCATGATCTCCTCATGGGTCATGGCCAGCGCCAGTTCCGCGCCCTTGCGGTCCTTCAGGCGAAACATGTTGTCGCCCATGCCGGCCCAGCGGCCGCTCTCCTCCCACATCTCACGGGGTGTCAGCGCCGGCAGGTGAAACTCTTGCCCGATGCGGTCCATCTCCTCACGCACGATACGCACGATCTTATTCAGCGCACGCTGGCCCAGGGGCAGGTAGCTGTAAATGCCGGCCCCAAGCTGGCGCACGTAACCCGCGCGCAAAAGGAGTTTATGACTGGCCACCTCGGCATCGGCTGGTGCCTCGCGCAGGGTCGGAAGGAAGAGTTGGGACCAACGTTGCATGTCGGGTTCGATTGTAACGAACAGCCCGCGGGGCGAATAGATTACGAAAGTTTCTTTTCGGCGCTCCCCGCCGTTCCCAGCGATTCGAGCAGATCGTGCATGTGCACGACACCCAGCACCGGACTGTTTCCGGACAGGTCGCTCACAATCAGCGACGTGATCTTGTGCGCCTCCATCAGCGCCAGCGCGTCGGCTGCGAACATGCCCCCAACGATGCGACGCGGCTGCCGATGCATCACCTCCTCGGCCGTGCGATGAAACGCCTCTGGCCCCTCACGCTCCATCAAACGGCGCAGATCGCCGTCCGAAAGCACGCCCAGCAGCCGTCCCCCGGCCTGCACGGTGGTCATCCCCAGCCGCTTGGCGCTCATCTCGTGCATGATCGCCGGCAGCCGCGCATCCGGCTCTACGACGGGCACGGCCACGCCCGTATGCATCAATTCGCGCACCGCGGTCAGCCTTCGCCCCAGGTGGCCCCCCGGGTGCAAGGCGGCGAAGTCCTGCGGTGCAAAGCCAAGCCGGCGGCTCAACGCCACCGCCAGGGCATCGCCCATGGCCAGCATCGCCGTCGTGGAGGCGGTCGGGGCCAGTTGGTGTGTACACGCTTCGCGATCCACGCCGGTATCGAGTACGGTCTCGCTGCTTCGCGCCAACGTCGAACCCATGCAGCCGCACAGGCTGAGCACGGCAACGTCCAGCCGCTCCACCACCGGCAGCAGGCGCAGCAGCTCCGCCGTCTCCCCCGAATAGGAGAGCATGAGCAGCGTGTCGCCGGCCGCCAGAATTCCCAGATCGCCGTGCAGCGCCTCCGCCGGGTGCAAAAACAGCGCGGGCACCGAAAGCGACACCAGCGTCGCGGCGATCTTGCGTGCGATCAGCCCGCTCTTGCCCATGCCGCAGAGCACCACCCGATGGCCGCCGCGCACGGTCCGCACCAGCCGCTCCAGGACCTGCGCATACGCCTCGGCTCCAGACCCTTCCAGGCGTTGCGCCATCGTTTCAAGGGCCGCGGCCTCCACTCGGACCAGCGATGCGGCTTGGCGACCCTCAGCGGCTTGGCGACCCTCAGCCGCGGGGCTGTCCTCTTCGGTCGCCGCCTCCGTCTCTCGCTTTGCCTTGGGGTCGCGGCTCATTCCTGGGGGAATGCTAGCAGAGGAGCGATCGCCGAAGGGCGCGTGCAAGGGCTAAGCGCAAGGGCTAAGATAAAAGGGTGGCGCGGGTGCATCAAGACTCGCGAAAGGATAACCCGACGTGGCGCGCAGATTTGCGGTTCTTGGGGCGATGCTTGTCGCCATCATGCTTTTATTCTGGGCAGGGGTGCACAATCTCCATGCCCGCCGCGCGGCGATGGAGGCCAACCGTATCCAGCTCCAGCCGGAGGGCGGTCCCGCTCCGACCGAGAACGCTCCCACCGATTTCCAGGGCGCGAACCTGCGTGGCAAACCTGCGCCCGCCTTCACCCTGACCGACACGGACGGCAAAAAGGTCTCGCTCAGTGAACTCAAAGGTCATCCCGTGGTGGTGAACTTCTGGGCCACCTGGTGCGGTCCGTGCAAGCTGGAGATGCCCTGGTTTCAGGAGTTTGCCACCAAGTACAAACCGCAGGGCCTGATCATTTTGGGGCTTTCGCAGGATGACGGCATCACGCCGGCCGAGGTCGCGCACGCGGCCAAGAAGATCGGGGTCAGCTACCCCGTGCTGCTGCCGGACGGCAAGGACGAGGTCGCCAAATCGTATGGCGGCGTCGATTACCTGCCGGAGACCTTCTATGTCGACCGGAACGGCAAGGTGGTCAACGTCAACGCGGGCGCGCCGTCCAAGGACCAGATGGAAGCTGAGATCCAGGCGATTGTGGGAACAGCCGGCCAGTGAACGCGTCGATGAGTCCGTCTCACAACCGGGTGCTTGCTTCGTGCATGTTGGCCTGCGGGACCGCCCTGCTTTGCTGCATTTCAGCGTCGGCGGGCCCATGGCTGCCAAACGCCCCGGCTCAGGAGATCCACTTCGACACGGGGCCCTCCCCGGCCCACGCCCGGGTCGAGCGGGTCAGCCTCGATACGGATAGCTTCACCCTTCCTGCCGGCAAACCCGGCTGGATCGAGGTGCGCTTTCACGTAGCTTCCGGCTTTCACATCAATTCGCATACGCCGGGCGACGAAACGTTGATCCCAACCAGCCTCCAGGTCGATCCCGCCGCCAACCTCCATCTGCTCCACACCGAGTTCCCCCAGGGCATTCCCTTCCACCTGCAAACCGGCTCCGGCGAGACCCTGAACACCTACCAGGACGAGTTCCACGTGCGCCTGGAGATTGCCGCGCCGGCTAGGGGTGAGTCCCTTCTTACCGGCAAGCTGCACTACCAGGCCTGCGACACCGCCGCCTGTTTCCCCCCGCGCGACCTGCCCGTCCGCCTGGCCATCCACGTCCAGTGAATGGGGTTCCATGCTGGCCGGACAACGGCTACGCCTGCGTGCGCACGCTATCTCCGGTACACTCGGCCTACATCCCTCGCGGAGTACCCGCCTTTGGCTCGCTTCACCGGTCTGCTCGGCCTCGCCGTTCTTCTCGGCCTGATCTACGCCCTGTCCTCAAACCGGAGGGCCATCCGTTGGCGCACCGTCGCCTGGGGGCTCAGTCTGCAGGTCCTGTTCGCCTTTCTGGTGCTCAAGTGGAGCTACGGCCAGGTCTTGCTGCAGATCGGCGCGGGCGCGGTCACCAGCCTTCTCGCGCACGCCGTTGACGGCTCCTCCATGGTCTTCGGCAAGCTCGGCGATCCCACCAGCCCGCTCGAGGTCTTCGCCTTCGCCGTGCTGCCGACCATCATCTTCGTCTCCGCCCTGTTTGCCATGCTGTACCACCTGGGTATCATGCAGTGGATCATCCGCGGCGTGGCCTGGATCATGCAACGCACCATGGGCACCTCCGGCGCGGAGTCCACCAACGTCGCGGCCTCTATCTTCATGGGCCAGACGGAGGCTCCCCTCACCATCCGCCCCTTCCTGAACGGCGCTACCCGCTCGGAGCTCATGACCATCATGACCTCCGGCATGGCACACGTCTCGGGCGGCATCATGGCGGCCTACATCAGCTTCGGTATCCGCGCGCAGGACCTGCTCTCCGCCGTGATCATGACCGCCCCCGGCACCATCCTCGTTGCCAAAATGCTCGTGCCTGAAACCGAGATCCCCGCTACGCTCGGCACGGTGAAAATCCCGGCCGAGGAGCAGCACAAGAGCGAAAACCTCATCGGTGCCATCGCCCGCGGCACCATCGACGGCGGCGCGCTCGCCTTCAACGTGGCTATTATGCTGATCAGCTTTCTCGCCATCGTGGGCCTGATCAACGCCATCATGCTCGGGGTATCGAACGTCCTTTGGGCACACGGCCATATTCCGTTTCCGCACTCGCTCGGCAATGCGCTCGGTACCCTGTGCGCGCCGATCGCCTGGCTGATCGGCATCCCCTGGTCCGACGCCACCAAAGTCGGAGACCTCATCGGCACCCGCGCCGTGCTCAACGAGTTCATCGCCTACACGCAGCTGGGCCAGATGGCCCGCGCCGGCCAGGTCTCCACCCGTACGCTCGCCATTGCCACCTTTGCGCTATGCGGTTTTGCGAATCTGGGCTCGGTCGGCATGCAGATCGGCGGCATCGGCGCCCTGATCCCCAACCGCCGCAACGAGCTCGCCAAACTCGGCCTGCGCGCCATGCTCGCCGGCACGGTCGCCAACCTGATGAGCGCGAGCATTGTCAGCATGCTCATCAAGTGATGAGTTCGTGCCAAGAGCGATATGGTGGTTTGGTGGACGCCGCAGATCAAAACTCGCAGGCAGAGCTTGAGAAGGCTCGGTTCATTCTTACTCAACTGCAGTTGCCGCCCGAGGTGACCAACATTGAACTGCGTACGGGTCCCGACCTTTACGGCAATACATCGCTATGGGTGGATCTGCATGTGCGAAGCGATGTACAACTTGACCGTGAGACCGTGAGGCGGTTGACCAACTTCGGCGACGATGTGCAGTCGCGGGTCATTGACGGTGGGGTCTCTCTCTCTTCCCATTTACTTCGCTAAAACAAGCTGCATGAATTTCTCGCTTGACCTGCTGGAACAAGCCGATCACCTCGCTTCTCGGGAGAGACGACGGCCGCGGCAAGCGAGTCTTCGGCGCGCGGTTTCTAACGTCTATTATGCTCTGTTCCATTTACTGGCTTACGAGGCGGCCTTGCTCTTTGCAGCAGGGGCCGAGGAAAACGCGCGCTTGATCATGCAACGATGGCTCGATCATTCCGCCATGTTTACCGCCTGCGGACTCTTTTCCAGCGACAGATGGTCAGGGTCGCTCGGCAAACTTGCGGGCAGCTCTCCTTTGCCCGACCTTCAATTTGTGGCCCGCGCCTTTCGAACCTTGCAACAATCGCGACACACCGCTGATTCGATATAACTCTGAACTGGAGCCGTCTCGAGGCCGAGCAGTCTATTCGGCTTGCACGAGACGCGTACACCGCTTGGGGGCGAGTGCGTAAATATCCACAAGCGACGATCTTTGCTCTCACGCTTCTTAACTCCAAGCGAGTCCAAATGGAGCGGCAGTAACGCCGTTCTATAGACACACCTACCTCGCCGCAAACACCCTGTGCGCTCTCCTCTACTCGATCCAGGTATCACTGGCCCGAGACGACGTGACCATGCGATCGAGCGCGCCGCTATCGTCCCATGTGCCTAGCTGCTGCTACTGTCACAGCCCTACCGTCCAAGCCTGGCAATCTTCGCCCGCAGGTCCGGCACATAGCTTGCCTGCGCGCCGGGTTCAAATGCCGCTGCCAGGCTGACCCCCGTCTCCCACGCCGTGATGGCCTCCCCTTTGGCCCCGGCAGCCGCACTCGCATCCCCCAGCGCCGTCTGCGCATAGACGTTCTCCGGCGCGAGCCGCACCGCGTCCCGCCCCAGCGCAAGCGCCTCCTGCGGCCGGCCTTGCGTCAGCACCTCGCCGCTGTGCTGCGCCCGCGCCATGGCCGCGGCCTGCCGCAGATCAAACGTGCCCCGGTAGACAAAGACGCCGTAGTCGAGGCTTTCCTCGGGCCGAAGCGCCTGAAAACCGGCATACGGATTCACCCTCCCCGTCGGCCATTCGCAGCCGCTCAGATCGCCCGCGCTGAGCAGCACCGTTCCCTTGATCGTCGGCTGGATCATCTCCGCTCCGCCCAGCCAGAGCGTATCCATCGTGGGCAGCGCATGGCACCGGATGCCGTATGTCGCAGGCTCCACCTCCGGATAGGCGAAATAGGCGAACCAGCACTCCTGCGCCGGATGCCTGTCCTGCCACTGCCGCACCTGCACCAGCTGCTGCGCCCAGTCCACATTGGCATCGCTCAGCAGGGTGTGCAGGTGCTTCGGCCCACCCCATGCCTCGTTCGCGTACGCCATCTCCGTCGGGAACACGGCCATCGAAGACAAGGCATGCGCGCCCACCAGCACCGCACAGGCTATCGCCCATCCGCGCCCTCTGGGGGCGAGAGCGCCTACCCCCGCGCCTGCCAGCACAAACAAAAACGTGTACATGGGCAGCAGGTGCCGCGCGCCGATGTTCATCCCCGAAAGCATCGCCACCAGCAGGTACACGGCTGCCGGCACCAGCACATACACCACCTCGCGCCCTCGACCGAGCCTTCCGCTTCCCACCGCATAGAGCGCCAATCCCACCAGCGCCAGCAGTCCCAGCGTCGACTTGATCGCGATCACCGCCGGAAAGTACGGCCAGACCCCATGCGCATACACCTTGCCCAGCAGAAAGGTGGGATAAAACTCTGCCACGCGCTTCACGTCCACCAGCCCCATCAGGTAAGACTCGGGCAGAAGGTGCAGCCGCGCGGCCAGCAGCACGCTCGCGGACTGCCAGTGCGACAGCGGCGCGGCATACTCCGCCAGCGGTGTGCTCAAAGCCAGCCCCGCCGGTCGTGCCGCGTAGCGAAAGCCGTAGAAGATCCACAGGGTCGCCGCACTCAGCACCAGCATGGCGGTCAATCCGCCGCCAAGCCGCAGCGCCACCCGCTTGCGATCGGCCTTCGGCGCAACCGCGGTCTCCCACCCCGCCAGCAGCACGAGCATCGGCACAAGCAGGATGCCGGAGTGCTTGGTCGCCAGCAGACAGCCAGTCGCGAGCACCGCAACGGCGAAGCCAGCGGGTGTCGGCTGCCTCACCCAACGGTAAAACGCGTACACCGACGCGAGAAAAAATAACGACACGCCGACATCGGTCGTCACCAGCGCCGAATGCGCCAGGATATTCGGATCGAACACCACCAACACCAGCGCCGCGAGCCCGGCCACCTCACCGAACCACTCTCGCGCCGCCAGAAACACCATCAGGGCCAGCCCCAGCGCCAGCAGCTCGGTGGCCGCCCGCATGCGAAACACCATCCGCTGGCTGCCGCCATCGTTCCGGGCCAGCCAGTCGCGCCCATCCAGATACGCCTCCTGCTTGAAGCTGCGCCCCCGCATGGGCGGAATCCACAGCGTCTGCCCCAGCACGGGCAGCGCCGCCAGCAGCTTCACCAGCGGCGGATGCTCCGGATTCAACCCATAGTCCGCGGTCTTCCACATCATGTATCCCGCGAACATATGATCGTCCTCGTCAAAGGTCAACGACTCACGATGCACGATGCTGAGCGCGAGCACCGCCTGCACGGCAAGCAGCCCGGCCACAACGGCCCAAATCCATCCCCTGCGCTTTTGCTTCGTAAGATTCGTAAGATCTGTAATCGGCAAGATGGACCGTATTCTATTCCAGATGATCTCCGGCGACGCTCCCCAACTCCGGCGACAACAGGGGTGCTTCTTGCTTGCCTTCTCAAAATGCTCTCGACTCGTTGAGCCAACCTTAGCGCTCGGCGGCACCGCTAAGCCGGGAGCCCAGAACGGCGAAGAGCAGGCGGACGAGCGCCATCCAGCTTCGTGGTTTCCATATGTCCAGGCCTGCGGAAAGCCGGACAACGCGGACCAACTCCGGCTGCGGGAACTCGAGAGCGATCTTGCCCAGCCTCTTCGAGGCGTTGTCCCGATCCTTTGGCGCCTTCTCCCGGTCGGCGCGTTGCAAAAGCAGCGGCAGCTGCTGCAGGGTCGGATCGGGACAGTACGCCGGGGTTCCCGGCTGATAGCGCCAAGACTCCGACAAGGAACCCGCATCGAACGGATCGAAGCCGAGCGCTTCCACAAGATCCATGACAATTCGCTTTGACGAAGCGTCATCTCCCGCTACGGGCAGCGCAATCCGCTTCTTCGCACCTTTGGGAAGACCCTTGCGCAGCAGGCTATCCGCAGTGAGATTATTGAACGCCTTGATCACCGGACGCCCCAGGAGGCGAGAGGTCCAGGCGGACTCCACCATCCCTGCATCGATCTCACCGATGCGGCCGTCGCGCGGCGGGTAGTAGTTTCCCGTGTCGAGAATCGGCGCGGCTGCCGGCAGATAGGCGAGCAGATCCTTCGGCAACAAGGGCACACCTTTCAGGGGAATGGTGAGCACGAGCAGATCGACGCCCTTTGCCGCTTCCGCGTCGGTAACGGGAGTTGCGCCCGTCTCGCGGGCGACTTCAGCAAGCGTCTCAGGTCCACGCGAGTTTGCAATGAGCACCATGTGGTCCAACTGCCGGAGGTGCCGCGCCAGAATCGATCCGATATGGCCTGCTCCTATGATTCCGATCTTCATCTCATCTCCTTTTTCATTCCTCAAGGTACCCAGCGGGAATGACTTAACCTACAACGAACGTTTCCGCATCTCGACTCCAGATGAGGAAACGAGCGTTGTCGATTCAGAAAAGAATTGTTCTACTCTTGAGAAGTGGCGAAAACCTCGATAAAGCTCGCCTCTGCGCCCACCGCTAAAGCAGAACTGATCGCTCGAAAAGACCGTGACATCGTTCTGGCGGCTCGGGAGAATTTCCTTCGCGACGGCTTCGCCGGTGCATCCATGGATGCCATCGCAAAATCCGCCGGTGTCTCCGTGAAGACGATCTACAGCCACTTTTCGCACAAAGATGAACTGTTCAGGAAGGTCATGGTTGGCGCCTGTACCGACACCCTCTTTGCAGGGGACCTCCCATCGGAGGACACCCTCGGGCAACGGTTCGCCTGGTTCGCCGAGGCAACACAAGAGGGACTGTTCGAGGCGGGCAAGGAGTATCTCGGGCATCTACTTGGGGAGGAGGAATTGGCGCTCTACCGCGCGGTTACACGCGATGCCGACCGCTTCCCGGAGCTTGGCCGGCAGTATGGACAGACCATCGCACGGGGCAGGACAGGCATCCTGATCGCCTACCTTAAAGGTGTCTTCAGAAAGAAAGCCTGGACTGGACGAGATGCGGTTCAAGATGCGGCTTCGTATGAGGGACTGCTCCGCGCCAGGATCTTTGAAGAGGCCCTGCACGGCCTGACGAGCGTGAACTCAGAGGCGATCGAACGACAGGCAGCGTTGGCTTCCAGCACCATGTGGCTTCTGCTCGCAGGTACTGCGGATACCTAACGCGAAGCGCTGTTTCGCCAACAGCCTTCCATGACAAGGATGAACGGCACTCAGAGTGCGCGCCGGTCCATCACTCCCTGCCCCAGGCCGTGAGCCGTTTCACCGCGCCAGCCATGATGCGAAGGCCCAGGTACGCACCTGGTACCTGATACGCTTGGGAGGCAAGGTCATAAAAGCCTCTCCGAACCACCGTGCCCACCACGCCGACAGACCTCTACGTTCGCGCCCTAGCCGCTGCCGACCGTATCCGCGCACGCCACCCCGCACAGCCGGCGCTGGGCATCGTTCTCGGCTCCGGCCTCGGCAACTTCGCTGCGCAGGTTGAGGGGGCGACAACGATCCCCTACGCCGACATCCCCGGCTGGCCCCAATCAACGGTTGAAGGCCACGCCGGCCAGCTCATCCTGGGTACCGTAAGCGGCACGCCCGTGGCCGTCATGGCCGGCCGTGTGCACGCTTATGAGGGCTACGCTCCCGCCGAGGTCACCTTCCCCACCCGTGTGCTCGGCCTGCTCGGCTGCCGCGGCCTGATCGTCACCAACGCCGCCGGCGGCATCAATACCGCCTATACCCCAGGCACCCTCGTCGCGCTTTCGGACCACATCAATCTCACCGGCACCAACGCCGCGCTCGGCCCCAACGAGCCACGTTTTGCCACGCGCCCCGGCACAGGCTTTCGCTTCTTCGACATGACGCAGGCCTACAGCCCCGCCCTGCGCCGGTTGGCGCACGCCGAAGCTGCCCGCCAGAAGATCCCGCTCCCGGAGGGCGTCTATCTCGCCGTCCTCGGCCCCAGCTATGAGACCCCCGCCGAAATCCGCGCCTTCCGCACCCTCGGTGCCGACCTCGTCGGCATGAGTACCGTCCATGAGGTCATCGTCGCCCGTCACATGGGGCTCGCGGTCCTCGGCCTCTCGCTGGTTACCAACATGGCCGCCGGCGTCCTTGACCGCCCCATCCATCACGAGGAGGTCATGCAAACCGGCCAGCGCGTCGGAAAGCACTTCACCGCCCTGCTAAAAGCCCTCATCCCCCAAATCGAAGCCCAAGTCGAAGCCCAGATCGCTGCAGAGAAGCAAGCGCCGCCCTTAAAGCCTTAAACCGGCGATCTTCCTCACCGCGCTACATCTCGGGCGAAGCGATCGTCTGGCGACTGACAATGTTCGCCGCCACCCAGCCCGACACCACGATCAGCACCCCGCCAAACACCATATACATGGTCGGCCTCTCGCGCCAAATGGCAAACGCCAGCAGCGCTTCCGTCAACAGCTGCGTGTAGTGGAACTGCGAAACGGTGGCCGCCGACGTCCGCCGCAGCGCCAGAAAGAAGCACAAGCCCCCGGCCAGTGAGACAACCGCCGCCGCCGCGAACAGCCTCGCGATCGGCAGGCTAACCGGCACACGGGGGCCCAGCACGACCGCGATCCCCGTAGCCGCCTGCACCATGCTCGAGAAAAACGTCAGGCTTTCCGGGCTTTCATCCTGCGTCAAACGCCGTGACCAGACCATGTTCGCCGAAAAACACGCCACGCACACCAGGCACGCAAGATAGCCCGTTCGATCCCCCGCCTGCGCTGTTCCCAGCGGATTGACCGCAATCACCACACCCATAAAACCGGTCGTCACCGCGAGCCACCGCTTGCCCCCCAACGGCTCCTTCAGCAACGCCGCTTCCAGCAGCGTGGTCACCGCCGGGGCAAGAAACACCAGGATGTAGAACAGCGCCAGCGGCAGATGACGCAGCGCGATCACCACACAGATGTTGTTCAGCAGATCCAGACCCGAGCGCAGCAGCGCCCGCACCGGACGCTTCGGCCACAGAGTGTGGAGGCGTCCCCGTGCCGCGACATACCCGGCCAGCAGCCCGAGTTCCAGGAACGCCACCGAGGACACCACTTCGTACACGGGCAGATGGTAGCGAACCAGGCCCTTGATACACGTGTCCGCCAGCACAAAGCAGGTAAACGCTGCAATGGCCAGAAACACACCTTCGAGTTGCGACCGGGAGGAGTTCATACGTGCCCCGCCCCGCACCACGGCGCGGGACTGGGCATGAGATGAGATCCGCCGGTGTGGAAGTCGAACGCCCCCTCCTTGGGGACCCCCATTACGCCCTGGTTCACCTCCTCACCCCGCCTTTACACTGAAGCCGTGAGCACGCCCCAGCAGCTGACGTTCCCCCGCCGCCCCGTCGTGCTCGGCATCGCCGGCTGCTCCGGCTCCGGCAAGACTACCCTCGCCAAAGAGCTCACCCACCAGCTCGAAGCCACCCTCTTCCCACTCGACCTCTACTACCGCGACCTCTCCCAGTTCCCCCTCGACGCCCGCGACCAACGCAACTTCGATCACCCCGACTCGCTCGAGTCCGAGCTCTTCCTCGAGCACATCCGCACCCTCGCCAACGGCGCCCCGATTCAGCGTCCGGTCTACGACTTCACCACCCACTCCCGCATTCCCGGTGCCTTCCAGCAGATCGACCCGCGGCCCTTCCTCGTCGTCGAAGGCATCCTCGCCCTTCACTACCCCGACCTGCTTCCGCTCTACAACCTCACGGTCTATGTAGACGCCCCCAACGAGATCTGCCTCAACCGCCGCATCTACCGCGACATGCGCGAACGCGGCCGCACTGAGGCCAGCATCCGGGCCCAGTTCGAAGCCACCGCCTACCCCATGGCCGTACAGTACGTCCTACCCACCCAATCGCTGGCCACGGTAACCGTAAGCGGCTGCGAATCCATAGACTGGTCTATAGAACTGATCCTCCGGGAACTCGACACCCGCAATCTACTGCACTAGAGCGGCTTAGCTAAGTGCCCAAGGCCTTCTTTGTTTCTGTCCCACAGGAAATCCACGGCTCTGGTGCGCTGCAAAAGTTACGGGCAAGCCACAAAGGTTACGGATAACCCGCAGTAAACCCGCTATCGCAAAATCGAACCCACAGAAGGCGGATGCAGCCCATAGATCCTGTACCCCGCCGTCTGCGGCTGCACCGGAAACTCACGGATCACGCTGTAATTCCTACCGAGAAAGTCCTTAAAAGCAGGCCAGTTCCCCAACTGCGCATACCCTCGCGCATCGCCCGGCCACGACTGCGAGCTCAAAACGATCAACTCGGGTGGCTGGGCCGCTATCTGCCGTAAAAACCCGTTCTGCATCCCCTCGGTCACAGGGGTACCGTGTTCCGGAAATAGGTAAAAGTCATACAGGTAGCCGGTGGCCTGCATCAGTTGCATGCGATACAGCACGTTGATGCAGCTGCCCAGGGTCATGTCCAGACACTGCACCTTCCCCGAAAGCCTCGATCCACCCAGCGCCGTAAGGTCCTGCTGAAGACTGGTCAAGGTTCCCATCGGGTAGGTGGCTCTGTGCTCGGCCCGCAACAGCCGCGGTGCCAGCAAACATGTCGCGAATGCCAGCGTCACCGCCGCCACGGCACCCGGGAACCGCAACTCTTCCAACGCACCCTGAAACTCAACCATCGCCCACAACAGCGCGAACGCCAGTTCGGGATAGAGGTGATAATCCCAACCCTTGCCCTGCACCACAAAGAGCGCGCCACCGGCAACGGCGGCCAGCAGGAGCAGATCGGCCTCCCGGCACCGCCAGCGGCGTCCGAGTAAAAATACCGCCAATGCCGGCAGCAGGATCACCTTCAGGTGAAACGACGCCACCACCAGTCGCCCGAGACCCAGGCGCTGCAGACCGGCGTAATACGCCACCAACCCATGCACCACCGCCAGGAAATCCCGCGTATTGCCCCAATGCAGCAGAAATCCCACTACCAGCGCACAGGGCGCGGCCAGCCCCAGGCCGGCCCACAGCAGGTACGCAATCCACGCCCGGCCCGACCTTTCAAACCCCTCAGGAACCCCAGAATTCTCAGATCTGCGGGCCACCAACCGGCAAATCACCCCGGTAAATACCACGCCGATGCCGATCACCGGGGGTTTGATCGAAGCGGCCAGCCCACAAAAGCACAGAAAACCGGCCATCCACCTCGGTTGCCGCTCGCGCAGGCCGGCAAACAGGCAGCCGAAGCCCAGCAGCAGCAGCACCGCGACCGTCCAGTCCCGCTGCCCCAGGTTCCAGGCCCCGTCGGACAGGTGAAACAGGTACGCCAGCGCTCCCCCTACCACCCCCGCCGATCGCCGGCCCGGCCCGGCGATCCACACACTCGCAAGCACCGCCAGAAGCCCCAGCAGCCCATCCCAGAGCCACCATCCAAACGCACCCCCGCTCAGCAGGTGCATCGCCGCGCCTTCAATCACATAGGTCCCCGGCATATTCATCTCGACGAGGTCGCGATAGGGCACGCTGCCATGATCCATCGCAAACACCACATAGTGCATCAGCGGCGCATCGTGCACCAGCGGCCAACGGCTCGCCATCCCCACGCCGACGAGCAGATACACAACAAACAGCCCAGCCGCAACCGGCATCAGCCAACGGGCCGCAACCCCCCAGCCCGCCCCAGAGCTCCGCCGCCTGCCGCCGAGGCTAGCGGCCTCACCGATCCCGTCGATCGCCGCAACCCGCCGCTCTTCCACCTGCACCATGCGCGCTCTCCAACCGGCACGCACCTAAGAGCACACCCAGGACGCCACGCAGTTGCACAGCTCCTCGCCACTCCCGATACGCCAACTCCCACCAACGTAACGTGACGCCCACGGGGTAGCAATCACCCACACAGGGCACGGAATTGTGCGGCGATCACCGGCAGGATCGAAGAATGAATCAAGATTTGGGAGTCGCTTTTCTTGGTTGTCATTCCGAAGGAATCTGCGTTTTCAGCCGACGACAGACGCAACCAATTGCTTTTCCTTCTGCCCTTCCCGAAGGGATCTATGTTTTCAGCCAACGACAGATGCAGCCAATTGCTTTTCTTTCTGTCATTCCCGAAGGGAATCTGCTTCTTCGATCAGCCACACCCGCAACGTCCCAATCTTGTCTGTCACTCCGAATGGGCATCTACGTTCTACGGATCAAATCGTTCTACCGATCAAATCGACTGCGTAAGGTACAGATCAGCCGTGTCGCCGCAGCAATCTCAACATTCTTCGCCAGAAGCTCGGTTCTCCGTTGGTAGCAGCCTGAGCATACAGCTCATCCTTCAACCCCAATCGGGTCCCAGGTCTGAATAAGAACATGCCGTATCTACACCCGAATGCGCCTGGACTCGTACTTTCTAGACTCGTACTTGTCGATCAGCGGCTTAGGTGTGCTCATGCCCGCCATCTTCTCGCAGGTCATAGTTCCGTGACCGTCCACGGTAGCCGTTCGCTGGACTGGGGCAATGCGCGTGTTGACCGAAAGCGAAGCAACTCTTTTTCTAGCGAATTCTAGCGAACAACGGGTTCGGCCAGGAGTTGGTGCGTTCAGATTCTTCCCGCACGGAGTTCACCAGCGACGTCGGATGGCGCTGCGCTTATTCAAAATTTTTCACCGACCACCTAATCACCTCGGAAGATTCGACAGCATGACTCGACATCACAGACTGGACAGTGTGGCCCTCACTCCAGAACATGGACCTGTTCTACGCCTCCCGCCGTTCCTTGGGTAAACCGTGATTGCTGATCGAAGCGCATTCCACCTCTTCATCGCGTAAGAGGCAAAAGAGTTCCGCAACGTACTCCACTTGGCCCTGATCTCATCGTTCGACGTGGCCGGCGCGAACACATCAACACCTTCCACTTCTACGATTCACACGATGAGTGGATTGACATCGCTTGGCCGAAGGCCATGCCGCATCATCACTTACAACGTAAGAACGTAGCACCCAGAACGCCCTTACGCCGTAACCAGATCCAGCTTCTCCGCAAATGCCTTACCCTTGCGCGCCGCCGCGGCCTGCGTATGCCACGCATAGCCCGCGATCAGCGGAAATGCGATCGTCGCCTCCGAAAACACCATCTGCTCCTGCGCCAGATCCACCTTGCCCCACGAGCTCGCTTCCTTCAGCGTCGAGCCGCTCAGCGCACCGTCCCGCGCATCCGCGACCGTGATCTGAATCGCGTACTTGTGCATTGACGCCTCGACGCCCAGGATATCCGCCGCCACCACAATGTCCTGTGCGAAGTTCTTCGGCACGCCGCCGCCGATCATCAACAGGCCGGTGGTCGGGTTCTGCAGCTTGAACTGCGTCAGCTCGTAAAAGTCCTTGCCCGAATCGATCGAGCACATCGGCTTGCCCTGCCGCGCATGCTGGTGCGCCACGATCCCGAACCCGAACGAGCAGTCCGAAAACGCCGGCACAAAGATCGGCACATGCTTCTCATAGGCCGCGAGCACGATCGAATCCGCATTCCCTTGCTGCGGCGTGCGCCCATTCTTCTGCAGGTACGCGCCCATCTCGCGGATGTACTCGCGCGAGCTGTACGGCTTCGGCGCCATCCCGTCGATGATCTTCTGCGTCGTGTCATCGCAGATGCGCAGCTCTTCCTCATCGATAAACGTGTCATAGATGCGGTCAATCATTAGCTCACGCAGCTCGGCATCGCCGCCGCCGTACTTGTACTCTTCCCCGGCTACATAGTGCCGAAATCCCAAGGCCTCGAAAAAGTCCTGGTCTACGATATTTGCGCCCGTCGAAACAATCGCATCCACCATGTTGTTGCGGAGGAGATCCACAATCACCTTTTGCAGCCCCGCCGAAATCAGCGACCCCGCCAGGCACAGGATCACGCCGCACTCCGTATCGCGCAGCATGGCGTCGTAGATCCGGGCTGCCCGCGCCAGATCGCGCGAGCTGTAGGCCATATCGGCCATCGCCTCCACCATCGGAACGACGTTGTACCGCGAAATATCGATGTGCCTGATCTGCTGCTGGAGGAGTTCCTGTTTCGTCGCCATATCGTTTACCAGAATATCGTGTTTGGCACGATCTGCCCGCCCGGTAAGCCCACTTACACGCTATGTTGACCGATTTGGAACGCCTGCCGCTCGCCCTTTCCTCTGTTGGCCACCTTGGGACCTCACCGGCTAAAGCCGGTATCGCACGCGTACACTTTTCTCCATGGAAAGGTCGGAAGGTTGCGCCGCTGTGAGTTGGAGCGGGCCGCCGACACTTACAAAGAAAAGGAGTGACGGATGAAATTACAGCGTCAACTCGGATTTACCGGTGGCCTCGTCGCATCGCTGGCCATGCTTGTCTTCTTCCCAGCGGTCTCAGGTGCGCAACAGGCCACGGTGGAAGGCCTCGTCATCGGCCGAAACGGACCCAACATGTCCGTCAGAACGCAAGGTGAACCGCGGATCACCGTCGTTCTCTCGGACACCACCCAGGCCACCGAAAAGGGCGGCTTTCTCGGTCTCGACAGAAAACATCCCGGCATCACGGAGCTCGTTCCCGGCCTTTTCGTCAAGGTAGAAGGATCCTATGATCCCGACCACAAGCTGGTGGCGAAAAAGGTAATCTTCTCGCACAGCTCGCTCAAGACCGCGCAGCAGATCGACGCCGGCCTGAACCCGGTCGCCGAAGAGGTGGCCAGGGCGCAGGATCAACTGCGCAGCGATCGCCGCGACATCGACGCCAACGGACAGAAAATCGCCCAAAATACGCAAGATATCGACACCAACCGGCAGGGCCTTGCAGCCAACGGGCTGGCGACAGCGGCCAACGGCCAGGCCATCGGCAAGGCAAACCAGCGCTTCGGCCAGCTGGATCAGTACGAGACGAAAGGCAGCCTGACGGTCAACTTCGCCAACGGCAGGGCCACGATCACCCCCAGGGACAGGAATCAGCTCACGGAATTTGTGAACTCGGCGGCCAGCACCCCTGGGTTCATGATTGAAGTGCAGGGTTACGCCTCGGCCACCGGCTCCCCCACACAAAACCAGCGGCTCAGCAGCGATCGCGCTAACGCCGTGCTTTCCGTGATCCAGCAATCGGGCTCCGTCCCGCTCACCCGCATCCTGGCACCCGCAGCCATGGGCACCACCAATCAGCTCGGCAGCAACCGCACCCGCAAGGGCCAGGCGGAAAACCGCCGGGTTGTCGTCACCATCCTCGTCAACCGGGGTATCACCGGGTAGGACTCGTGCCGCGTTACAGCGATTGCACAAGTAGCAGGCGCTCAAGGAGATTCTTCCTGGGCGCCTGTTGTGCTTTCCCCGCCTCCACCACCCGCGGCTCCGCTACTCTTGACTACAGCCATGAACGTGAATTTCGCCGAGCGCGCGCACAACCACAACTGGAAGCTCGACCCTATCGTCCGCTCCCTGCTCGACACCGACTTCTACAAGCTGCTCATGCTGCAGTTCATCTGGAAAAACTTTTCACACACCCGCGTCACGGGCGAGGTCCACAACCGCACCGTCAAGGTCCGCCTCGCTGACCGCATCGGTATCCATGCGCTCCGGGAACAGATGGAGCACGTGCGCGGCCTCCGCTTCCTCCGCTCCGAGCTCATCTGGCTCGCCGGCAACACCTTCTACGGCACCCGCCACATCT
>CAXTBJ010000057.1:0-25175 GCA_964242585.1 uncultured Bryocella sp.
CGCGCGCGATCTCGCGGTAGTAGGCCACGCCGACCTCGTAGGGCACGTCCTCCTCGGTGAGCTGTTCCTCGGTCTTGCCCAGGAAGCTGATCTCGGGAATGGTCCAGATGCCGTAGGGGTAGAAGCTCGGGTTGGAGACGATGGTTTCATCGCCGAAGGACCGCGCCGCGGCAATGCGGCCCTGCTCCATCGAAACCGACGCCAGCGACGGAAAACCAATGACATCGCCCACGGCAAAGACATTGGAGCACTTGGTGCGAAAGTCCTTATCGACCGGAATACGGCCGCGGCTGTCTGAGTCGACGCCGATCGCCGCAAGGTTCAGCTCGTCCACGTTGCCCTGCCGACCTACGGCGTACAGCAGAGCATCACCCTGCACCTTCTTTTTCGACTCGAGATGCGCGATGACCGACCCATCCGGGGCGGACTCTACGGACTCCACCTCTTCATTCAGGCGCATGGTCACGCGGGCATCGCGCAGATGGTAGCTGAGCGCCTCGATGATCTCCTGGTCGGCGAACTCGAGCAGCCGCGGCCGCCGTTCGATCAGGGTCACGCGTACACCCAAGGCGGCGAACATGCAGCAGTACTCCACCCCGATCACGCCGCCGCCGACGATGATCATCGTCTTGGGCAGGGTCGTCAGGTTCAGGATCAGATCGGAGTTGATGATGGTGGCGCCGTTGACGGGCACCTTGGCCGAGGTCGCCGGCTTGGTTCCCGTGCCGATGACGATGTTCTTGCCCTCGTATACGGTGGACCCCTTGGAGTTGGTCACGCGGATGTGCGTGGCGTCCTCAAAACTAGCCGTGCCGGTCAGCATCTCCACGTTGTTGCGCGAAAGCTGCGCGTCGGTGACGTCGATCTCCGTCTTGATGACGTGCTGCACACGGAAGGCAAGGTCCGCCATGGTGATGCGTTCCTTCACCCGGTAGTTCATGCCGTAGATCGACTTGTAGTTGTATCCGGAAAGATGCAGCACCGCCTCACGCATGGTCTTGGAGGGGATGGTGCCGGTGTTGATGCAGGCTCCGCCCACCACCTCGCGCATCTCAATCAATGCCACGCGTTTGCCGTGCTTGGCGCCATAAATGGCGGCGCGCTGCCCAGCGGGGCCGGATCCGATGACGATCAGATCGTACACAGTTCCCATAGAGGTTTGGTTGACTCTCCTCGGCTTGGAAGACAGACCGTTGTGGTCCGCGCGGGTGGATCGCAGGCTTAGGTTTGGTGTTGCCGCTCCCTATCATAGACCCCAAGGGGCCCACCGACGGATACTACTGTGCGGGGGGAGAGGCTTACAGGATGGTGTTACGCCCCGGATCGCTCTTTGTATCCCCTCGTGCGTCGCCCTTTGCGAGACCGCTCGGTTATGCCATCACCGATCTTGGCAGCCAACTATCTGACGCGCCGGCGGATCGCCGGTTGCGGCTCGAAGGGCAGCTGCGCCGCTGGGTTTTTGATGGGGTCGATGTCGTGCAACTGCGCGAAAAACGGCTCGATGCGGTTGAAATGCTGCGCCTGGCCAAGGCGGCAAAGATGCTGCTGGAGCAGGTCGCCGGCGAGTCCGGCCTGCCGCAGCCGCGCCTGCTGGTGAACGGCCGGGCCGACGTTGCGCTCGCGGCCGGGGCGGATGGCATTCACCTTCCCTCACAACCCGGCGAACTTACCCCGGCGCAGGTACGGCAGCTGTTTACGAAGGTCGGCCGGCCGGCGTGTCTGGTCAGCGTCAGTTGCCACACGATGGCCGAGGTGCTGCGAGCCCGGGAGGCCGAAGCCGATCTCCTCCTGTTTGGACCCGTGTTCGAGAAGCGTGCCGGCGGGGAGGTCGTTGTCGCCGGCCTAGGCCTGCACGCCTTGGGCAGGGCGTGCACCGCGGCCTGGCCCCTACCCGTTCTGGCCCTAGGCGGGGTAACGCCCGCCAATGCAGAGCGTTGCAGGGAGGCCGGCGCAGCGGGGATAGCCGGCATCCGGCTGTTTGACCAGAAGGATTGACCGCCGTGTCGAGTTTGCGGTCTATGATCGCTCGATGAGCGATGAGCTGGTCCTTGTCACCGGCGGTTCGGGCTTCATCGGCGCGCACTGCATCCTGTACCTGCTGGCGGCGGGCTACCGCGTTCGGACCACGGTGCGCACCCTCGCGCGCGAGGCCGATGTCCGCGCGATGCTGCGCGTGGGCGGCGCTGATTTGGAAAGCGCTGATTTGGAAAGCGCTGATTTGGAAAGCGGCAATCTGAGCGCCCCGAACGGGGGCGAGCGTCTTTCCTTCGTGACCGCCGACCTCAACACCGATGCGGGCTGGGCGGAGGCCGTCGCCGATTGCACCTTTGTGCTTCACGTGGCTTCCCCGTTCCCGTTAAGCGCGCCCAAAGACGAAGGGGAGCTGATCCTGCCGGCGCGCGAGGGCACCCTACGCGTCCTGCGCGCCGCCCGCGACAGCGGTGTACAGCGGGTGGTGCTGACCTCCTCGTCCGCGGCGGTCACCTACGGGCACAAACCGCAGACCGCTCCCTTTGACGAGACCAGCTGGACGGAGCCCGATGCCGGCCGGGCCCGTGTGACCCCGTATGCCAAGTCGAAGACCCTGGCGGAACGCGCGGCCTGGGACTTTGTCGCCAAGGAAGGTGGGCGTCTCCAGCTCTCCGTCGTGAATCCGGTCGGCGTATTCGGCCCGGTGCTGGGGCCGGATTACTCCTCCTCCATCGTGTTCGTGCGGCGGATGCTGGACGGCGACGTACCGGGTCTGCCGCGCCTCACGTTTGGGGTCGTCGATGTGCGCGATGTCGCCGATCTGCACCTTCGGGCCATGACCAATCCCGCCGCGAACGGCGAACGCTTCCTCGCCGTTGCCGGCAACTACATGTCCGTACGGGAGTTCGCGGCCATCCTGCGCGACGGCATGGGCCCCCTGGGTAAACGGGTGCCCAGCCGCCAACTGCCCGACTGGTTCATGCGCCTTTTTGCGAAGTTCGACAAGGATGTGGCGTTGATCCTGCCCGAGCTCGGCAAGACGCTGAATGCGACAAGCGCCAAGGCTCAGCGCGTGCTCGGCTGGACGCCGCGAACGGCAAAGGAAGCCATTCTGGCCACGGCGGAGAGCCTGGCGCGGCTCGGGCTATTGAAGAACAGCCCGAAATCTTCTCATTAAATCTGGGGCCTTCAAAATTCGCACGATCTGAAATGAGTTGCGCAGGGGATGTCCTCTGCTCAAATCCCTAGCCACACTCGATCGCGGTCCGGCCCGCATGAGAAAATGGGAGAGTCATGATGATCAAACCGGCCCTGCTCGTCGACGAACCGCTCACCCTCGACCTCCAGATCGCCGAGGGTGCCCTTGAGTACACCTCCGATGTGCGTCAGATGGGTCCATTGGCCGTGAACGGCCGGGCGGAGTTGCTGGTCGAGCATCGCGGCCACAAGGAGACGGTGGACGACATTCGCGTGCGGGCTACCCTGCGCGGGCAGTTTGAGCTGCTGTGCGCGCGCTGCCTGATCCCTGTCCCGACGCCGCTCGAGGCCGGCTTCGACCTGATCTTTCGGCCCGGGGACGTCGATGCCGAGGCAGGCGAACACGCCATCTCGGAGGACGAGACGGAAATCGGGTATTATGAGAAGGGCGGCCTGCCGCTGGAGGATGTCGTGCGCGAGCAGGTGCTGTTGACCCTGCCCGGACGAGCCCTCTGTCGGGAGGCGTGCAAGGGCCTTTGTCCACACTGCGGGAGCGATCGCAATGTGGAGCTCTGCCACTGCACCGAGGGTGTCGTGGACTCCCGTTGGGGAGCCCTGGCGGCCTTGAACACGGGCAAAGCCTGAGCGGGCAGCAGATTTCGTCCAGCGTTTCGTTTTTCCAATGCCGTCTGGACCGGTTCCAGCGGAATATTTGAGTTTGAGAGGTTTCTCATGCCGAATCCAAAACGGCGTCATAGCAAGCAGCGGACCGCCAAGCGCCGCTCCCACGACTTTCTTACCCCTGCCGGCATCGCCTCGTGCCCCAACTGCGGCGAGCGCAAGCTGCCGCATCGCGCTTGCAAAAAGTGCGGCGAGTACAAGGGCCGTGCGGTGTTGACCGTTAAAGACGCCGCTTAGAGCCGTTCTTTGAAACCGTCTCAATAGCCTTGAATACCTTGAGAGTCGTTTAGGGCGGATCTCAGGTCCGGGGTCCTTCGAGGCTTCGAGGCTCTGAGGAACAGGCGACTTCTCTTTACTCAGGCGACACGGTTGACGCGTTTACCCGCATGGCACCAAGCTGGCGTACCTTGAGGGTAAAGGTGCGCCGAATCCGCATGACTTTGCACGACATGTTCCCATCCCTTCTTCGAATCCGTGCGCGCGCCTGATGCCGATCGACATTTTCCTCGATGCCATGGGCTCTGATAAGGCACCCGATCCGGAGATCCGCGGGGCCATCCTTGCGTGCCGGACGCTGGACGTCCGGGTGCACCTGGTGGGCCCCGAGGACCTGCTGCGACCGCGGCTGCGCGAGTGCCTGAAGGCCGCGCGTGGTCCAGAGCCCTTGCACCTGCCCGGCAGCAAACCCCCAAAACCCCCAAAACTGCCGATCTTCATCCAGCAGGCCTCCGAGTGGATCAGCATGGAGGATAAGGCCGCGCTGGCCGTCCGCTCCAAACGGGACTCCTCGATGCGCGTCGGCCTGAAGGCGGTGCGCGAGGGCCGCGGCGCGGGCTTTGTGACCGCGGGCAACACCGGCGCGGCCATGGCGACGGCCAAGATGGTGCTCGGCTCGCTTGCGGGCGTCGACCGCCCGGCGCTCGCGACCGTGCTGCCCACCAGTACCGGGTCGCCCTGCATTTTTTTGGATGTGGGCGCGAATGTCGATTGCAGCACCGAAAATTTGCTGCAATTCGCGGTTATGGGGCACATGTATGCCCAAAGCGTGCTGCGCATCCCCAATCCGCGCATCGGCCTGCTGTCGATCGGCGAAGAAGACTCCAAGGGCAACGCCTTAACGCATGAGACGCTGCCGCTTCTGCGTGCCCTGGGCACCCATGCGGGACTGAACGTGATCGGCAATGTTGAAGGCCGCGATCTGTACAACGGCAGCGCGGATGTGGTGGTCACGGACGGCTTTGTCGGCAACGTGGCGCTGAAGACAAGCGAGGGGCTCGTCAAGCTCGTGAGTTCGACCCTGCGCGAAAGCCTGAAATCGACCGTCACCGCCCAGGTGGGTGCGTTGCTGAGCCGCAAGGCATTCGCTCTGTTCAAGAAGCGCTTCGACTACAGCGAATATGGCGGCGCCCCGCTGCTGGGGGTGCGCGGGGTGTGCATCGTGGGGCACGGCTCGTCGAATGAGCGGGCGATCATGAACGGCATCCGCGTAGCCGCCGAGTTCGCCGCCAATCAGGTGAATCCGGCGATCGAGGCGATGCTCGCCAAGGGCTTGCCCACCTAGAACGTACCGTGCTTGCCGGGTCCCTGTCCCTTACAGTCAAGCGGCACACGGAGCGATACCTCCGGCATCACGAGATGCCGGTTTAGGCGTTTCCCGGCGTACGCTGTCGCTCTTCTCCGACAAGGCCTACGGCTGGCGCGAATCTTTGATCCCTGAGGCTCTTTCCCGCTTCCAGCCCGATGAGGAACCGCAACGGCGCGAACTCTGCCAGCATCTTCGTGATCGTCAACGACAGGCCATACACGATCAGAATGACGCAGACCCAAAGCACTACCGCACTTACCCTGCCCCCAGCCAAATGCTGAACGATCACTGCCATGAGGTGTGTATTCAGGAAAGGCCAGAGAAGCAGCAGCACGAGTGGGTGGGAGAGGTAGATCCCGAAGGTATCGTCCCGGACCTGGACGAACCGGGGCCATGTGATGCGCCGAAACTTGTAGATCACAAGCACCGCTGCGACGGAGAACGCCTGATTGCTAAGACGCAGCGAGTTCATTGGGTCTTCGGCTCCCCGGTGCAGAAGCAATCGGGCCTCTCCATAGGCGGCCAGCCCTAGAACCCCGGCAAGAACAAGAAACCAGACGAGCGAAATTGTGCCCATCCAGCGGTCGAAATCCGCGTGCTCGCGAGAGGCATAGCTGCCCAGCCAGAGATAGAAGACAAAGCCGAGCAAGGCCTCTGTGTGCCTACTCGGTATCCAGGTCCAATAGATATTCACGGCATAAAACAGGCTCAGACAAAGCAGGGCAGCTCCGAACAGGGGATTGCCATGCAGCTTTCGGAAAAGCAGAAGAATGCCGAGGCATACCAGCAGGTTTGGGACAAACCAGAAGGCCGTATCGAAAAAACTGAAATGAAAATCGTGCCCTGCGGCGCTGAGGAGGGCGCCATGCTGCAACGCCACGCGATGATGGAGCAGGTCCCTGGCGAGCAGAGCGGCGGTCATTGCCCCGATCCAGCAGCACCACGGCGGCAGAATACGGTCGATGCGTCGGCGAAGGTAGATCCAGGGGTGGGCCGTTTCCACGCCGCGTCCGGCCAGAAAGCCGGACATAAGAAAAAACGCGATCGTGCCGAACTTGATCGGTGTAGTCAGAATCATTTCCAGATCAGGACGCAGATGGATGATGCGCGCAATGATCTGGGAGCTGTGCAAAGCCACAACGGCAAACATCGACCAGAACCGAACGTTATCCACGAACAGATGCGAGGGTTTCGGTTGCGGCACGCCGGCCTGATCCGCACGAGTGGAAGGAGTTTTCCCGGCCTTCGCTTCCGCTCCAGCGAACAACGTTGTGGCGATGTCCATTGTGCCTCGCAGATTTACCTAGTTTTGATGCTGTGATGATGTTGAGACGATCAACAAGGCCAAATTGTTTACACCTAAATGAAAGCCGGTTTGTTTCGTTACCCGGCGGTCGTGCGCCGAGCATGGCTTGTGGTGTGCTCAGCCAGGGACTGTCAGCCGGTGCCGATGTGCTCATCCACGCCAGGAGCGGAACTCTGATTCCATGCAGTCAAGCGTCCAAAGACACTGCCCTCATCTGCTTGAGCCGGCAAATCCCCAAGCCCCGCGGTCAGGCATCGCGACCGGTCCCGACACCATCCCAACCGTATGAGGATGTGCAACTACGTGAGCCGCCTCGTTTGTCGAGTTGGAGGGTTCCCCGTTATGCCAGAAGTTTTAGATACCACCCATCTACCTGTCTTTCCCGCCGGCGCGGGCAAGGGTGGACACTTCACACCCCTGCCGCAGGATGTCGAGGACGGCATCGTGCGCGCGCACACACAGCAAACGGTCAACGCCTCGCGCGACCACCTGTACAAGCTATGGCGCGACGTAACGAACGCTCCCCTTTTCCAGGAGTATGTCGTCTCCGTGAAGCCGGTTTCGGCGACGCGCAGCACGTGGACCTTCGGCAATCCGGAAGACCCGGACGGCAAACGCCTGTCCTATGACACGGAGGTCTACGAGGACATCCCGGGCGAAAAGATCGCCTGGCGCTCGGTGGATACCGAGTTCAAGGAGCACGGCGAGGTGCACTTCAAAGACGCTCCCGGTGGGCGTGGGACGCTCCTGATTTTGCAGGAGAACATGATGGCGCCCGGAGGCCGTCTCGCCCTTGCCGCGGCGGCGTTGACCAAGCGCACACCCCGTCAGATCGTGATCGAAGACCTGCGGCACTTCAAGGAACTGGCCGAGTCCGGCGAGATCCCGACGGTGGTGGCCAACCCGCACGGCCCACGCGGCTTTTCCGGCTCAATCAAAGCGCGGCTCTATGGCGAAAATAATCCCACGCCCCCGGGCACGAGCAATCTGCCGCACGCGGTGGCGGCCACGAGCAAAGTCTCCTAAGCGCTCAGGTTCTCTTCTGCTCAGGTTCAATTCTGAAGAGCCACGTACGTTGCCCGGCAACTCATTTCGCACGAGATGGTTCACTTTCCTCCCTGGAGAAACACAATGAAGGCTGTCTGCTGGATGGGCACACGCAAGATCGAAACCCTCACGGTTCCCGATCCCAAGATCATCAACCCGCACGATGCAATTCTGCGTGTAACAAAGACCGCGATCTGCGGCTCCGATCTGCATCTCTATGACGGCTACATCCCCACGATGGAGTCCGGCGACATTCTTGGCCATGAGTTCATGGGCATAGTCGAAGAGGTCGGCCCCGAGGTGAAGAACCTGAAGCGCGGCGACCGCGTGGTGGTTCCCTTCACCATCGCGTGCGGCAACTGTTTTTACTGCAAGACGGACCTTTGGAGCCTCTGCGACAACACGAATCCCAATGCCCAGGTCGCCGAAACGATGTACGGCTACTCCGGCTCGGCGCTGTTCGGTTATTCACATATTTACGGCGGCTACGCGGGCGGCCAGGCACAGTATGTCCGGGTGCCGCACGCCGATGTCGGCCCGATCAAGATCGAGTCGGATCTCGAGGACGAAAAGGTGCTGTTCCTCTCCGATATCTTCCCCACCGGCTACATGGGCGCGGAGAACGGCAACATCAAGCCCGGCGACACGGTGGCCGTGTGGGGTTGCGGGCCCGTGGGTCTGTTCGCCATAGCCTCGGCCTACATGCTCGGCGCCGAGCGCGTCATCGCCATCGACCGCTTCCCGGAGCGCCTGCGTCTGGCCCGCGAGTACTGCGGCGCGACCACCATCAACTACACCGACCAGGACATCGTTATCGTCGAGGCCCTGCGCGACTTCACCGGCGGCATGGGTCCGGATGTGTGCATCGATGCCGTCGGCATGGAAGCACACTCCAACACCGCAGTCGGTCTGTATGACAAGGTCGAGCAGATGCTGATGCTTGAAACCGACCGTCCGTTTGTGCTGCGGCAGGCCTTCCAGGCCATCCGCAAGGGCGGCACCCTGTCCATCCCCGGCGTCTACGGCGGCGTGCTGGATAAGGTGAACTTCGGCGCAGCGTTCGGCAAGGGCATCAAGATAGCCATGGGCCAGACCCACATGCACAAATACCTCAAGCCCCTACTGAAGCGCATCGAGAACAAGGAGATCGATCCGAGCTTCATGATCTCGCACCGCATCGGCATTGAAGAGGCCTCCGATATGTACGCCGTGTGGGCTAAAAAGCAGGACCAGGTGACCAAGATCGTGATCGATCCCTGGCAGGACCGGCTGGGCGAACCGCTGAAGGTGGCGTAAAGCTGCACATTCACCCTCTTCAGTTGTCATCCCGTAGCGGAGCGGAGGGATCTGCTTAGCCTTGTGTCCCACACGCAAGCGAAAGCAGATCCCTTCACTTCGTTACGGGATGACAAGTTCAAAGTGGAGTGCTCACGCTCAGGTGCACGTGTTACCAAAAATCTGCTTCCCTACGCGCAGGCCGCTGCGGAGAGCGGCGTGAACGGTCCCCCAGTGGCCGCCTGTCTCTGTGTGCTCCCCTGCGAAGAACAGCGTATCCGCGACCGGCTCGGTCAGGGCTACCGTAGCGTCGAGTGCGCCGGCCGGTACATAGCTGTAGGAGCCCAGAGCATACGGATCGGTACTCCAGTCGTAGGTATGCGTGCTGACGAGGGCGGCCTGCACGACCGTCTCCTCCATCTTGAAGGCCGCCGCCAGCTCCCGGCAGGCCTGAGCACCCAAAATTTCGGCAGGCTGTCCGCGCAGGCTCTCGGACCGGGGTCCGCCGGCCCAGCCCACCAGTGTCGGCAGCCGTGCGGGTTCGGGATAGCGCGTCCACCAGACGGGCGGCTCGCGCTTGGGCGTGAAGAGGAAGCTGGCGGTGCGCAACGCCTCGGGGTTTGCGCCATGCGCTGCCGCCCACCAGCGCTCACGGAAGACGAGCGTGAAGCGCGCGACATGGCCCATCGCCAGGCGACGGGCCTCGAAGAGTGGCCTGGGCTCGGGCTCGATGCGTACGCTGTGGGGCTGGCTCGAGTTGGCCGCGTGCAGCACGCCGAGCGGCAGGGTGATCACACAGCGCGGAGCGCGCAGATCGCCCCACTTCGTGCTGACCACGACCTCACCGGCACGCCAGCGCACAGCGTGCACCGGACAGCCGAGCCGAATCTCGCCGCCGGTGGCCCGGATCTTGTCTGCAAGAAACTCCGGCAGCCGCGCATAGCCTGCCGTAAGATGCCAGGCACGGTCGCCTTCCGTGGCGTCCTCGGCCCGCTGCTGGACGCCGAGGGAACGGGCGCTGATGCGGTGCGCGTCGGCGGCATTGAAGCCTTCCACATAGCCGGTCAGGGCCTCGTGCTGCGTATCCGGCACGTCGCTGCCGGCGAGCCACTCGGCAAAGCTGCGATCTTCGCCGGGCAGATCGGCTAAGGCCTCCAGCGGCGTAAAGAACTCATCGCCGCGCTCATCTTCTCCCGTGTTCAACCCCGTACCAAGCTGCTCCTCCCGCAGCATGGCACCCTCGCGCTCCACAGCTTCGAGCCCCGCCTCTCCGATCAACGTCCAAAGCTCCGGCACGCGGCCGTGCACAAACTCCGCGCCGTGCTCCACGGACACACCGCTTGCCGTATCTTCCGTAAAGATGCGGCCGCCTACCCGCTCGCGCGCCTCCAGCACAAGTACGCGCAGGCCGCGCTCGGCGAGGGCGCGGGCTGCGGCTAGCCCGGCCATGCCCGCTCCCAAAACGAGCACATCGGCGCTCTGTTGCGCGTCACGCCCAACCATGTCGTCCAGTTCGCTCATGGCGCCTCGGGTGCTCCAAACTGCGCGCGCACCAGAGCCAGGGCGGCTTCACGGCTCGCGACCGTCCCTTCAAGCTGCGCATCCTCGGCAGCGGTCAGGATGGCCTTGAAGCGCGGACCCGGACGGTAACCGGCGGCGATCAGGTCCACGCCGCGCAGCAGCAGAGCAGGCCGAATCTCGGTCTGCCCCATCTCCGCGAGCGCGCGGGTCGCCGTCTCATAAGGCCCCAACATACGGTGCGAACTCATCACATCCGCGTAGTGGAGCGCAAGGTGCTCCTCAAAACGCGGCATGCGCAAAAAACGCTTCAGAGTGGACTGTTTCATCTTCGGCACGTCGCCGAATTGCATGTGGTGCTTCACCAACTCCAGAATCTGCGCCGTATCGTCGTTGGAGAAGCGCAGCCGGTTCAGGATGGATCGCGCCATGGCAACGCCGATCTCCGCGTGACCGTTGAAGCGAATGCGGTCGCCGGGCCTGTTCGGATCGGGCGGTGTGAACGTGGGGGGTTTGCCGACATCGTGCAGCAACATGCCCCAGGCCAGCGTGGGGCTGGCCCCTGCGGGCAGGTGGTCGAGCAGCATCAGCGTGTGTACCCACACATCACCCTCGGGGTGATAGGCCGGCGGCTGCGCGCAACCCTTCATGCGCGCGACCTCGGGCAGGAGGACCGCAAGCAGCCCGCTTTCATCCAGCAATTCGAAGCCCAGACGCGCCGCGCCCTCGGTCAGGATCTTCGTCAGCTCCTCCCGAATGCGCTCGGGGGAGACCTGCGTGATCTCCGGTGCCAAACGCTGTAAGGCATGCATCGTCGCGGGCTCCAGCGCGAAGCCGAGCCGCGCCGCGAAGCGCACGGCCCGCAACATACGCAGCTTGTCCTCGGTGAACCGCCGGATGGGATCGCCGATGGCGCGCAGAACCTTTGCCTCCAGATCCGCGCGGCCTTCGACGAAGTCGAGCACGCAGGCCCCGGTCGGCTCGCCGGCTTCAAATAGCGGGACATTCAGCAGCAGGCCATTCACCGTGAAATCGCGCCGCAGCACATCCTCCCGCGGATCGGTCGAAAATGTCACCGTATCCGGCCGGCGGCCATCGCTGTAGGCGCCGTCCGAGCGGAAGGTGGCCACCTCGGTTGCAACGCGCTCGCCGTCCGCCTCGTCGAGCACAAGCACCACGCCGAAGTGCGCGCCCACGGCCTCCGTGCGCGGAAACAGGCGCATGACCTGCTCCGGGTGTGCGGCCGTGGTCACATCGAAGTCCTTGGGTTCCACGCCGAGCAACAGATCGCGCACGCAGCCGCCGGCAAAATATGCCTCGCAGCCGTGAGACTGAAGTCGTTGCACGATCTCCAAGGCGGCTCGGTACTGCGGATTCGCAAGGCGGGACACAGGGTAAAGATGCGGAATCACCCGGATGCGATGCGTCTCGAAGGCAGGCAGTCTCGCTCAGCATGTAGCTTCATGTCCCTTCGGGCCCGGCTCAGTGCAGCTTCTCCGGAATCACCGCATATTGCAGCAGAATTTCAAAGGGCACCACCTGCAGCGTGGCCTCGTGCGTGGCCTCCAGCACCACGGGGCAGGGCGCGCCGGCACGCTGCGCCTGCAGCCAGCGCGAGGCGCACACACACCAGCGATCCCCAGGTTTCAAACCCGGAAAACCGTACTGCGGCATGGGGGTGATTAGGTCATTGCCCAGCCGGGCGGAAGCCGCCAGGAAGGCCTCATTTACGACGCAGCAGATTGTGTGCAGACCGCGGTCGTCCGGACCGGTATTACAGCAGCCGTCACGGTAGAAGCCGGTCATCGGCTGGTTGCCGCAGGTCTCCATGGGCTGACCTAGAACATTCTTCTGCTTGGATTGCGTTTCTGCGGGGGCCATGCCGCAAATTGTAGTGCGTCCGACAAGCCCCTGGGAAGTCGCGCGGAGGCAGAGATGTCCATCCGGTAATGCTCTACCCCGACGCGGTATCGCGGACCGCAATCGTCTCCGGAGCCGGGACCGGAGCTGGAACAGGTCGCAGAACCGGCAGCGTAATACGGATCGTGGTGCCGCGGCAGCGCCCGCGCGTGGCCGTGCGCAGCATCAGGCTACCGCCCAGCTCCTGCACGATGCCGCGCGTCACCCAAAGGCCCAGTCCCGTGCCACGCTCGCCCTTGGTGGTGAAAAAGGGCTCAAAGACCGAGCGCAGATTCTCCCTGTCGATGCCGTGGCCGGAGTCCGAGACGGTGACCACGGCCATCTCCCGGTGCGGCCCTTGCAGACCGGCCCGCACCACGATGCGGCCGCCGCTGGTCTCCATCGCTTCCAGCGCGTTGCCCACGAGATTGGCGAAGACCTGGCGCAGGGACGGATCGAAATGCGCCTCTTCCAGCCCCTCCCCATAGCGCGGCTCAATGAGGATGCCGTGCTGCGCGGCCCGCGAGTGGAACAGCTGTACCACCTCTTCAAGCAGGGCATGCAGATTCAAGGTACGGCCCGGGATCTTGCGATAGAAGCTCAGCGTGGAGCGCGTGATGTGGCCCACCCGGTCCAGCTCGCGCGCGCCGACGCCGATCAGCTCCTGCGACTGCGGTGACAACTCTTGCGTTTGCAATAGATAGAAAATATTGGTGAGCGCTTCGAGAGGGTTGTTGATCTCGTGGGCCAGCGTGTTGGCCATGCGTCCGGCCGCGGCCAGCCGCTCGGAGTTGATCAGCCGCGTCATCAGATCGGCGGTCTCGCGCTCGGCCTCCTTGCGCGCGGAGATGTCCTCCACGACCCACAGCAGCGTGATTGCCGGCGCACCGGCCTCCCCGTCGTGCCGCAGCAGGGACACCGTCAGTTGCGCGGGAAAGGTGTCGCCATCGGAGCGCAGCAGGGTCCGTTCCACGCGATATCCGGTGCGCTTGCCGGCCAGCAGCTCAACCAGCAGCGCGGCATCCAGGCCCTGCTCGGAGGGCAGCAGAAAATCTTCCAACCGCAGGGCGTGCAACTGCTTTTCCGTCACGGCGAGCATCTCGCCCAGACGCTGATTCGCCAGCAGAAACCGGCCGTCCACGGAGGTGTGCGCCATGCCGACCGCGGCCTGGTTGAAGGTGGCGGAAAAGCGCTGCTGCGCCAGCCGCAGCTCGGCCTCGGTGCGCAGGCGCTCGCGGCGGCGTTCGGCGTCGAAGAGTTCGCGCTCGATGGCCGGCAGCAGGCGCTCCAGATTGCCCTTCAGCACGTAGTCGTGCGCGCCGGCCCGCATGGCCTCCACCGCGGACACCTCGTCGATGGTGCCGGAGACGATGATGAAGGGCAGATCCGTGCCGCTGCCCTGGATCAGCGCCAGCGCATCGCGCGCGCCGAAGCTCGGCAGCGTGTAATCCGCGATGACCAGATCCCAGGGACGTGGGTCGGCCAGCGCCGCCAGCAACTCCTCGGCGGTTTCCACGCGCTGCGCATCCACGGCATAGCCCGCGCGGCCAAGGTGGCGCCGCAGCAGCAATGCGTCTTCCTCGTAGTCCTCGATGATGAGGACACGCATCGGTTTGCGCTCCCGCGCTGTGACGTTCACTACTGAGTCGGCGGACATTGATTCAATAACAGCCAATACAGGCCAAGTTGCTTGGTGGCCTCGGCAAATTCAGAAAAGTTGACGGGCTTGCGGATGTAGCTGTTCACACCCAGGCGATAGCTCGCGACGATATCCCGCTCCTCATCGGAGGAGGTCAATACCACCACCGGCAGCAGCGCGGTCTTATCGGCGGCGCGGATGGCCCGCAGCACATCCAGACCCTCCACCTTGGGCAGCTTCAGGTCCAGCAGCACCAGTTGCGGCATCCGCTGTTTTCCGGCGGCGACCCCCTTCATATACTCGACCGCCTCCTCGCCGTCGCGAGCCACCCTGATCTCATTGGCCACCTTGGCCTTGTTCAGCGCCCGAATCGCGAGCGCCTCGTGGTCCGGATCGTCTTCCACCAGCAGGATCATGCCATCACTCATCTCTCGTCTCGCGGTTCCCGAAATTGCGCGCTCAGCCCTGTGCCGTCAAGGTGAAGGAAAACGTCGCGCCCTCACCGGTCTTGCCCTCGGCCCAGATCTGCCCATCGTGGCGACGAATGATCCGCGATACCGTCGCTAAACCGATACCCGAGCCCTTGAAATCACGATCCCCATGCAGCCGCTGGAAAGCCGTAAACAAGCGGTCGACGTACTGCATATCGAACCCGGCGCCGTTGTCCCGGATAGAGTATACGTTCTGCCCCTGCCGCGAAGTTTCACCGAAGGTAATGTGCCCGTCGGGCGTCTTGGACGTGAACTTCAATGCATTGCCGAGCAGGTTCTCAAACGCCACGCGCATCAGCCGGGGGTCGGCCTCGGCCATCACGTTCGGCTCCGCCGTAAAGGTCACCTGCCGCTCCGGATCGTTGGTGTTGAGCTCCTCAAAGATCAGCGTCGCCAACTCCGACAGGTTCACCGGCTCGCGCTGCACCTCCGAGCGCGTCACGCGCGACAGCTGCAGCAATGCGTCGATCAGCGTGCCCATGCGCTGCACGCCGCCGCGTACGCGCTTGATGTAGTCGCGGCCATCCGCGTTCAGGACCTCGGTGAAATCCTCCTCAAGCGCCAGGGAAAAACCGTCGATCGTGCGCAGCGGGGCCCGCAGATCGTGCGAGACCGAGTAAGAAAAGGCCTGCAGCTCCTGGTTCGAGACCTCCAGCTCGCGCGTCCGCTGGGCGACCCGCGCCTCCAGATCGATGTTCAGGGCCTGCAGCTCGGCATTGAGCGACTTGATCTCTCCCGAGCGTTCCGCCAACTGCTCCCGGTCCTCGCTGGCACGCCGCATCAGCTCAAAGGCCAAGATGAGCAGCACAATATCCAGCAAAAAGGCGAAGCCGAGGCTGACGATGGCGCGTCGGCGAGCGGCTGAGGAGCCACGTTCCCGGTCCGCCAGCAGCCGCCGCTCCTCATCCTCGAGCTCGCGCAGAATGTACCGTGTGCTGACGTTGCTGTTGGGGCTGTCCGCGACAGCCTGCGCCACCAGTTGCGGGGGTATCTGCGAAAGCGGACGCGTGCTGCGCAGCGTCCGTGCCCGGTCCAGCACCTCCAGCTTCGCGGCCACCGCTTCCCGCAAGAGCGCGAGACGCCGCTGCTGCGAGGCACTATCGGCGGTCAGCGCGCCCATTTGCCCGATCTGGTCCTGAAGTCGCTGCTTAGCAGCCGAATAGCGTTGTTGGGAGAGTTCACTCGCGATCAGCAAGTAGCCGCGCGTGGAACTGTTGACGATGGCCACCTGCTCCGTGGCGCTTTCGATCGAGGTCAGCACCTGCAACGTGTGGGTCAGCCAGCCGTCGGCGACAAACATCGTCCGCAGAGCGGCCACCGCCACCCAGGTATTCAGGACGACAACGAAGATCGCGCCCGACATCAGCAAACGGAAACGGCGGCTACGGGTCATGCTCCCTTGAACCTGCCTTGCACTGGCGTGGGCCGCTGCCGTGAAGGGTCCCTCCAGCGCCGGCGGCAAGATAATCCTGATCACAGTAGCAGAGACCGCGCGGCGGCGGCATTGCCTAAAGGCGGTAGTTGCGGTTACTTCGTCGTCAACGCCAACTGCTGCTGATACTCCTCATACGGCCCCTTGTGGTCTGTAATGTGAAAGTCCGTCGGGCCGCCCTCGAAGTGCCAGATGCGCGTACCGGCCTCTTCGATCAGGTCCTGATCGTGCGTGACGAGGAACACGGTGCCCTCGTATTTCTGAATCGCCTGGTTCAGCGCGTTGATGCTTTCCAGATCCAGGTGATTGGTCGGCTCGTCCATCACAAGAACGTTGGGCTTCTGTAGCATAATCTTGCAGAACAACAGCCGCGCCGCTTCGCCGCCCGAGAGCGCGTCGGTCTTCTTCATGCCCTCTTCGCCGCGGAAGAGCATCTGCCCGAGGATGCCGCGGATGTCTTCCTTGCTGGCCTTGGGATCGTACTGGTGCAGCCAGTCGGCCGCCGTCATGCCCAGCTGGATCGACCCCTTGTGGTCCTGCGCGAAGTAGCCGATCTGCACCTCGTGGCCCCACTTCACCGCACCCGCGTCGATCGACACATCCTTCTCTTCGATGCCCGGCCCATTCGCCAGCAGCGCCTTCAGCAGCGTGGTCTTGCCCTGGCCGTTGCGCCCGATCAGGATCACCTTGTCCCCGCGCGTGACAGAGGCGGTGAAGCTATTGATCACGTGCTCGGTCTTGCCGTCCGGCTGCGCGTAGCTCTTGTTCACCTTCTCGAACTCAAGCACGTTCTTGCCCGAGGGCCGATCCATCTTGAAGGCAATAAACGGGCGCGCGATGTTGGAGCGAGCCAGCTCACTCGTCGCCAGCCGCTCGACTTCCTTCTTGCGCGAGTTCACCTGCGAGCTGCGCGTGCCGGCGGAGAAGCGTGCGATAAAGTCGTTCAACTGCGCGATTTTCTTCTCGCGCTGCTCGTTCTGGCTCTCGATGCGGGTGCGGATGCTGGTCTTCTGCAGCACCATGTCGTCGTAGCCGCCGTTGTACGTGATAATCGTCTCGTAGTCGATATCGGCGATGTTGGTGCAGATGTTGTTCAGAAAATGCCGGTCGTGCGAGATGGTGATCACGGTGCCGTTGTAGCGCAGCAGAAAGTCCTCAAGCCAGTGGATCGACTCGAGATCCAGGTAGTTCGTGGGCTCGTCGAGGAACAGCGCTTCGGGGTTGCCGAACAACGCCTGCGCCAGCAGCACACGCACCTTCTGGCCGCCCTGCAACTCGCTCATCTTGCGCTCATGCACCTCGTCCGGGATGTCCAAACCCTGCAGCAGTACCGCCGCATTGGCCTCGGCCTCATACCCGTCCTCGTCGCCGACGATGCCCTCCAGCTCACCCAGCCGCGAACCATCCTCGTCGGTCATCTCGGCCTTGTTGTAGATCACCTCACGCTCCTCGAGCGCGGCCCACAACCCCTTGTTGCCCATAATGACCGTATCGATCACGCGATACGCGTCGAACTCGTATTGGTCCTGCTTCAGCACGCCGAACTTGCGCGGGCGCACGACGGTGCCCTTCTGGGCGTCCAGTTCGCCGGTCAGCACCTTCATAAAGGTCGACTTGCCGGCGCCGTTCGGCCCGGTCAAACCGTAGCGGCGTCCATCCGTAAAGGTGACGGAGACGTCCTCAAAGAGCAGCTTGGCGCCGTAGCGCATGGTCACATTGGAAACGGAGATCATCGAGGCTATTTTCTCATGCGACCGTCCCGTGTGTTATCGTCTGCAGCCGCACATCTGCCCAAAGACCGGCAGATGTACCGATTTTCCCTTCGGCTCGGTCACCGGCGCCAGGTAGGCAGCCGCTACCAGCAGCGACGGGAGTACAAACAGCAGTATTTCCATAGACACCTCTCTGATGCGACGGCCCTCCGCCCTGAGGATTAAAGTTTCCCGGAGGCGGAGAGCCATCTGGCTAGCGCAAGCCGCCGGCGGCCTGCAGTAACGACCCGTTCACCCAACGCGCCTCATCGGAGGCCAAGAACGCCACCACATCGGCAACGTCGTCCGGCTCGCCAATGCGTCCCGCCGGCGTGCGCTGCCTCATTGCCTCAAATGCCTCAGCGGGGAAGTTCGCGGTTCCCTCCGTTTTCACGGGGCCAGGGTTTACCGCGTTCACACGGATCTGCTTTGCCCCAAGCTCGATCGCCAGAGTGCGCGTGATCGCATCCAGCGCGCCCTTGGTGCCGTTGTAGATCACCATGCCTGCCGGTGTATTGTCGCTCGCCACGGAGCCGATATTGATGATGCTTCCACCCTCGGCCGGAAAAAGCGGCAGAGCTGCCTTGGACGCCAGCAGAACACCCGTCACATTCACCCCAAACTGGCGATGGATCTCCTCTTCACTCAATTGCTCCAGCGGGCTGAAGGCATACACGCCGGCGTTGTTTACCAGAATGTCGACCTTGCCGAACTGCTGCTTTGCCTCGGCAAACAGGGCATCCACGTCCGCAGATTTCGCCACGCTGCCGCCCACCGCCACGGCCTTGCCGCCGGCTTCGGTGATCACGTCGACTACCCGGTCCGCACCGGCCTTATCCGAGGCGTAATTCACCACCACGCTCGCACCCTCACGTCCCAACGCCCTCGCAATCCCCGCGCCGATACCCTTGGAAGCGCCCGTTACCACTGCCACCTTACCCGTCAGCTTACCCATGCCATTCACCTCGTTGATCCGTCGAAACACTTCGACGCCTATCGAATAGATCGAGCTCGCGCAGATCGGTTGCGAAAAGTTTGTGAACGATTGACCGAAGTTGCGCTTGTCAACTTGGAAGCACGCGGAGAGAAACCTTTTACGACTTGCTTGAGCGCGTGCCCATAATCATGCTGAACGGCAATGTTGTTACATTTCAAACAGAATCTATGCCGCCAGGGGTAGCTTCCGGGAAAGAAACATGGTCCTTCAGAACCGGAAGAAGACGTTCGAAATACCCGCTGATTACCACTGTTGTGAGAGCCAGGTCAGTACTCCTCCTGTTCCGACTGCAGAGCTTCCAGCATACCTTGCGCATGGTCTCTAATCTGGCCGAGAGTGTAGCGATCCTCAAGCTGCCAAGCGGTTGCGAGACTCCAGTTTTCGTTAAAGCGAGTGGAGATTTTCCGCTGAGCTTCCACGCGGGAGCGCAGACCGCTGAGCAACAGGAGCAGCTTGAAGTCATGAGTGCGAAAGGTCTGACGGAAACCGGATTCGCTATCCGGGTACTCGGAAAGATTCAGCGATCTGCAGATGCAGGCTTTCAAAGCCATCTCTACAACATAGCCACACAAATAGACTGAGTCATCGTAAAGACCTCCCTCAAAGAGCGCTTGAGCCTCTTGCAATCTGGTCCGAGCTAATTTTAAAGATACTCCGGAGACATACATCACTAACGTATCAGCGGGGTGGGGGCGTCGCCGATCACGACAGCCCATACCCGCCTTCGGCCATTCAGCTTCGGCGCGTTAGCGGTTGCCGCCCGCGACATCGAGCGTGGAGCCCGAAACCCAACGCGCGTCATCCGAGGCGAGAAATACCGCCACATCGGCCACGTCACCGGTCTGTCCCAACCGTCCCAGCGGCGTGGTGGCCAGCACGTTCTTCTCGAACTCCGAATCCTCACCCGTGTAGCCCGCCGCTGCGGTGCCCTCGGTTACGATCAGGCCCGGATTGATGGCATTCACGCGAATCTTCTTCGCGCCAAGTTCCTTTGAAAGCACGCCAGTGATTGTGTCCACCGCGCCCTTGGTTCCCGAGTACACGCTGATGCCCGGAAACGTGCCCTTGGCCACCACGGAGCTGATGTTGATCACGCTGCCTCCCGCCTCGCCGAAGAGCGGCAACGCGGCCTTGGTGACAAACAGCAGACCCTTCACATTGGTGTTGAACTGACGGTCGTACTCGGCCTCCGTCAGCGCCTCGAGCGGCGTGGCACCGAACACACCGGCGTTGTTCACGAGCACATCCACCTTGCCGAAATGCTTCTTCACCTCGGCAAACAGCGCGTCGATCTCGGCGACCTTCGCCACGCTGCCGCCCACCACAACGGCCTTGCCCCCGGCGTCGGTGATCGCCTTGGCCGTGCGCTCCGCCCCGGCCTGGTCAGTCGCATAGTTCACGACCACGCTGGCACCCTCGCGGCCAAATGCTTTTGCAATCCCCGCGCCGATGCCTTTAGAGGCTCCCGTTACCACAGCTACCTTGCCCGTCAGCTTGCCCATCTCGTCCACTCTCTTTCAGAGCCTGTCAAATAATTCGACGATCATTTTGATAATCGTCTAATAGATGAGACGGCCGAGGTGAGGCGATTCAATTTACTTGCCAACTGGCGTAGCAGACAAGCCCGTGACACGGACGACGCTTGAAGGAGCACGGGAGCAAACCGATACTGCTTGCGCGGACACTCATCGTCCCGAGCCACTCGCCTGCGCCCCCTACAACGCCGCCAGCTCCCGCAGGTATGCCTCCCAGACCTCGCGGCGCAAGGTCAGGTGCATGACGCGGCCGGAGCGTTCGGCATTCACGAGCCCGGCCTCCTGCAACTCCTTCAGATGGTGCGAGATGGTAGCTGCGCTGATACTCTGGTTTACCTCCAGGGCGCTGCATGACAACACATCCTGCCCGGCGATCTGTTGCAGGATGGAAAATCGGCGCGGCTCGGCCACGGCACGTGCGACCGCGGTCACCTGCTCGGGGGAGAGCTTCAGCTTGTCTGACCTTGCCACACCTTTATTCTACGGCGGCGCGACGCGTCTACGGCGTTGATACGCGTTGCCCGGCAAGGTCGCCAGCGGTAGGTTAGCGCGGTCGCCAGCGGCGGGCTAGCGCGGTGCCAGCAAAGAGCCGATCTGGCAGTTGGTCCGCTCCAGCGGCGCCCCGGCCCGCCCCAGCTTGATGGCATAGGTGCAATTTTTGGAGCTGCTGCCGGTGAGCACGCCGCTGTAAACGTAGAGGCTGCGGTCGTTGGGGCTGTACAGCGTCAGCGTACCCTCACCGGCCACCGTGCTGAACTGGAAGAAGGGGAAATCGTTGCCCTCGGCCGCCCGTACCGGGTGCGAGGGGGTGTGGGCCCACCAGCCGACAGCGAGAGCAGCAAGGAGAGGTGTGAGATCACGCATCAGCGAACGAACCAGCGAATAAATCTTCATGGGCATCGGCTCCGGAACAGGGTCCAGCATATGGAGGAGAGACGCGCGTCACCAACAAACGGCATCCGATCCGCGCGCGGGATCGTGACCGGCACCGCGGAAGGAACAGCTTTGCCGTGTGGCCTGGATATCCGGCGGCTCTTCCCGGGTAGCATAGAGAGAGCATCGTCTCGCTCCTCCTGTTGGGCCGCTCTATGATTTAACGGCGATCCAACGGCGCGGCGATGATTCCGCTCTGGAGGCTCCATGCCGCTTCGTCTTCGCCGGTACGCTCTCGGCCTGCTCGTTACGGTGCTCGCGTTGACGATCGCCCGACCCAATCGGCTGCGTGCCCAGGGCTACGCCGCTGATAAGCCCGTGGGCGCGACCGCCCAGCAACTGCCGGCCTACCTGGCACATGCCGGTGTGGAGCAGCGGCTGGGGCAATCCCTGCCGCTGACGGCAAGCTACACCGACGACACCGGCCAGACGGCTCCGCTGAATCGCTGGTTCAATGGCAAGCCGGTCGTGCTGGCGCTCGTCTATTTCCATTGCGGGATGCTGTGCCCGCAGGTGCTGCACGGTCTCGCCACCGGGATGCGCGACACCACGCTCACGCTCGGCAAAGACTATAACGTTCTGGTCTTCAGCATCGCTCCCACCGACACGGTGCAGGATGCCGCCATGGCCAAAGCCGACCTGCTGCGTGAGATGGGCGCGGCAGCCAAACCGGACGGCGGCCCCGGCGCGGCGGCCTCCGTGCATTTCTTTACCGGCCCGCAGCCCAGCATCGATGCGATCGCCGGCGCCACCGGCTTTCATTACGTTCTGGTACCCGGTCCCGACGGCAAACTGAATCAATATGCGCATTCAAGCGTCATTATGTTTGCCACGCCGGACGGCAAACTGTCGAAGTATCTTTCGGGCGTCGTGTATGAGCCGCGCGACCTGCGCATGGCACTGCTGGGAGCCTCGGAGCACCGCATCAGCAACCCCGTCGATCTGCTGATCCTGTACTGCTGCAGCTACAACCCTGTCGTGGGACGGTACTCGGTTTCGGTGATGCGCGTTCTGGGAATCGCGGGCATGATCACGGTGTTCGGGCTGGTCGGGGTGGTGGCGTTGCTGGTGCGTAAACCGCGGACGCCGTCTACGGCGTAGATCATCGCGGGCTTGCCTTCCGATCGACTTTCAGTCTTACGATGAGGGCACGGTGAACGCGTACCCTCGCAAGTCCCACCCATCCCGTACAGGCTTCGTAAAGCCCATTATGACGTGGGTCTGACTGCCGCTGGGCCCTGCTGAGGCGGTTCCGGATGGATATTCACCTCATAGTTGCGCCCGATCCAGCGGTTCTCCGCCGGCCAGTGTAGCGTAAACCGGAGGCTTTCGGTCGTCTCCGGGGAGGTGCCCGAGATCAGGCAAAGATCCGCGTAGAAGCCCGGAGCGCCCACCTCCCGCGACTCCGTGCAATGCCTGGTGGCCCAGTTGTCCAGGGTCCAGATCACCTCAAACCGGCTCGCGTCCGTAATGCGCAGGGTACCGCCCTGGGTCATGGCCGTGATGGGCCGGTTGACGCGAAAGATCTCCATGCGGCTTTGGAAGCTGCGCTGGTCGGTGGGCACGCCGTACCGCTCCGCCACAAGGGCGATCTGATCGAAGATTTTGCCGTCCGCGACTGAGCGCAACAGCTTGAGGTACTCGGCATGCGCCCACACCAGCGGCTGCGCCGAGCCGGCGGAGCGGCCGCAGTACATTCCCTCCTCGGGCATGTCGTTGTAATCCCAGACCTGTTCCGGCAACATGCCGCCGATCGAGGAAAAGTTCTCCATGGCGCGCAGCAGCGTCTTCACATCGCCGCCGGCGGCCAGTTCGTAGTGCGCGCGCTCACCGGTCAGGATGGGCCAGGCGCGACCCTGGCCGAAGTGGATGTACGGGCCGCCGTCTTTGCGTTGGCCATAGCCGTCGTGGTTGTAGCGCCGCCAGCACGGTCCGTAGGGCGTATTGATTTTCAAGACCTTGTCGATCACCTTGAGCGTATTCAAGATCAATGGGTCGTCGGGGCGGCGGATGCCGTAGCGGACCAGCTCCAGAAAACCGCAATCGACCACCGCCCGCGCCTCAAAGGAAAACTGCTCCCCCGGCGCCCGGTTCGCGATGTTGATCTGCCCCGGCGGCACCTGTGGGTTGTGGAATGGTTCGCCTTCGGCCGGGGGGCGAATGCGCATGTAGTGATACGGCACATCGGGGTCGAGCACGCCCTGCGTGGTCGTCGTCCACTCGTCCAGATGCGCCTCGATCCAGTCGGCATAGTCCTCCAGAAAGCTGCCGAGTTCACTCAATCCCCCGTTCGATTCCAAGCTGCGCACGATCTCACCCGCGCACAGCAGCGCCGAGATCACCACCGCCAGCGTGGAAGGCGAGTAGCCCGCATTCTCCTCCCAGCGCTCCTGCTGCGTCACCGGGGCGTAGCGCACGAGAAAACCTGCCGCCCGCGACACAAAGGGCAGGATATCGAAGCTGCCGAGACCGTCCATCTTCCACAGCCGCCAGGCCATGATGACCGGGAACGCCACCTCGTCAAGCTGGATACCCGACCAGTACGGTGTGCCGTCGATCCAGAAGTTCTGGGCGAAGCCGCCGTCCGGATGCTGCGTGCAGGCCAGATACACCAGCGCGCGGCGGGCGGTATCGGTGCGGCCACAGGCCAGCATCGCTCCCGCCGACTGAATCATGTCCCGGGTCCACACCAGGTGGTAGCCGCCCAGGTCGTCGTCGCCCTTCGCATAGCCCCAGGGAATAGAGGCCGAAGCAATGAAGGCGCCCGAGTAGGTCTTGTCCTCATGCGTCAGAACGATGTTCTGCGACACGCGCGCCAGCCGGCCGCCGTCGGTCGAAACCTGGGCCAGACGCTCCGGGCTGATCGCACGGTGCCACTGCTCGATAAACCGTTTGCGGTGCATTGCAAAGGGCGTTGAAAGCGTCTGCATCAGGCCGGCGAGCGCCGCGTGGCCGCCGTCGCCCAGCGCGATAGCGATCGTAAACTCGCGGTGCTTGGTCACGTCGATCTCACCCATCACGGCGACATTGCCGTCCAGGGCCTCCCCATAGTTCCAGCGCATGCCGAGATGCTGCGAAAGGTCCTGGTAGCCGTCGCTGATGCCCACAAAGCCGCAGGACGAGCGCGAGAAGCCACAATCGGCCCCAAACGCGAGCGCGACGTCGTTTTTCCAGGCAAGCACCGCTCGGCGGCCGGCCACATCGACCGAACGCGCCGAATTGCCCGCGCCGCCGCCGTCCAGATGCGGCGCCAGCAGGGCGTAGCACTTCAGCCGCGACAGGACCTCCTCTTCGCCGGCTACCTGAACATTCATCAGCACAACAGGATGGTGGGGGTCGGAGATGAACTCCTTGGTCACCGTGTAGCGCCCGTTGAGATCGTTCGCCACTACCCGAACCGCTAGGGCGTCATCGTCGATGTAGTGGAAGTCGTACTCGAAGTCGCGCTTCTCCTCATGGAAGGTCTCGCCGTCTGAAAACAGCAGTTCCATGTCGCGCGTCTGGGGCCGATCAATGGTGGGGTAGTAGATCTCGTTCAGCGTGCCGTGCGAGATGGTGAACCATACCCTGCTTGAAGCGGCGTAGGCTGTTGAAACGGCGTCTTTTTTGCTGGAGGTCCAACGGGGTTCCAGGCCGGGCGCTCCCGGAGCGGCTCCGTCGTCGGCAAGCCAGCGGTAGTTCACCTTATCGATGTCCATGGCCTCTACGTTGCGGCAAGGACGGAGCAAACGCAAGCGCCCCAGTAACCGGGCACCCATTTAAAGCGCGGTACGGCCGGCCTCCCAGTCATACATCGCTTGTCATCCCGTAACTGCATCGCTTGTCATCCTGTAGCACAAAAGAAGGGATCTGTTCTTGTGAGCGACGATCACCCCCAAGACGAACACAGACCCCTTCATTTCATTACGGGATGACACA
>CAXTBJ010000057.1:25275-26564 GCA_964242585.1 uncultured Bryocella sp.
GACGATCACCCCCAAGACGAACACAGACCCCTTCATTTCATTACGGGATGACACAGGTAGTTCGGATTACGCCTTGGCTTCGACCTTTTCCTCGGTGGCGCTGCCGGCAGCCTCGGTCAGGGCCTCGCCCAGCTCGCGGATGTGCTTGGCGTTCGCGTTCTGCTCAGAGCCCGCGACCGCAACGGTGTCCTTACCCAGCTTGGCAACGAGCTCCTTCACCTTGGCGCCGTCGATCTCCTTGGAATGCAGCAACTTCTTCAGCTTGCCGAGGTCCTGCACCACCTTCTTGACACCCTCGTGGTCGTGCTTGGACAGGTAATCTTCCCATCCTTCAATGTTTTGCGTGGCCTTGTCGATCGTGAAGCTCTTTACGCCACCCTTGATGGCGTGCAGCGTTGATTCAAAACGGGTCGTTGCCATGGTTCATACCTCTTCCGTCGTTGTTGCCCTGTCGTGCGTCCTGCGAACAGGTCCACGATTTCCGATGCAGGGCGGGCAGGATAACGAAACGGGAGCCCGACCGCACCTTCATGCCATGCATAGAATATGGATAGAACGGTGTATGACCAAAGGCGACCTGCCAATAAGAACAGGGCATGACCGACCATCGAGCTCGGGGAAGAACTCATATGAACGTCCTGCCCCGGAAGTGGTAGAAAGGTATGTAGCGTCTGATCGTTGCCTTACGGGTCAGCTTGGAGTTTACTTGCGCATTGCATGTTTTTTTGCTCTTGTTCTACCGTTTGCCACCGGCGTAGCCGCACATGCCGATACCATTTCGACCTTCAATATCCAGGGCGCCAGCATCTTTTACGGCATGGCGGGCGACACCGACCGCATCGACGGAACCGCGACCATTGATTCCACAACCGGGGTCGTGCAAGCGATCTCTTTCACAGCCGGCAATCAGTATCTGAGCGGGGTGGACTCCCAGGCAGGGGCTGAGGTGTACGTCGGTTCCTCCGCGGCCGCCTTCAGCTTCTCCGAAGCCTCGCTGATCGGCTACGCGGGCTCAACGTTCAATCTGAACGGGGCCAATGACCTCTATGTCGGTTCCCTTACCCTCGCCGATCCGACAACCGCTCCTGTTCCCGCAGCCATCACGCCCGAGCCCTCCAACCTGTTACTGCTCAGCACCGGCCTTTTGGGCCTCGGCGGCCTTCTTCGGCGCAGAGTGCAGGTTCCGCGTGTCTAGACACATGCAATCAGGAATCCAGATTTTGCTGAGATCCTAGGTATGGATGACCAGATGGTATAGAGAACAGGCATGGGTAAGAACAACCGCAGAT
>CAXTBJ010000058.1:0-22386 GCA_964242585.1 uncultured Bryocella sp.
CCTTGGTGCTGCTCGCGCTGGTGCTGGCGCAGACGCTCTGGCTGGCGGTGCAGGTGCATCGGCCCGCTCTCCCGACACTTACCCTTTCAGGACCGCAGGACAGCCGCAAGGTGAGTCTTCTGCGGACCTGGACCATGACCCTCTTCGGCCCCGTGGAGCGTGCGGCCGCGGCGACCGGTTCGGCGACACGGCATCTATGGTCCAATTACGTGGATCTGCGTCAGACCCGGCAGCAGGATGCCGCCCTGCGCAGCGAGCTCGCGCGGCTGCGGGAGGAGCAGGCGAGCTTTGCCGAGGACGCCGCCGAGGGCCGTCGCCTGCAGCGCCTGCTGGCCTTCAAACAGCAATATATTGCGTCCACGGTGGCGGCGGAGGTGATCGGCACCAGCGGCTCGGACCGCTCGCATGTGCTGTGGATCGATAAAGGTTCGGCAGACGGTCTGCACCCCGAACAGCCGGTGATCACACCGGACGGCGTCGTGGGCAAGCTGCGCGAGGTCACCCCGCACACGGCGCAACTGCTGTTGTTGAACGATGCGAACTCCGGCGCCGGGGTGTTTCTGGCCTCGACGCGGCTGCGCGGCATCCTGCGCGGTACCGCAACGGGGGAGGTGGTGATCAACAATCTAACCCCCGACGACCGGATCAAGCCCGGGGAACGGGTGATCACCTCGGGTGGCGACCAGGTCTTTCCGCGGGGTCTGGCCGTGGGCGTCATCACGGCGCTGGCCCCCGATCCCGAGCATCCGCCGTACGCGCTGATCCACATCAAGGCCGCCGCGAACCTCCATCAGTTAGAGGAGGTCTTGGTGATCACCGGCACGGTGCCGGAACTGCCGCCGGCCGCGCAGGCCGACGCCGCCGTAGCCATGTCCACGGCGGAGGACAACAAGCGCGCCGCCGATCTGGTCGCCGAGCGTCTGCCCAGCCTGCATAGCGACGCCGCCGGTGCCCAGCCCGGCACGCAGACCGCGCCTGCGGCAACTGCCGTCGGTGCGGGAGCTGCCGAGGCTGAAGCCGCCGCCAAGGGGGCGGGGAGTGTACCGGGTGTGCCGAACTCGGGGATGCCGGTGGCCAAACCGGTGCTGCACCCGGACCGTTACTCACCCGGAGCGGCCCCGCCGGCGACGGATCTGACGCCCGGCGCGCCGGCAGCCCCGCATCCCTAAACCGGACAGACCAGATAGACCGGACCGCGTATGCAAGCTGGGGTGCCTTCATGATTGCCGGGCACCCATTTCGGGCACCCACTTGTCATGCCCTTTTGTGGTCATCCCCGAAGGGGATCGGCGTTCAGGTTCTTGGTCCCTGCCAAGAGGCAGAGACCGATCGGGGTGCGCCTGTCCGGAGCTTCGCGTGGACCTCACGGTATGCTCAAACTCGACGGCATGCCTGAGCACAGCTACACCTCGCGGCGCGAGCTTGAACAATACCACTTTCACCCCGCGGTCACCGTGCTCGCCCCGCTCGTGTGCATTCTGTTGGGCGCGACCCTGCCGCGGCTCTGGACACGGCTGGACATCCTGGATCTACCGCTGATCGCGACGGTGTTCTTTGCGGTCTCGCGGCGCAGCCCGGTGGCGGGCGCGGTCACCGGCACGCTGATCGGCCTGGTGCAGGATGCGCTGACGGACCAGCCCTTCGGCGTCTTCGGGATCGCGAAGACGATCATCGGGTACTTCGGGGCCAGTGTCAGCTTCAATGTGGATGTGGAAAATGTGCTCAACCGCGTGCTGCTGAACTTTGCCGCCAGCCTGCTGCAGAGCGGCATGCTCTTCTTCATCCGTCGGCACCTGTTGGGTATCGGCAGCGAGCACCTGCAGCCGGTTTACGATCTGATCCGCGCGGCGGCGAACACGGTGGTCGCGATTCCCCTCTTTCTGCTCCTGGACCGCTTCAAGGTACGCGAGGAGTAGGCGCTCGGCTACGGTGGCCGATGCGCTGCCGCCTCTTGCCATCCGGCGGAATCCCAGGCACGGTAGACTGGGGCGGAGCGGGCGCAGACGCCGGAACGAGCGGGCCATGCAGTGACACCAGAAGGCTTAGAACCGAACGTAGAGCGAAGTTTCGGGCGCAAGGAACGGGTACCGCCGGTCAAGCTGGCGGTCATGCAGTACATCGTCGCGTCGGTGTTGGTCGTTTTGGGGATCGGTTTGTGGCGCCTGCAGGTGCTGGGGGCGGAGAACTACCGTGTGCTGGCGGAGCAGAACCGTATCCGCAAGGTACCCGTGCTGGCCCCGCGCGGGCGCATCCTGGATCGCGAAGGGCGGCTGATCGTCGATAACTATCCGTCGGTGACCTGTTATCTGCTGCGCGAGCAGCTGGGCTCCGTCGAGCACGATCTGCCGCTGATCGCCCAGGGGCTCCATATGGACCCGGCGCAGATCGAAGCGATCGTGAGGCACTTTCAGTACGCTCCCAGGTACCAGCCCATTCCGCTCAAGCAGGACATCACGCCCGACGAGCAGGCCTTTGTCGCCGCGCATCGCGATGAGCTGCCGGAGTTGGACACCCTGGACGAACAGCGCCGGCTGTACCCCAAGGACGGCTTCATGGCCCACCTGATCGGTTATGTGGGTGAGATTTCGGAGGCGGACCTGAACAACTCCAAGTACGCCTTCTATGAGCCCGGCGATGTGGTCGGCAAATCGGGCGTGGAGGAGGCTTATGACGAGGTGCTGCGCGGCACCGACGGATCGCGCGACATGGTCGTCAACTCGCACGGCCGCGAGGTGAGCGTGGCCGGCGAGGAGTACGCCAAGCCGGGGCAGGATCTGCGCCTGACCGTGGATCTCGACGTGCAGAAAGCCGCCGAGCAGGCGCTCGAGGGCAAGATCGGCGCCATCGTAGCCATGGACCCGCACACCGGCGAGATCCTGGCGATGGCTTCGCGGCCGACCTTCGACCCGAACCAGTTTTCCGTGCGCCTTACCAAGGCCTATTGGCAGACGATTCTCGACAACGGTGACCATCCGCTGCTGAATAAGGCCATTCAAGCGCAGCTGGCGCCGGGTTCGACCTTCAAGATCATCATGTCGCTGGCGGGTCTGCAGGGAGGTGTCGCGCAGGACCTGCGGGTCAACTGCAACGGCGGCGCGACGTTCTACGGCCACTTCTTCGCCTGCGATAAGCATCACGGCTCGGTGGACATTCACAACGCCATTCCGTACTCCTGTGACACCTTCTATTACACGCTGGCGAATCGGCTCGGCATCGGCGCCATTGACCGGTATGCGACCGAGGTCGGCATTGGGGAGAAGACCGGGATCGATCTGCCCGATGAGGCCGCCGGCCTGATGCCCTCCGAGCAGTGGAAGCTGAAACAGCAGCACGATAAGTGGTACGCCGGCGAGACGATCTCGGTCGGCATCGGCCAGGGCGCGATCCAGGCCACGCCGCTGCAGCTGGCACGGGCCATCGGCGGCATTGCCTCGGGTGGTGTCCTGCGGCGGCCGCATGTGGTCTTCCCCAACGAGATCGCGCCGGGCGAGCACGAGGCAGAGCTCGAGAGCTTTCCGGGCTCGGGGGACAAGACCATCGCGCTTTCCCCCGAGAACTGGCAGATCATCACCGATGCCATGGCCAACGTGACCTCCAGCCCTAGCGGCACGGCCTATGCGGCACGGTTGCAGGGTATCGACTTCGCCGGCAAAACCGGCACGGCCCAGGTGCTGAGCCATACCGCGCTCGCTAAAACGAGCAAGGGCCACAACACGGAGCCGAACGCCTGGTTCGTCGGCATGGCCCCACGCCGCAACCCGGATATCGTGGTCGCGGTGCTTTGGGAGCACGGCAACTGGGGCAACAACTCCGCCAAGCTGGCCGCGCAGGTCATTAGCGCGTATGTGGACAAGCAGCGCGGGGAGACCGGCAACCTGATGAAGGTGGCCGCTGCGCCTGCCGCTCCGGATGCGCCGTCCGGTGGTACCGGCGGCGAAGCCCCGGCTGTCCCGGAGCTGGAAGCATCGCCCAGCAGAACGGCGGCGCCGGCTCCCACGGCTACCTCGCCGGTGGGCGGCCGCTGATCTCGCTCACCGCCGTTTCAAGGTTCAGTGGCGAGGTCCGGGCATGGGTCGACCTATCGGTCCCCGGTGCAGGATCACGCCGGTGTGCTCCCGCGTGACGCGAATACGGCAACCGAGCGGGTCCGCGACGCCGCCGCAGGTGCGATCCCGTACGCCGATCCAGGCTACCTGGTCCGGTCCAATGGACCACGCCGTTCCGTTGGTGGCGTAGTGGATCTGCTCCAGGTAGTAGGCGGCGGTCTCATCGGTATCGGCCGCGTCGGCGTTCATCTGCTCGCAGCCTGAGCCCGGGGGTGCCACCGTGCCGTCGCCCAGCGAGCAGAAGTCCTCGTCATGCTCCAACAGAATGCGCTTGTTGGCCCCGTTCAGAAAGTACCGCGTGGTGACGGGCGCGACCGAAACCTCGCTCATCCATCGGTTCATGTCCTGGATAAAGGCCGGCGGCAGCTCGCTGAGAGCCAGGGTCGTCTCCTTCACCTGGCGTGAAAATACGGCCAGGGTAGGGGACGGTTCGCCGTTGGTAGGCTGGAAGTAAAATCCGCCCAGCCCAAGGCCGTCCACGAGATCGATCCAGAGAAAACCACGGCCGCCCAGGTACGGTCCGCGTTCCCCGGAGAGCAATAGGTAACGATTCTCGCGAAAGATCACCTGATCTCGCGAGGAGCTGAGCACAGCGTCCAGCGCCTGGTCGAGCGGCATGTCGCGGCCGTAGTGGAACAGGCAATCGGGCACGAAGCCCTTCATCAGCTTGCGGAACTGGCGGTCGTTGTAGAGGTCCCTTGCGGGTGCGCCCTCAAAATGGGTAAGAAATGTAAGCTGCGCGGGGGCAAACGGCTTCAGGAAGATCGTCTTGTCAAACGGCGCGGCTGCTGGGCTGGGCATGGCGTTTGGGGTGGGCGTCTGGCGCGTAATGGGAGCCGGCTGGGCCGCGGGGGCCTGCTGCAGGGCGGGTTCGGCGGCCTCGGGCAAAGGCCCGGGCTCCTGGCCGTAGGCCGCGGGCAGCAGGAAACACGTGGACAGCAGCACGAGCGCAAGCAGGCGGACGCGCAGCGGGAGAAACGCTCGGAACGGGAAGACAGGGCTCGTGCGATGAGGCAGAAACTGACGGATGACAGGCATGCAATCGGCTCCCTTTCGCTCTGGAAGTCGGGTGGGTGAGGCTCGGTGAGAGAGTCGGAGCCGTTTACCGCAATCGGCCCCGGAACATGCGATCTGCCGTCATCCTATCGGCAGCCGTGCCTCGGCTCAAGAAATTTGTGGAGTCCTTGCTCAGAGGGCAGGCTACAACGGCAAGTGGAGCCGAACCGACTGCCGCGGCATCGTGCCCATGGCCCGTTAGACTGAACGGGTGTTTGGTTCGCGATTTCGGGATTTCGACTGGACGCTGCTGGTCTTCGTGCTCATCCTGAGCGTGCTCAGCGTCGTGGAGATCCGCTCGGCCACGGCCATGACCAAGTTCCATGGCTTCCAGGTCAAGCAGATGGGATTTCTCGCCATCGGGCTGGGGCTGATGTTCATGATGTCGCTGCTGGACTACCATCGGCTGCTCGACATCGCCCCCTGGGCCTACGGCATCGGCGTCGGAAGCCTGGTGGCGGTCAAACTTGTCGGCCAAAAGGTGCTGGGGGCGCGGCGCTGGATCAACCTGGGCGGCGGCGTGCACTTTCAGCCGTCGGAGTGGGTGAAGCTGGTCCTGATCGTGATGGCGGCGCGCTTTTTCTGGAGCTTTATCGCGAATAAAAAAGAACTGGGCTGGCTGGACGTGGCGAAGGCCTTCGCCCTGATCGGCGGCCCCATGGTCCTGGTGCTCACGCAGCCTGACCTGGGTACGGCGCTGACCTATTCACCGGTGCTGCTCATAGGGCTATTTCTGGGCGGCATCCGGCTGCGGCAGGCGGTGGTTCTGCTGTTGGCTTTTGTCTTGCTGGTGGGCGGTGTGTGGAAGAGCGGCAAGATCCTGAAGCCGTACCAAAAGGCGCGGCTGACAGCCTTCACCAATCCCGAGACGGACCCCAAGGGTTCCGGCTACCAGATCCGGCAGAGTCTGATCGCGGTCGGCTCGGGCGGCATCTGGGGCAAGGGCGCCAACAAGGGCACGCAGACCCAGGGCGACTTCCTGCCGATCCCGTACACGGACTTTATCTTCGCGGCTTTTTGCGAGGAGCACGGCTTTCTCGGCGCGCTCGGCGTACTGCTGCTGTACTTCCTGATCCTGGTACGCCTGATAGAGAACGCCCAGACCGCCCCCGATCCTCCGGGAACACTGATCATCATGGGTGTGGCGGGCATTTTGCTGTTCCAGGTGGCGGTGAATGTGGGCATGTGCGTGGGGCTGATGCCCGTGACGGGGATTCCGCTGCCATTGATGAGCTACGGCGGGTCGTCTGTGCTGTTCACGTTTCTGGCGCTGGGGATTGTGATGAATATCCGCATGCGGCGGTTTGTGAATTAGATGAGGCGGGTTGGCTGCTCTGTAGCTTGTTCGTCCACCTACAATGGTGTTGGCGGCAGAAGCCGGCTACGTTTCTGATCGCTGTTTCTGATCGCTCAACGCAAGGCGGTTATGGGGACAAATCAGCTCCTGAATCACCAAAACCGCTCTATAGGAGCTTGGTTCCCCATCTTCACGCTCTCAATCAAATGGTTGTCTCGGTCTCAATCGACCAGGTTATAGCGACCGCGGAGCCCTACAAGCATGAAGAGAGCCGCCCCTAAGCCGGTTGGCAACACAATTCCCATGTGGGCCTTCGTTTGCTTCTCTACAAAGAAAGCAGCCATAAACAGTAAGGCAAGAGCGTAATACAGAACTACGCGTAACCTTGGAGGGTCAAGAACTTTCATCTCTTCTCCTTCTGAAGTTTGCCAGTGCCGCACTGATGCGGGTCGGGATTTTGCTCCTGATGACCCCGGGCAAGGGCCCTTTGTCATCCTCCCTTAACTTTCGACAATTTTAAGGCATACTATGAGACAGGACGACGGCCAGAGGGCTGGGTCCCAGTAACCCCCGTCGCAACGGACGAGACCATTCCCCGCGCGACGGACGGAAGATTAATCACCATAAGGCCGGCCAGGCGCGGATCGACTCTCGCAGCCGGACAGGTTTTGAGTATGCTCTGCAACGGATGGCTAACGGCCCCGCCTCTTCTCGAGGCAGGTGTGGTCACAAACTCCGCGGCGGGCGTTCGGGCCAAAGGCGCAGGGTATCGCGGCCGGGCCAAGGCAAACCCACTGGAAATTTACGAAATACTGGATTACGGCGCCGGCTCGCGGTTTCGCTCTTTGCGGACCGCCGGGCGCGCCCGCCGCATGGCCTCACGGCCCTCGCGGCAGACAGCTTTCACTCCAGCCTGCGCCTTCGAAGCTTTGTCCCCAGCAAGGGAGGCAGTTTGGGCATAATGCAGCAAGTCAACGCAGCAAACCCAGACGCGATCCTCGTTTGTCCTGCCAGCCCGGAAACGGGCGGAAAGCAGAGACAATGTCGAAGGAAATCTATATCTCCAGCACGCCGCATGAGACGCGGCTGGCCATCGTTGAAAAAGACGAACTAAGCGAGATCTACTACGAGCGCGAGAACGAATACACGCTCGCCGGCTCCATCTATAACGGGCGCGTGACGCGCGTGCTTCCGGGCATGCAGTCGGCGTTTGTGGATGTCGGGCTGGAACGCGATGCGTTCCTGTACATCACCGACTTCATGGAAGAACAGGGCGATGCGGCCGATTTTGAAAGCGGTGGCGAAGCCCGTCGCGGCAACGACCGCGGGGAGCGCGGCGATCGGGCCGACCGCCCCGGTGAGCGTAAGCGCGGGGATCGCGATCGCCGCCCCGCCGGCGACTCCCGTGATGCCTCCCCGGACTCTGGGGAGCAGGGCCTTCGTCAGGAGAGTGCACCCGCCTTCCGAGCGGCCGAGCCGGATGGCGTAGACGATGGGTTTGAGGGCGTATCGAACACAGCAAATGCGTCGAGCGTGTCGAACGCCTCCGGGGCGAGTACCTCTTCGGTCGAATCGGCCGAGGAGGATGCCGAGGGTAGCCGCCGGTGGCGCGGTCGCCGCGGACGTCGTCGGGGCCGCAGCGGAGAGACTCGGCCCGCCGCCGCCGGCGGTCGGGAAACGCCTGAGCGGCGCGCGGCGGACGCATCGCCCGCCCCCGAAGAGACTGAGTTGGAGATTGATCTCGAGATCGCCGAACCGGCGATGCTGGATGAGGTCTTCGGCGAGGCTGAGGGGGTCAAAACGCAGCCGGAACCTTCAAGCTACAGCAGTCGCCCCCGTGAGGATCGGGGCCGTGAGGATCGGGGCCGTGAGGAACGGGGCCGTGGCCGGGATCGGGGCGGCCGTGGCCGGGATCGGGAGCACTCCGGCGAGCGTGGTCGTCCCCAAGAAGCGGTGTCGGGGAACGATACGGCTCAGGAGCCGGCCGCGGAACCGTTCATTTTGCCGGGCGAGTCGATCTCCAAGTACCGGCGCGGTGCGGAGGGTGCGGAGGGTGCGGAGGCTCAGGTCGCGGTAAGCGTCAGGCCGCAGCAAAATCTAGTCCTAGCCCGGCCCTCGACTGCGATCGACCTGTCCCTGGCGGGTTGGGACGGTGGGACGACGCTGCCTGGCGAGTCGCTTTCGCGCCAGCGCGGACGCCCGGAGACGCGGCCTGCCAATCAAGACCAGCGGCCTGCCAATCAGGGCCAAGGCTCCCAAAGCCTTGCCAAGCCGGCACCGCAGACACAGCCGCAGGGCTCGACCCACGAGCCGGAGCGTCAGGACCTGGGAGCCGACGAGGAGCCGGGTGGCCGCAACCGGCGGCGTGACCGCGATCGGCGCTCCGGTCGCGGAGGCCGCGAGCAGGAGCAGCCACGTTCCCGCGAGAGGGAAGCCACGCCTACTGAATTCCACTCGGGCGTCACCTCCAGGGAGGTTTTGGAACCCATGGATGCGGTGCAGCCCGGCGTTACGTCGCAGCATGAACCGGAAGACTTGGACCTACCGCTCGGCAATGCGGTGTTCGATCTGAACGCTGCAGCGCCTTCTCAGGAAGGGGAACAGGGTCAGGAGGAGGCGGAGACCCTGCCCGTAGACATTTTTTACGAGGCGTCTACCGATGTCGTCACGTCCTTCAGCGAGGAGCCCGGCGAGAGTCTGCTCGAGGCGGCGGAGGAGTTGCACGAGACCGTGGCCGCGGCTGCGGAAGCGGCCCCCGTGAGCACCACCGAGGAGTTCCACGAGGAAACGCTTGAATATGAGCCCGAGGAGGAGGCTTCGGCCTCTTACCGCGTCGATCCGGCGGGTCCCAGCGAGTTTCGCCAGAGTGGGCTGATCGAGGACGATCTGAGCAGCGCACCCGTGCGCTTCGACGAGGGCAGCGAGGTCGCGCAAGCGGGCGCAACGCATGAGTTCACCGCGATCCAGCCCGGGGGCGAGATGCTCTCCGAGCTGCCGGGCGAAGTTGCCGTACCCGGCGCGGAGGAGGACCCCACCAACCCCATCGAGCACGAAACGGCTGTGCACTCCGCGCACCCGGAGGTGCAGGGTTCGCCGGCGATCACTCCGCCCGCGGAAGCGGGTGCACCCGAAACGGCGGGAGAGTTCGAGAGCCCGCTTATGCATGCTGGCCAAAGCGCGATTCCGGACGCGCCGCAGGCCTTTGCGCCCGGTGACGGCGAGCTCGAAGAGGAGCTGCTGGACGAGGATGAGACCGATCTGGTCGACATGAGCGCCGGCTATGGCGACGACACGGAGGAGGAGACCCTGGAAGCGGGAGCCGAGATCGGTTCGATGGCACGCGACCGCGCACTTGAGCAGATCACGCGGACGGAGTTGACCCTCACGACGGACGATGAGGAAGACGATGAGTTCGATATCGACGAAGAAGAAATGGAGGAGGACGAACTCGCCGGCTCAGAGCAGATCGCCGGAGGCGAGTATGCCGACGACGACGAGGAAGAGGACGATCGGCTTGAGGTCGGGGATACGCCGTTTGAAGAGGAGGGCGATAAGCCTTCGGCCGCGCTGATGGGAGAATTTCCGGAGTTCGCCGAAGCCGCTGCCGGGCGTGAGCCGGGCCGTGAAGGGAGTGACGACCGGGGTGACGGCCGGGGGGAAGGCCGCCGCGAACCACGTACCCGCGAAGGGGGCGGCCGTGGGGGACGCGATCGCGGCGGACGCAGCGGCCGTGACTCGCGCGGTATGGCGAATGCGCGCTCCAATGGAAGAGACGGCGGACGGCCCAGCCGGCATTCGATGCAGAACACCGATCTGCCTGCGATCAGCGATCTGCTGAAGCCGGGGCAGGAGGTGCTGGTGCAGATTGCCAAGGAGCCCATCGCGAAAAAGGGTGCGCGCATCACGTCGCACATCGCGCTGCCGGGACGTTTCCTGGTCTTCATGCCGACGGTCCATCACGTCGGCGTGTCGCGCAAGATCGAGTCCGACGGCGAGCGCCGCCGCCTGAAGGAGATCCTGCTGAGCGAAAAGGGTGAGGCTGCGGGCGGCTTCATCGTACGCACCGCTGCCTCGGGCGCGACCGAAGAGGAGCTGCGCAGCGATCTGCGCTTCCTGCTGAATTTGTGGGCCGACATCAAGCAGCGCTCGGAGTCGTCCAAGTCGCCGGCATTGATCTACCACGATCTCAATCTGGTGGAACGCATCCTGCGCGACCAGGTGACGGACAACTTCTCCGCCATCTGGTGCGACACGGAGACCGAATACGAACGCGTGCTGCGGTTCCTGCAGCGCTTTCAGCCCTCGCTGATGCGCCGCGTCAAGCTGTACACCAAGGACACGCCGCTGTTTGAGCAGTTCGGCATCTCCGAGGAGATCAACAAGGCGTTGCGCTCGAAGGTGTGGCTGAAGTCGGGTGGATCGATCGTGATCAACCAGACCGAGGCGCTGGTGGCCATCGACATCAATACCGGGAAATTTGTCGGCAAGACGGCGCGGCTGGAGGACACCATCGTGAAGACGAATCTCGATGCCATCCCCGAGATTGTGCGGCAGATTCGGCTGCGCGATCTTGGCGGCATCATCGTCATCGACTTCATCGACATGGACGACCGCAAGAACCGGCACAAGGTGCTCGCGGCGCTCGAAGAGGAGCTGAAGAACGATCGGGCGCCGTCCAAGGTGCTGCAGTTCAACGACTTCGGCCTGGTGGCGATCACGCGCAAGCGGGTGAAGCAGTCGCTGGAGCGGACGCTGTCCACCACCTGCGCGATCTGCGCGGGTACGGGCATGACCAAGTCGCCCATCACGGTGTGCAACGAGATCTACACCGAGCTGCGCAAGATGCACAAGCAGCTCGACAAGGGCGATGTGATGCTGCGGGTCAATCCGGAGGTCGTCAAGCAGCTGAAGTCGGGCAATGGCAAGTGGCTGCAGGAGATGGAAGAGATCGCCGGTAAGACCATTTTGATCAAGAGCGATCCCAGCCTGCATCCGGAGCAGTTCGACATTCACTAGAGCGGATGGTCTAGTGAACTGGCAAGTAAGACAACCGCAGATTCCATACGGGAACGACAACAAAGCGGAATGCCTTTACAGGAGACGGGGCGGCCATCCAAGGCCGCTCCCTCCCCCCTCCCCCTACTTTCCAGGTAAAGTCTTCATACAAAGGTCTTTACAGCCGATCTGTGAGGACGGGTATCCCCTTCAACCCGAATACGGAGATCCTTCGCTCCGCTCAGGATGACGGCTATGTCGAGGGTGTTTTCTTGCCTGCCTTGGGTTGTGCTCGTTCTTCGGCTTCCGTGACGGGGACGAGGTGGAGCAGCTATGGCTGACGATAGTCGTTCGGCGGAAAAGATGTGTAAGGGACGCGGCTTAGAAGAGCAAGCGTGCGCGTAAAGCCAAGACCGCAGACCCTTAGAGGGATCTACGGCCCCGTCCGAACAAGAGGTACACGATGACGATGGCGAGAATGAGGCTGATACCGCCCCCACCGTAGTAGCCGAAGCCGGGGCCCATATAGAAGCCGCCCCCACCGAAGAGCAAGAGAAGAACCACAAGAATCAGGATCAAAGGCATGGGCCGGAGCATAGCACATGCCTACCGGAGTTTCACCCGAACATATGATCCGGACACAGGATTCCGAGCCAGCGAGCGTAGCAGTTTACCGCAGGTCAAGCATGACGCAGGTCAAGCGGGATGTAGGGTGCGGGGTAGGCTGGGCCGGTGTAGTCGGCGCGGGGACGGATGAGGCGGTTATCGCCGTGCTGCTCGAGCACGTGGGCGCACCAGCCGGCGATGCGGCTTACGGCGAAGATCGGGGTGAAGAGGTCCATGTCGATGCCGAGCGTGGTGTAGGTGCTGGCGGAGTAGAAATCGACATTGGCGTTCAGTTTCTTCTGGTCCTTGACGAAGAGCTCAATGGCGCGGGACATGGTGTACCACTTAGGGTTGGCGTCCTTGCCGAGCTCTTCAGACATGCGGCGGAGGTGCGTGGCGCGCGGGTCCTCCGTGGTATACACGCGGTGGCCGAAGCCGGAGATCTTTTCCTTGGCGGCGAGCAGACCGCGCACGTGTTCGACCGGGTCCTCGCCGGAGGCTTCGACCTTGTAGAGCAGGGCCATGACGGCCTCATTGGCACCGCCATGCAGCGGGCCCTTGAGCGCGCCGATGGCGCCGGTGATGGCCGAGTGCATGTCCGAGAGCGTGGCCGCGATGACGCGCGCGGCGAAGGTGCTGGCGTTGAGCTCGTGATCGGCGTGCAGCACGAGCGCGACGTCGAGCGCGCGGGCGGCGGTTTCGGTGGGCTTGACGCCGTTGAGCATCCAGAGGAAGTTGGCGGCGTGGGAGAGCGCGGGATCGGCCTCAACGACCGGTTTTCCCTTGCGGATGCGATCGAACACGGCCACCAGCATGGCGACCTGCGCGGTGAGATCGAAGCTCTTGCGCAGATTGGCCCCGCGGGTGGTGGATTTGCTGTCGCCGTCGTAGAGCGAGAGCAGGGAGACGGCGGTGCGCAGGACCTCCATGGGGGAGGCATCTTTGGGCAGGGTCCTGAGGAAGTCGAGGACGGGTGCGGGCAGGTGACGCGCGGCCGCGAGCTGCGCGGAGAAGGTCTTCAGCTGCTCGGCGGTGGGCAGGGCACCGTTCCAGAGCAGGTAGGCGGTCTCCTCGAAGGTGGATTTTTCGGCCAGCTCATGGATGTCGATACCGCGATAGGACAGGATGCCGCGCGCGCCGTCGATGTAGCAGATGGAGGACTCGTTGGCGACGACGTCCTGAAGTCCCTTGGGTGCGGCGGTGGTGGTGGCCATGCGATCCATCTCCGGGCGTTGGAAAACGCACACTGATTATGTGAGTTTGACGAAAGTGTTGTCACGGCGCAATGGCCGAATATCGACAGACCTGTGCGAAAGTGCGCTGCGAACTCCCAAGTGGGCGTGCTGTCTGAGACCTTCGGGTGATTGTCGCCGATAAGGGAGAGTGAAAGAAAGGGGTCACCCGAATGCGCGCGCCCGAATCGGCCCTTCGGTGAGCCGGAAGCGAGACGACGGCCCGCGCGAGACGGGAGAAGACGACAAGAAGCACAAAGGCAGGGCGATGTTGGAACGCGGAAACGATCTGCAAGCCGAGCCGTTGACCTTTTCGGCGATCATTGCGGCTCTGTCCTACGCATTGGATCTTACGGAGGGTGCACATCCGGGGCACGCCATCCGTTCCTGTCTGCTCGGGATGCGGATCGGCGCGGAGCTGGGGCTTCCGCAGGCGGAGCTGCGCGACCTGTATTACGCTCTGTTGCTGAAAGATGCGGGCTGCAGCTCCAATGCCGGGCGCCTGCACCAGATCGTGGGTGGCGACGAGATCCGCGCCAAAGCCTTCACGAAGACCAACGACTGGACGCGCTTTGAATGGCAGCAGTTCAGGTTCCTGTTCCAGTTCGTGCACAGCGGAAAGCCCCTCGGCAGCCGGATGCGCGCCATGGCAAGCATGGTGAAGCACAGCAGCGAGAACGCGGCCGAGCTATTCAGCCTGCGGTGCTTCCAGGGCGCGAGCATCGTTAAAGGGCTGGGCCTGGGTGAAGGTGTCGCCGCGGCGATCTACAACCTGGACGAGCATTGGGACGGCAAGGGATACCCAAGCCGGCTGCGCGGCGAACAGATCCCGCGGTTGGCCCGGATTGTGAGTCTGGCACAGACCCTGGACGTGTTTCACCGGGAGTATGGCCCCACCGCCGCCCTGGACTGCATGCGCCGGCGAAGCGGCCGGTGGTTTGACCCGGAGATCGTGCGGGCCGCACGGTCGTGCGCTCTGCGCGGGGCCCTGTGGAACGGCATCGACGATCGGGAGCTGCGGCAGGGGGTCATCCAGATGGAGCCTGCCTCGCTCAGCCTGGGGGTCGAGGAGGCGACGATCGACAGTATCTGCGTGGCTTTTTCAGGGGTTGTCGACGCGAAGTCGCCTACCACATACACGCATTCGGTGGAGGTGGCGCGGATCGCCGTGGGTCTGGGCAGGCACCTGGGGCTGGGCGCGGCGGATACCGTGACGCTGCGGCGTGCCGGGCTGCTGCACGACCTGGGCAAGCTGAGCGTGCCGAACTCGATTCTGGATAAACCCGGCAAGCTGGATGCGGCGGAGTGGGCGCGGGTGCGGAAGCATCCGTTTTATACGCACCAGATCCTGGCGCGCATCCCCACCTTCGAGCGGATCACGGAGGTCGCCAGCGCACACCATGAGAAGCTGGACGGCTCAGGGTACCACCGCGGCCTGAAGGCCGACGACCTTTGTCCGCTGATGCGCATTTTGACCCTCGCGGACATGTATGAGGCCCTGACCGCCAAGCGCGCTTACCACCCGCCACGCAGCCCGGAGGAGGCGCTGCGCCTGCTGCGCAAAGACGTGCCGCATGCGCTTGATCCAGAGTGTTTCGAGGCCCTGGAGGCGTATGCCGGGCAGGGGACAGGCCTGGGGGAGCTGGTTGCGAGGTGAGGGTGGGTGCCGAGTCTATCTTTCTTTGAATGAGTGCTTCGAGCTCGGCGATTGAGCATATGGGGGAAGGGCAGGCAGTGCGGCCGCGGTTGTGGGACCACTGAAGACAATGGGCAGGAGAGCAAAGATTTGTCCCATGTAGAACGAAGGGGACTGCTCACGGCACAATGGGTAGCGTGCTTTGTGAGCAGCACAGAGCAAAGGAGTGAGCATGAACGAACGGAATGGGGATGTGGTCGTGGAGCATCGCGCGCCCAATTGGCTGGCGGGGGTAGCGATTGTGGCGCTGCTGGCCGCGCTCGCCGCGCTGGCCTGGGCGTTGACGCTGCAGAATCACCTGACCACCGCGGAACACAACCTGAATGCCGCCACGCAGCAGAACAGTTCGCTGGCAGAGAAGATCGACGATACAAATGAACGGCTGCGCGCGCAGGGCGAGGCGCTGGGACAGAGCGTGGGGCTGACGCAGAAGCAGCTGGAGGAGCGCTCGCAGGAGCTGGTGGCCTCACAGCGCAGTGCGCAGCTGCTGGCGAGCCGGGCAAATGCGGCGACGGCGCGCCTGTCAAAGGAGACCAAGGCGAACGAGCAGCAGATCGGCGCGGTGCAGACCGATGTGTCCAGCGTAAAGACCGACGTGGGCGGCGTGAAGAACGATGTGGCCTCGACACAGGCGGATCTGGCTTCCACCAAGAGCCAGCTGACCCGTGTGGTGGGCGACCAGGGCGTGATGAGCGGCCTGATCGCGACCAATCACGATGAATTGCAGGAGCTGCGGCGGCGCGGTGAGCGGAATTACTACGAATTCACGCTGGACAAGAACGGTCCCAAGGTGGTGGGCACGGTGAAGCTGACGCTCAAGAAGGTGGATGTCAAGCGTTCAAAGTACAACATGTTTGTGAACGCGGATGATAAGAATATTGAGAAGAAGGACAAGAATCTCGACGAACCGGTGCAGTTTTATTCAGGCAAGAGCCCGGCGCTGTATGAGATTGTGGTGAACAACATCAGCAAGAACCAGGTGGCGGGGTACCTGAGCACGCCGAAGGGTGCGCCGGCGCCTGTGGCTCTGCCTTAAGTTTTGTCGCTGAAGGGGAAGGGTTCGCGCCTTGGGCGCGGGCCTTTTGTCTTTTGGGTCGGATTGCTGATGGTTTTGGCAGCACGAGAACGCAGATTCCCTTCGGGAATGACAGAAAAGGAAGGCGGAGGCAGATTTCCTGCGGGAATGACAGAAAGAAGGGGCATGCAGAAGCAACGCGATAGAGGATCGGTTTGGCTCAGGGTAGTTTCAGGGTCTGCGGGCCTTGGTTGCGCAGCAGCAGCGTGAGCGTGGCTGCGCGCTTGTGGGTCCAGGCCTCCGTGCGTAGGCCCGGCAGCAGGAAGACGACGCTGCCGGTGCGGGTCTGGCCGGGGTCCACCTGATCGTCGAGCGCAAGCGGGTTGACGATCATGGGAGCCACCGCGGGAAAGACGCTGGTGAGCCGCTTCTGCTTGTCGGCGTAGAGGATCAATGGCTCCAGCTGTGCGCCCTCGGCCAGGGTGACTTCGGCCTGTGCGCCTTCAAGAAAGATGGGCAGGCGCAGGCGATTGGTGATGCTGGCCGTAACGATGACATACAGATCGTCCTCGCCCGCCGACGCTGTGTTTTCGCCGAGCACACGCATGTTGCCGCGGGCTTTGGTCGCCAGCGCTTTCATGTCGGTATGGGGATCAAAGAACTGGACGCCCGTCACCTTCACGTCCGCCACATGATTCGGGTTAAAGCGGAATACAGCCCAGGCGATGGCGGCCAGCACCGTCACCGCGATCAGGATCGCGGGAAGGACGCTTCGGGGGCGGGGTGGAGCGATCTGGAGGTCGGCCATAGGGTGAAGTCCAAGTTTATTTGGTTTCATGCGACGTGCGCATTGAGAGCTTCGCAAAGCTGCAAGGAGCCATACAGCAGATCCCCTTCGGGGATGACAGAAAGAAAAGCAAAGGCTGCGCTCCCGGCGCGTAGTCCGCCTAGACAGGCCGGGGACGGAGGGCGGCAAGGAACTGGTCTACAGGCAGGGTGTTGAGGAGGTCGGTAGGTTCGAGCCAGGCGCGGCGGAGTTGGACGATGCCGTGGTCTATCTTGTCGAGTTCGTCGGTGGCGTGGGCGTCGGTGTTGACGGTGATTTTGCAGCCCAGTTGCTTGGCGCGGCGGAGGTTCAAATCGGACAGATCGGAGCGGGCGGGCGAGGCGTTGTGCTCGACGGCGATGCCGAGGCGGGCGGCTGCCGGAAGCAGTTCTTCGAGGTCTATGCGGTAGGGATCGCGCTTGAGGACCTTGCGGCCGGTGGGGTGGCCGAGGATGTTGACGAAGGGGTTTTCGCAGGCGCGCAGGACGCGGGCGGTGACCTCTTCGGAGGTCTGGTTGAAGCCGGAATGGACGCTGGCGACGACGATGTCGAGCTGGGCGAGGGTGTCGTTTTCGAGGTCCATGGCGCCGTCGAGGAGGATGTCGCATTCGACGCCGGCGAGGAGGCGGAACGGGACTGTGGGTTTGCGGGCGAGGGGGCCGTTGTTGGCTAGCTGGCGCTCGTAGCGGTCCCACTGCGGGCCGCGGCCGCCTTCGAACTCTTCGTGGAGCTGGGCGGAGACCTCGCGGATGCGGGCGGCGTGGGCCAGGGCGCGGGGGTCGTCCATGCCGCCGGTCATGGTGAGGAGCTTGGAATGGTCGGTGACCGCGATGTATTCGAGGCCGCGGGCGATGGCGGCTTCGGCCATGGCGCGGATGGAGTCGGCGCCGTCGGACTCGAAGGTGTGCATGTGCACGTCACCGCGCAGGTCGGAGCGGACGATGAGGTGCGGCAGGGTGTGGTTGGCGGCGGCTTCGAGTTCGCCGCAGTTTTCGCGGAGTTCGGGCGGGATGTAGTCGAGGTCTAGGGCGTTGTAGATTTCCTGCTCGGTGGCGGAGGCGATCACGACGTTGTCTTCGACGCGCATCAGGGCGTATTCCGAGAGGGTGTAGCCACGCTTGATGGCGCGCTGGCGCAGGGTGACGTTGTGGTGCTTGGAGCCGGTGAAGTATTGCAGTGCCGCGCCGTAGCTGGCGCGGGGCAGCAGGCGAACGTCGACCTGGAGACCGTTGCGGAGATTGAAGCTGACCTTGTTCTGGCCTTTGGCTAAAAGCTTGTCGATGAGTGGCAACGCGGCGACGTGGTCTACCGCTGCGGAGACGACATCAGGTTCGCAGGCCGGGCCGGTGACGAGGAGGTCGATGTCGCCGATGGTTTCGCGGCCGCGGCGAAGCGAGCCGGAGGGCGTGATGGTGTCGATGCCGGGAAAATGCCTGATAAGTTCGGAGACGCGCTCGGCATGCTCGCGGGCGACGTCGATGCGGAAGCGGGCGCTGTTTTTGCGGTGGTCTTCGATGCCCTTGAGGAGCTTTTCGGTGAACTTTGCGCCCATGCGGGGGAGGGTGAGGAGGTCGCCGCGTTTGGCCGCTTCTTCGAGGGCGTCGATGTCGGCGACACCGAGCGCGGAGTAGATGAGGGCGACGGTTTTGGGGCCCATGCCGGGGAGTTTCAGCATGCTGAGCATGGACGGCTTGTAGCGCGTGAGGAGCTCGTCGCGCAGGGGCATGGAGCCGGTAGCGACGAGGTCGCGGATGTTGGCGGCCATGCCTTTGCCGATGCCGCCGATGGAGAGCAGGGCCTTGGGGTCGGCGTCGGGGAGGGTGAGGGTTTGGAGCTGGGTGCTCTGCTGCTCGACGGCCTCGGCGGCGCGGCGGTAGGAGCGGATGCGGAAGGGGTCGGCCCCGTCGATTTCGAGGAGGGAGGCGGTCTCGTCGAGGAGGCGGGCGAGGGTGATGTTGTCCATGGCGTGAGTTGTACGTTGTACGTGCTACGTTCTACGGTTGCCTGGTTCCGAAGGCTATTTGAACGCGGGTTCGGGGGTGGCGTGTCTGCGCTGGGAGTTGTAGAGGAGGACGCCTATGAGGGTTTTGCCGTCTTCGATTTCGCCGCGGTGGATCATGGCGAGAACTTGCGACAGTGGGGTCATGAGGAGCTCGATGCGCTCGTCGTCTTCCGGGGTGGCTTGGCCGAGGGTGAGGTCTTCGGCCAAGACGATGTTCATGGCTTCCGAGAGGAAGCCGGGGCTGGCGTAGTAGCCGGTGTGGCGGGACCATTTAGCGGCGCGGTAGCCGGTTTCCTCGATGAGCTCGCGGGAGGCGGCGGCCATGAGCTCTTCGCCGGGCTCGATGCGGCCGGCGGGCAGCTCGAGCAGGAACTTGCCGGCGGCGTGGCGGTACTGGCGGATGAGGAGGATGCCGGGGTCGGCGGGATTGGTGCCGGTGTCGACGGCCAGGACGACAACGGAGCCGTTGTGGCGCACGACATCGCGCTGGGCGGTGACATTGCCGGGTTCGCGGACATGGTCGGCGGTGACGTAGAAGATACGGCCGCGGTAGACGACATCGGAGGAGAGGACCTCGGCGGTGCCGGTGAGGTGTTGGCCGGAAAGGTGCTGGTTGTCTTGATTGCCGTCCTGGTCTGCCACGCGGTTTGCCATGAGGTCCAGTATACGAAGGCGGTTGCGGGACTGGGTCGTAGTAGATTTTGACGAGGCTTTTGCATCAAGGCCTGGTGGGGAGCATCCAAGCAAACGCGGTCCATGCGCCTTCTATGCAGATTGAGTGTTATCCCATTTCGTCGCTTCCGGGCGGTTCGGCGCTGTTTCGGGCCTTTGCGGAGGATGAAGATCCGGCCGCGGTCGCGCAGCTGCGGCGCTGGTATCCGCACGACCCGTTTCGCTTCGATTGGGCGAAGACGGCGCCGGTTTTGCCGATGGAGCATAGGGAGCTGTTGGCATCGGAGCTGTTGGAGCAGGCGGATCTGTTTCAGGCGGGTGAGGCGGCTCGGGCGAACATCGAGCGGCTGCGCGATGGGGCGGCGGCGGTGGTGACGGGGCAGCAGGTGGGGCTGTTCGGCGGGCCGCTGCTGACGTTTTTGAAGGCGGCTACGGCCGTGCGCAAGGCGCAGGATGCGACGCGGATCTCGGGGCGGGCGCATGTGCCGGTGTTCTGGCTGGCGAGTGAAGACCACGACGTTGCCGAGGCGGATCAGGTGCATCTGCCTGGAAAAAGTGGAGTTGAAACGCTGCAGGCGGGTGTGGGTGTGCACGGGGTTGCGGTGCCGGCGGGGGCTTTACGGGTGGGCGCAGGGCCGGCGGCCGCCGGGATGGAAGCGGCGCTGGCGCAGATGGAAGAGTTGCTGTGTTTCGCGCCAATTTGCGAGGTGCTGCGGGCGGCATATACGGATGCGCCGGGCTACCAAGCCACGATGGCGAGCGGGATCGGGCGGCTGCTTTCGCATGTGTTTGCGGCGCAGGGGCTGGTGGTGATGGATGCATCTTCGCGCGAGTTCCATGCGCTGGGGGCAGAGGTGCTGCGGGCGGGCATTGAGCGGGCGGCGGAGTTGGAAGGGTTGCTGCTGGCGCGGTCGGCGGAGCTGGAAGCGGCTGGATTTCATGCGCAGGTGAAGGTAGCGGGGGAGATGAGCCTGCTGTTTTTGCTGGAGCCGACGGCTTCCGGGGTGACCGAGCGGCGGGCTTTGCGGCGGACGCGCGACGGTGAGTGGAAGGCTGGGTCGCGGGGGTATTCCACGGCGGAGTTGCTGGCGATTCTAGAGGCTGAGCCGGAGCGGCTGAGCCCGAATGCGCTGCTGCGGCCGGTGTTTCAGGATGCGATTCTGCCGACGGCGGCGTATGTGGGCGGGCCGGCGGAGATTGCGTATTTTGCGCAGTCGGCGACCGTGTATGAGCAGGTTCTGGGGCGGGTGACGGCGGTTTTGCCGCGGCTTTCGGCGACGCTGGTGGAGCCTTCGGTTGAGGCGCTCATGGCAAAGCATGAGGTGCAGTTTTTGCAGGTGATCGAGGCTCGGACGGCCGAGGATCTGGCCCTGCGGCTGGGGGCGCGGTCGATGCCAGTGGAAGGCAAGCGGAAGCTGGCGGCGGCGGGCAATGCGCTGGATGCGGAGCTTGCGCCGTTGCTGGAGTATATGACGGCGATGAGCGCGGAGCTGGGGCGGTCGGCTGGGGTAAGCGCCAGCAAGATGCGGTACCAGATGAACCGGCTGCGGCGGATGGCGGCGCGGTTTCAGTTGGAGCGGGAAGGGTCGCTGCGCAAGCAGGCGGAGGCCATTGTGCTGAGCCTCTATCCTGACGAGCATTTGCAGGAGCGGTTGCTGGGTGGGGTTTGGTTTCTGGCGCGGCTGGGCGAGGATTTGGCGCAGGTGTTGGTGGACCATGCAGGGCAGGAGTGTGCGGGGCATCGGGTGCTGTTCTTTTAGAGGGACCCGTCCTGACATACCTCAGCGGCTAAAGCCGCGTGGTGGGCGGGACTTTGTGGCACGGCTGAAGCCGTGCCCTTCCTGTTTGGCGCGGCTGGCAGGTTGCTCTCAGCGCTATGCCTTTTGTAAGAGTTCGGTGCGGTATTTCGGCGCGAGGGCTTTTGCCTTTTGCAGGAAGTCGGCCATTTCCTGTTCGTTGAGCCTGGGTGGTGGCATTGTGCGTGTCGCTACCGGAACGCCGACTTCCGCGAAGAATCTGTCGTTTCCGGCGGGAGAGCAGATGCAGATCATGCGCACCGGCTGCGATGAGGCATTGTGGAACTGGTGCGGGGCGTTGGAGGGAACGTTGACCGTTTCGCCGGCGTGAACGACCGATTTGTGCCCACGGAAGGTGACTTCCATTTCGCCGTCGAGCAGGACGAAGGTTTCTTCGAAGTCGTGACGATGGGGGCCGGGGCCACCGCCGGGCGGTATGTGCATGTCGATCACGCAGAAGCGGTCGTTTGTATCTTTGCCGGCCACGGTGATGGTGTAGGTGTCGCCGACCAGACCGATGTGTGGGGCTGAGGGATTGTCGACCTGCGTGAGCGCGAGGGTGCGGCTGAGGTCGTCGGCGGGTAGAGGCGTCGGGGTCTCGGGCATGTTTACTCCTGAGGTGCAGTCTAGGCCACGAGTGCAACCGTCACGGGCGGCGGACGTGCCAGGGATACCGCGCTCTCGTTTGCGGGATGCCGGCGGCGCTAGAATTGCCTTCGGGAGGACGTTTGCCATGGGCCTGAGCGATACGCCGTTTGAGGTGACGTGCCCGGATTGCGGCGGGGTGCTGAAGATCGATCCGGTGTCGCGGGGGATCATTGCGCATACGGCGGCGCCGAAAAAGCGGACGTTTGAGGATCTGGGCGCGGCGGCTCGGGCGCTGAAGGAGGGGGAGTCGCGGCGAGACTCGCTGTTTGCGCAGTCGCTGGAGGCGGAGAAGAACCGGGAAGGCCTGCTGGATAAGCGGTTTGCCGAGGCGTTGAAGAAGGCCAAGGAGTCGCCGGTGACGGATCGGCCGCTTAGGGATTTCGATCTGGAGTAGGTGATTCAAGATCTGGGATCGTAGCGTCCAGGGCGATCAGGCAAT
>CAXTBJ010000058.1:22486-25233 GCA_964242585.1 uncultured Bryocella sp.
GTGATAGACAGACAACAGTTCGGTCTGCCCGCCAGTCAACGGTGCGGCGCCTGCCTTGGGCTGTCTCCCGAGTCCGCTGCGCGGAGGGGGTCATTACTGAAAAGACGGGCGACCTTCCATTAGAGTTCAAGCCGGATACGTGCTTTGAGGTGTTTCATTCCATGTCGGGATATGGTCGGGAGGCGGTACGCAGTAAACTGAAGAGGTCTGTCGAAGAGTCCACATGCCCGTCGCCCGTAGCCTGCACGCCCGCCCAAAGTTCGCCCGCCTCCTGCTCGGCTCCTCCGCTTGCCTTCTGCTGCTTGCGGTCGTGCTACCCGGCGAGCGCCCGGTGCACGGGGCCGGGGGAGACCCCGCGCCGAACACGCCGCAGTTCTACACTGCTCGCGTGCAGCCCATCCTGCAGGCCAACTGCTACCGTTGCCATGCGGGTCTGAATCATCGCGGCGGCCTTGTGCTGGACACGCAGGCGGGGATGGCGCGTGGCGGCCACGATGGGGCGGTCCTCGTACCCGGGCACCCCGAACAGTCCCTGCTGGTCAAGCTGGTCCGTCACGAGGGCCCGGCGAACGATCCCATGCCGATGCCCCCCAAGGGCAAGATCTCGGATGCCGACATCGCCACGATCGAGCAGTGGGTCCGTGCCGGTGCGGCGATGCCGCCTGACGCACCGGTTCAGTAAGTGAACGCGAAGGGACGTGAGGGCAGGCGCTTCCCGGCGGCGCTTCGTTTCCCCGGGGAACCCAGCCCGCCACTTCCGCCCGTAAACCGGGTCATCTACTCTGAAAGGGCTCCGGCGGCTTCCCGGCCTCCAACAAATTCATGACCTGCTTCCGGCTCGGGCGACATCCCGCGACGTTTGGCTCCGTCGGCTTCACGTGTGCCCTGTGCGCCGTGCTTTCCGCAACGGCCGGCTTGGTCTTGCCCCGAGCCGGTGCCGCCATCACACCCCATTCCCGCACACACCATCTGCCGCCCGAGCTCACGCCGCTGCACTACACGGAACGCAGTTTCGCCGTCCCGGGCAATCGTCAAGCGAACCCAAGGTCCGGCGGCAAATCGAAGGGAAAGCCCACCGCCGCGCACCACCCCGCCACCAGCCCCGCCGCGGCCAAGGCCGGCAAAGGAACCGGGGAGGCCAGTTCCTCTCGCCGGCATGGCCGCATACATGAGCCCGAGCCCCTGAATCCGACCCCGATGCACCGCGCCGGGCAAAAGCTGAACCAGGAGCGGAATCAAGAGCGGAACCTGGAGTGGAATGAAGAGCACACCCACAACCGCACGTACGACCGCGCGCCCCTCGGGCGTCCTCAACCCCTGCGGGCCGGCCGCCGCGTTCCGCTACAGGTCCCGGACACCGTCTTCGCCGAAGTTACCGGCCGCTCGGCCCAGGGCGACTACCTTGCCACACTCCACGGCAGGGGAACCTCGCGCCGCCCGGTAATTGTCGCCTCTACCGACGATTCGGCGCTCCGCTCCGCACCCCCGGCACCCATCCAGCGCCGTCCCGCCGATCCTTATGCCTCAGGCATCTCGCGCACGCCGGACGATCGCCTCTCACAGCCGTTAGGGCAGGCGGTCGCTCCATACCGCCAAGCGATGCCGGGGCAGGGCGCGACCTCGCCGGAGTTCGCGGTCCCCCGACCCGTGGTCACCGCGGCAGGGCAGGCTTCCGGCCGCGGCTTCAACCCGGCGCAACCGCCGTCGCAGGTCGTGGACGGCTTCGGCAGTGAGTTGGCCGTTGCGCCGACCCAATTTCCCGAGCGTCCCGGCAACACGAGGCGCCGCAACCATCCGCTGCCCGCCTCCGCTCTGCCCGAGGACGCCCGCGCGGTTGCTCCCGCGACCCTTCCCGCGACATTGGAAGAGCGCGACGCCATCACCGCGGCGGCGGTCGGTCCGGCTGTCCTGCCGGAGATCTATGACCGCGACGGCAGGCTGCTGATGCCCGCCCCGCTCCGCGGCTCGCGCGAGGTGCTGGTGCACCAGAACGCCATGGCCGACAACGACGGCCTGGAGCGCATCCAGAACGATGCCGAGCTGAACCATTTGCGCGTTGCCGGCTACCTGGTCGGACTGCCCGGCAGCGATGGCCTGCGCATCAACCCCGAGTTGCCCTACAACCGCCGTGCCGCGCGCCCCTGGACCGCGCTCTTTGCCCAGGATGTCGCCCGCGACTACTTCGCCCGCTTTCACCAGCCGCTCTGGCTCACCTCCGCCGTCCGCACGGTGGCATTCCAGGCGCGGCTGCAACGGGTAAACGGCAACGCCGCCGGGCTGGACGGCGATTTTGCCTCGCCGCACCTCACCGGTCAGGCCATCGACTTCGGCAAACACGGCATGGGCACCGCTCAACTCGCCTGGATGCGCGCCTATCTGCTGCCCCTCATGCAGGCCGGCAAGATCGACGTCGAAGAGGAATTTCAACAGTCCTGCTTTCACATCAGCGTCTATCGCAGCTATGCCGCCGGCCGCCGGCCCGCCAATGAACTGGCGCAGGTAGGCGCCGCCGCCATGCACACAACCCCAACGCCGACGATCACACCGGACCCGAATCCAGCCAACCAGTGAGGCTGCTTCCGGGCACCGCCGTTTGACAGGAAATCGGCTGTTGCCCTTGCCTTTTTTGCTGTCATGCCCGAAGGGAACCTGCGTTTCCTAAATCGCCGTATCGGACGAACTGAAGTAGGACAGAAGCTAAACCTACGGCAGAACAGCTCCGAAGGTCAGCCGTAAACCCATCAACT
>CAXTBJ010000059.1:0-24979 GCA_964242585.1 uncultured Bryocella sp.
CGCACCTTTTCGACCGCGTACCGCATGTCCCAGGGCGCGACGAATTGGCCTTTTTTCACGTTGACGGCGCGGCGTGGGCCGGCGCAGGCATCGGCCGCGGCCAGCAGCAGATCGGTCTGCCGGCAGAGAAAGGCAGGAATCTGCAGCATGGCATCCACGTCGCCCAGCGCATCGCTGACCTGCGCGGCCTGTTCGGGGGTGTGAATGTCGGTCAGAATGGGTAGCCGATGGGCTTCGCCGATGGCGCGCAGGATGCGGCAGCCCTCCCCCAGCCCCGGGCCGCGATAGGAACTCAGCGAGGTGCGGTTCGCTTTGTCGAAACTTGCTTTAAACAGGTAGGGGATGCCGAGGTCGGAGGCCGTGCGCTGGACCGTGTCGGCAAGGCGGCGTGCGTGGGCCTCGGATTCCAAGACGCAGGGTCCCGCGATGAGAAAAAGCCGGTCACCGCCGAAGCGAACAGGGCCAAGCTGGAAAGGAGAGGGACTCACCTTCACATTGGACCATAACGCCGGATCGGCGGCACAGGCGCTTGGCCTCCAAACCAGACAAAGGTCCCGGCCGGAGCCGGGACCTTTGTCTGACATATGTACGACGTTAGGGGGTAAGGACCGAGGTGGCGTGCTCGCCGTTGGCGACGGAGGTCAGGCAGGACGGTAGGGCCGAGGTGGGAAAGGGTGTGTCGGTGACCGCGGTCAAAGCGCCGGTGTTGGCATTCAATGTGGCGCCGGAGAGCTCGGCAGTCTGGTAATCCGAGGTGTAGAAGAACTGTCCCAGCGCCGGTTCAATGGTGATGCACGTGGGACCGGTGGCCGTGGCGAAGTTGTTGCCGGCCACGGTGGTGAGATTGCCTGTTGCCTGGCTGATGGCGAACGAACTGACCGACTGCGAGTTAAAGTTAGCCGTGTAGACGTATTCAGCGCGCGGATCGATGGTCAGATTGACTGGGAACTGCCCGGTGTTGAAGGGACTGCCGCTTAACGAAGTGAGATTACCAGTGGTCGCGCGGGCAATCTGATAGCCGAGAACCTCATTCTGCTGCTCGTCGGTGACATAGACGTACCGCGTGGTGCCGTCGACGGCGATGGCCGAGGGAACCACACCCGCCGAGATCCCCTGAAAGGTGTTCAGCGCGGTATTGAAGGTCGTTCCGGATAGCGGCGTCAAGGCCCCGGTGGTCATGTTCTGCGCGTATCCCAGAACCGTGGGCTTGCCGAGCGCGGCCTCCTGGTCCAGAACATACACATAGGTGTTATAGATGCCCGAGCCTCCGCCGGTAACCCCCGTGCAGGCGGGGTTGGTGGGGATGACAGCACTACCCGTGGCCACGCAGACCGGGGTCGATACGGCGATACCCGCGGGATTGTTGCCCACATTTAGAGTTAGCGGTGCGCCCAGGCTGTTATCGGTCTGATTGATGGGGAAGATGGTCACCCCACCCGGCCCCGGAGAGGCGTTCGAGTAGCCCCCCTGATAGGTGAACGTCACGTAAAGAAAGGTACCGGTAGTATCGACAGTGACGCCGAGGGGAACGGGAGCCTGGTTGGTGCCGGTCGAGGTGTTGGGGCTGGTACCAGTCAGGTTATAGGTGTGTTCACCGTACAGCTTGCCGTCGGTGCCGACCGCGAACTCCTCTACCTGCGCGTCCTGCGAGCCGCCCACCACATAGACAAATTTATTGTTCGGGGCCGCGACGACCTTGACCGGGTTGGTGAACGGTGTGGCAAATGGTGAGCCGGTCACCTGATTGAGAATACCCGTCTCAAAATCGACGCCATAGGCGGAGATGGTGCCGTTAGAGGCTGAAACGGAGTACACCCAGGCCACGGTGTAATCACGGCTGCAGGCGGTAAGCCCGAGCGCCAGGGCCAGTGAGGCTCCTCCGACGGCGGCGCTGCGAACGATATTCTTCAAACTCATCTGCTTCCCTTACATCGGCTCACGGTAGCGGTGAGCCGGGTGTGATGAACCGGGTTGGCCGGCAGTTCTAATCTGAACGGTGGAGCATGTGGGCTCCCCCGGGCCGAACGGGACGGCCGAACGGAGCGGCTGGTCGTCCCGTTCCAAGCGATCAATCCACCGAGGCGCTTAGGGTAAGGCAGACCAGTCCCGTGTCGCCGGTGGTGAACGTGGAGCCGCGAGACAGATCGGAGAGCGTCCCCTCCGTGCTGGTGAAGGCGTATCCGGTGATCGTGCCGTCATTCAGGTTGGAGGTGTACATGAATTTCTGCGTCGGATCCTCCACCATGCAGGACGGGCCGGAGCCGGACTTGTAGGGCGAGCCTGAGATCTCAGCCAGCTCCCCATTCTGAATGCTGTACGCGGTGATGTAGCTGTAGGCGGATGTCGTGGCGGTGGAGGTCGTGGACCGGTTCAGGATATACAGGAACTTGCCACTGGTATCGATCAGGGAGTAGACCGGGTTGCTGACGCTGATGTCGTTGGGCTGTGCGCCGCCGGTAAACGTGGTGAGATTGCAGGCCGCGCCCACGGTGTAGGGGAAGATGGTCCCCGGTGAGGTACCCGGATTCTTGCCCGCATCGGTAACGATTACGTACGGATTAATCATGCCGTTGATCGAGGTTGCATTGCTGGAGCCGGGAAAGAACTTGCCCGTGGTCACGGTGCTGAGCTGACCGCTGGCGATCGCATAGGGAGTGATCGATTGATCTGCGGAGTTGATCGTGAACAGGCAGGAACCGGTGGACGCCATCATGATAGGAGCGACACCTACATCGAGATAAGGAGGCGAGGTGCCGCCGGCGGGAGTGCTTGCGCTCTGCGTAACCAGGGTCAGGCGTCCGGTATTGGCATCCACGGCAAAGGTCGTAATGCTGCCTGGAGGAGGGACAGTGGCACCGCTCGGCAATGTCTGAACCGGGTCGGCGGAGTACTTGTCCAGCACGAACAGGTAGGCCCCGGTGCTGTCAAAGGTCGCCCAGGTGTGGACATATCCCTGCGTGGTGTAGCTCTGCTGGAAGGTCAATGAGCCGTTGCCGCCCACGGCGAAGACCGAGACGCCGGCATCCGAGGAGTTCGAGGTCGGGGTGCTGTTCGAGCCCTGGTTGATGACGTACACGTAGCGACCGCCCGGCTTCAGCACGATCGAGACGGGCTTGGCGCCATTTGCCCCGAAGGGCGAGTGGTCGATGGCAGTCAAGTTGCCGGTGTAGTCGTCGACCTTGTAGCCGGAGATCTCGTTATATTGCTGGCCGACGGTCCAGATGTATGCAATCGTGCCGCCACCGCAGGCCGTCATGCCGAGCCCCAGGGCGAGTGCCGAAACCAGGGCCAACGCTGCGCGGCCGAACCAACTCAACTTCATGTGCTTCCTTCGTCACCCCAGTTCTTCTGCAGGCAACCCGCCAAAGCGGGAGACCATCGTGGGGGAGCTGCAAATCTACGTTTCATTGTAGGGGCATAGACACCTTCCTGCCAATTTCTGTGCCTTTCCGATACACGACGGTTTGCCGGACGGTTACCGACGGTACAGACGGTGAGCTTCGATATAGACCAGAACGGCATTAGGGATCAGAGCGCTCAGTTGGGGGTCGTGCCGATCGTTTCGCAGCCTTTGGCGCAGGGCCGTGGCGCTTATAGGCTCCTCCAAACCGGCCAGCAGGTGCACGGCGGCGCGCTGTGCCGGCGAGAGCTGCAACCGATCGGTTTCGAGCGCAAAACCGGGACGACTGACCACGATCCATTGCGCCAGACGCAGCAACTCGTCCGGTTCGCGCCACTGCCGCATCCCCAAAAAGGCGTCCGCGCCGATGATGGCGAAGACCTCGGCGTTTGGGGGCTCCGAGGAGTTGGAGGAAAGGGTTGCCGATTCTTCAAAATCGTTTGCATGGAGAGCGCCGCCCTGGGCCGTCTGCTCCGCGCACGATGGCAGACCCGCAAGGCGGGAGCGCAATCGGCGCAGCGTATCCACGGTGTAGTTGGGCTCACCGGCAGGGCGGGGTCCGTCGATGGCGGAGGCCTCGAGACCGGGCTCACCCTGGCAGAGCATCTCCACCATACGCAGGCGATCGGCAAAGGATGCCACTGCCCCCTCCTTCTTCAGAGGCTGCCGTCCGGTGGGCGCGAGCAGCACGCGGTCGAGCTGAAACTGCCGGCGCGCCAGCCGCGCGGCCAGCAGATGGGCGCGGTGCGGTGGATCGAAGCTGCCGCCGAAGTAGCCTAAACGCATCGCCTCACAGGGAAGGGGTTAGGGAAAGAGTTGGATAAATGTTTGGAGTCACAACCCGGTGGTGGCTAGGCGTGGCTTGATGGTGGTCAAGAGTGGCTTCGGGAAGGGGCAGAAAGAAAGCAAGGCACCGAATCACCACGAAACATGACCATGTGATTCGCTCTACTGGCTTCCTTTCAAATCGAAGATCAACGTTTCCACGCCATCGTGCAAAAAAGTCGCTTGCGGCGGTTCGCAGAATTGCGCGCGCAGATGGGCGGAGCGGGGTCCTGCCTTGGCGGGCTCATTGGCCTGGAAGCAGCCGGTGAACGGATCGTAGGCCGTGCCGACATAGTAGCGGACGTGGTATCTCGCAAGAACCTCCCGCAGCGGGGTCTGACGCCGGAGCAGTTCCAGGTAGGGCCGATCCATCATGAGACCTTCAGTTTGCAGGATGGGATTGGGCATCAGGTAGGCGACTCGGCCGGCGCGGTCGCCCATGGCATAGGTGCCCGGATGGGTTTGGGCAAAGTGGGCGATCTCGACCGAGGCGTCATAGATATCCACCTGCTGATGCCGCCACCGCAGCCCACCCAGTGTGGCGAAGACCGCGAAGGTGAGCACTCCGACGACCACGGGCCGTCCCAGCAGCCGCGCGGAGGGCGGGTACAGGGTAAAGACAAGCAGGCTGATGCAAAGCGCGGTCCGCAGCGGGTAGTAGTACCAACCCCAGAGCGTCCAGTCGCTCACGCAGCAAAGGATGAAGTAGTACACGAACGGAAACAGGATGACGGCCGGCAAAACGACCCGCGCCATCGGGCTGATCTGATCCAGCTGCGGAGCGATCCGCGGCAGCAGCACCAGCGCGATCAGGAAGATCAGCGTAAAGGCGGCCGCCAGCGGATGAAAGAATACGCGCCACGGCTCCAGCGACGGCAAACGATCGAGCTTTAACTCCTTTGCCATCCCCGAGATCGGCAAAAAGGTGTCGAATTCCACGCGGTTCAGCACAAAATAAGCGAGCAGCGGCAGCAGGCCCAGCACGGCGCCGAAGACAAGGTCCGCCCGGATCAACCGTCGCAGCGCCGGCGTGAGCAGGATACCGCACAGAACCAGGCCACCGAAGATGAGCGTATCGATCCGTGAAAGCGCCAGCGCGGAGAGCAGTAGACCCAGCAAAAAGGTCCGGCTCCATCTCCCTACGAGCCAGTCCACACGCAGCAGGAGGCAGATCGTACCCAGCAGCAGCGGCACGGTCAGCGTCACCTCCATGCCGTAAAAAAACAGTGTGACCGAGTACAACGTGACGGCCGCGCTCAGGGCGAAGACGAGCAGGGGCCGGGCCGCAGACAGCCGCAGCAGCCGCCGCGCCAGCAGGAACGTGGCCAGCGCTGCGATCCAGTCGCTCACAGCCAGAAAGCCCAGCACGGTTCGTGGGTTTTCGGTAAACCGGCTCAGTATCGTGAGCACCAGGAACCATAGGGGCTGGTAGCCGTTGGTCGGAGCGATGCCGTTGAAGGTGGAGCCGCGCCCATGCGCCAGATTCTGCGCGACCTTTAGGTAATACAGGAGGTCATCCTGCACAAAGATCAGCCATGACTCATGCGAGAACAGCGGCAATGCCAGAATTACCGCCAGCCCGAGAAACAAAAGCATCGCGGCAAAGCCCGCCAGGCGTTCTTCCCGGGCATGGACGGCGAGGCTTCCAAGCGCGGGATCACGGAGAGCGGAATCATCCGCACGTCCCGAGGGATGCAGGTTGGGGGCGATTGAAGCTACGGCGATGGGCGTGTCCGGCTGAATGACAAGGCTCCGTTACGGGGGTGAAGTGGGTAGTTCAGGCCGGGGTGAGTAAATTCCGCTTCCGAGGCCCATGATAGCCCGAGGCCATCGCGCCCTATCGTTCTAATTCGAGACTGGCCCGGTACGTCGGTGTCACCGCCGGTGACCGCAGGGGGATCATTTTGCTTTGACTGTCCTCTTTCGCGACACCGCGGCCGGCTGCGTTGCCGTTGCCGCTCCGGGGGGCGCCGTCTCGAGCAACTCACGCACGCAGTCCATCTCCCGCGGGTACCCTGCGGCCGGCATCTCGTCGAGCAGCTCCTGCAACTCCCGCTCCACCTCCGGGCTGGTATCTCCGGCGGTCTTGATGGCGTGCAGCAGGGTGCATAGGGGGTCCTCATAGCTTTTAATGACCCGAACCGTCTCCAGCAGGGTGTGCAGGCGGTAGAACACCGGCGGGAGCGCGGGTCCCGACAGCGCCTGTACGGGCTCCCTCTTTCGTGTTTTGCCCATAACACCTCCTTTACCCGGTCTGATGCGGCCCGGCCCTATTCGCCCCATCCAGCCGAGGTTGGATTTTGTGCCTCAGCTGCATGAACTTACGCACTTAACGCTTCACGGGTCTGATTTCCTCACCAAGCCGGTGACTCCGGTACCGCTTGCCGCGTCCAAAGGGTATTCGCCGACAAACAATCGCGAGCAAGGCGTAACGGAATCTCAAAGGACCCAGAAGAAGTAAGAAATTAAGGAAATCAGTGCAGCACTGTCTTCGTTCCGCTATCGCCATGGTGCTCCCCCTGGGCTGCAGCCTCGCTCGCGCGCTCCCTGCCCAAACCGTTTCCGCCGAGCAGACGGTCGTCACAGGTAACGTGACGGACACCTCCGGTGCCCGCGTTCCCGGCGCCAGGGTCCACCTGCAAGGCCAGGGCGTCAGCCGCGATACCACCGCCGATCCGGTCGGCCATTTCAGCCTGCGCATGCCCACCGGCAGCTACGCCGTCACGGTAACGGCCCCGGGCTTTTTGGTCCTCCAGCGCGAAAGGATCGCCGTCGGTCCGCCGCCGCGCGTCGAGCTCACCTTCACGCTGCAGATCGACGCCACCACGGCCGAGGTTAACGTCGATGCCGCCGAGCTCGACACCACCGACGAGGGCAGCAACCAGACCGCCGTTACCCTGAGCGGCGCTACCCTGGCCACGCTTTCGGACGACGACACCACGTTTCAACAGCAGATCACCGCCATGGCCGGCGGCGGCGACTCCACCGGCGGCCAGCTCCTCGTGGACGGCTTCAGCGGCGGCCGTTTTCCTCCCAAAACCGCCATCCGCGAGATCCGCATCAACAGCAACCCGTTCTCCGCCGAGTACGATTCACTCGGTTTTGGGCGTATCGAGATCTTTACCAAGCCCGGCGCGGATACGTTTCACGGTTCGTTCGATGTCGGCGGCAGCGACGGCGGCTTCAATGCGCGCAATCCCTACACCGGTGCGCAGCCGCCGTACCATGACCTCTACTACGACACCTTTTTAACCGGCCCGCTCGGCCGCAAGACCTCGTTCTTCGCCTCCGGCAATCGCATCGATCAGCAGAACAATGCCGTGGTGAACGCGGTGATTCTGAACGGAAATCTACAGGACACGCCCCTATCGCAAGCCGTTCCGAATCCGCAGACGAACGATACGGCCTCCGTGCGGCTGGATCGCCAGATCGCCGCCAACAACGTGCTGACCGGCCGTTATGAGTGGAATAACAGTGGTCAGTTCAACAGCGGTGTCGGCCTGCTGGTGCTGCCGTCCGAGGGCCTCACGACGAGCACCACCACGCAAACCCTGCAGCTGAGCGACACCGAAACCGTCGGTGCGGCCACCGTCCTCGAGACCCGCTTCGAGTACATTCGCACCCGCCTGCGCCAGACGCCCGCGAGCACCGCGCCCACGCTGGTCGTGGAAGGGTCCTTTTCGGGCGGCGGCAGCGGTTCGCAGACAGCCACCGACAGCCAGGATCACTACGAACTGCAGGAGTACGTCTCGCGTGTGCTGGGAAAGCATTTTCTGCGGCTCGGCGGGCGCTTCCGCGCGAATCGCGAGGCCAATACCTCGACGGGCGGCTATAACGGCGCGTATACCTTTCCGAGCCTGGCAGCGTACCAGATCACGGTGCAGGGACTGGCGCAGGGCCTCACGCCGGCGGCCATCCGTGCCGCGGGCGGCGGTGCCTCGCAGTTCAACTTGACCGCCGGCTCCCCGTCCGCAGAGGTGAGCTCGGAGGACCTGGGCGTGTACGCGGAGGATGAGTGGAAGCTGCGCAAGGATCTGACGGTCGATCTGGGCTTCCGCGCCGAAACGCAGACGGCCATCCCGGACCACTTCGACCCGGCACCCCGCGTGGGCCTGGCCTACTCTGTTGCGCATGGCAAAAAGGAGCCCGTTGCCGTCTTCCGCACTGGGTTCGGCATGTTCTATGACCGCTTCGACCTCGGCAGCCTGCTGACCGCGGTGCGGCAGAACGGCACGTCGCAATCGGCGTACTTCGTCCAGAATCCGGACTTCTATCCCGCGGTGCCGGCCGCGACGGGCCTGCCCGCCACCGAGCCGACCCTCTACCGCGTCAGTCCTCGTCTGCACGCCGAATATGCCATGACCGGCAGCTTTTCCGCCGAGCACAGCTTCGGCGAAAAGGGTTCGATCAGCGCAACGTACCTTTCGGTACGCCGTGTGCACCAGTACCTTTCGCGCAACGTCAACGCGCCCCTGCCCGGCACATACAATCCCGCCGACCCCACGAGCGGCATCCGGCCTCTTGGCGGCACGCAGAACATCTATGAATTTTCTTCAGACGGCATCCGGCGCGGCGAGGTGATGTTTGCCAATGTCGATTTGAACCCCACCAAGCGGCTCTCCGTGTGGGCCTTCTATAACGTGCAGCGCCGTCGTGCGGACTCCTTTGGAGCCGGCTCTTTCCCGTCCAACGAGTACGATCTCGCGCAGGACTACGGCCGTATCACCACGCCGTCGCAGCGCATCTTCGCCGGAGCCTGGTACAACGCGGCCAGGGGCTTTCAGGGCGGCCTGTTTCTGCGGGCGAACTCCGGCACGCCCTACAACATCACCACCGGCACGGACCTGAACGGCGACACGCAATATAACGACCGGCCCGCCTTCGCGACGGATCTCACCCGCGCCTCCGTGGTGCGCACCCGTCTCGGCAACTTCGACACGCAGCCCATCGCGGGGCAGACGATCATTCCCATCGACTATGGCACCTCGCCGGCCTTTGTCTCGCTGCAGATCACCGCGGCCAAGGAGTTCCACTTTGGACCCCGTCCCGCGCCGGAGGCCGCCGGTCCCGGCCACCCGGTGGCACCCGGCAACCCACTCCCGGAGCCGCGCTATCAGCTACGGTTTTCAGCCGAAGCAGGCAATGTGTTGAACCACACCAACCCGGGTGTACCGGTGGGCATTCTCTCGTCGCCGTTCTTCGGCCAGTCGATCTCGCTGGCGGACAATTTTTCCGGGATTACCGCGGCCAACCGGGCTTTGATTCTGCATAGCCGCTTCAGCTTTTAGAACGCTTGTTCTGAAAGAGGTTCTGCGGAGAGCCTTTCGACAAGGCACGGGTCCGGAGCCTGCCCTGTGCTCTGAAGGTCATTGCAGCCGTGCCGCAGCGCGATCCATTTGTCGGCCGCCGACGTATATAAAGACAGCCCCATGTTCCTATCTGCAACTCTTCAGGCAAGCGGTGTCTTCACGGTACGGGATCGTGGCAGGAACTGGTCTCCAGGCATGGGCGGGAATCGCCGCGGGCCTAACCCTTTTGTGAACTAACCCTACCCCGATTGCCTCATTTTCGGACACAGTACCATTCGGTGTTACTTTCAGGTCTTGCGTCCGTCATGAATTTGCGAGAAGTTGTACTCAAGTTTCCTATGGTGCTGCCGGTAAAGAAAGCGGCTGAACCGGTAAGTCAGCCAAAGGCACATCCGCACGTATGCACTCTACGATCGCCATCCTGATTCTCGGTACAGCACTGCTCACCTGTGGCAGCGGGGCCCTGCTGGTCGTCCGCCTGGCCAGTTCGCAGTTGCGGGGGGTGGGGCTGTTGAGCGCGGCCTTTGCCACGGGAGCTCTTGGGTCCGGTCTGCTGCTGACCCCAGCCACGCTGCCCGTGCTCCACATACTCGGCGCGGACCTGAATCTTCTGCTCGCCTTTGTGCTGTTGCATGTGGCCGTGCTGCGTTTGGTGGAGGAGAGGGAGGTGCCGTTCTGGCATGGCGGCCTCCTGTTGGGGGTGCAGGCGCTGACGGACGGCTTCGCCATGAGCGGTGCCGTGGGCATTCGTGCGCGCGCCATCTCCATCAGCTTCTTGATCGCCATCCAAAGCTTCACCACTGCCCTTGTTCTGTGGCGTTTGGCCCGCCGCCAGGTACGCGCGCCGGCCCTCTTCAACTCGTTCCTTCTGCTCAGCTTCGGACTCTTCAATGTAGCCCGGGCGATCGTGCAGATCGTTGCTCCCACGCTGCACACCCTGAATCGCACCATGGCGCTGGCTGCTTTTTCGCTTTACATCGCAGTGGCGATCGGTTTGGCCTTCGGCTTCTTCTGGATGACGACCTCCATGTTGATGAGCGAACTTGAGCACATGGCCAGCACCGATCCGCTGACACGTCTGTACAACCGCCGCGTCTTTCTGAAGTGGTGCGAGAAGGAGTTGCTGCGCAGCCAACGTTCCGGGATGTCCTTCTCCGTCCTCATGGTCGATCTCGACCACTTCAAGCGCGTGAATGACAACTTTGGTCACCAAACTGGAGACGAGGTACTGTGCGCGGCCGTTGAACAGATGCAGGACTCGGTCCGCGGCATTGACGTTCTTTGCCGTTGGGGTGGGGAGGAGTTTGCCGTCCTGCTGCCGAATGCACCGCGAGAAGCTACCCGCATCGTCGCCGAACGCATTCGGGAAAATATCCAAAAGGTCACCCTCTCCGCTGCCCGCACCCCGGCGCAGATCGACCAGGCCTTTCAACTCACCGTCAGCATCGGCGCGGCCACCTATCGCGATCTCGACGACGGGCTCACAGCCATGATTCAACGCGCGGACCAGGCCCTCTACGAGGCAAAAAATGCCGGTCGCAATCGGGTACTGCTCGCCAGCTGAGGAACGCGGATAGGCCGAGAAACGCGGATTCCCTGCGGGAATGACAACAAGAAAGACAGAATCGCAGACGCTTGTGGAAGGGCCGATACCAAGAAGGGCAGGAACGACAATAAGAAGGGCAGAATACGGATACTGCTTGAAGGCGAAAAAAAGAGTAAGGACGCAGCTTAGGAGGAGCGTATCTGCCCTAAAGCTGCGGGTGTTGCAGGGTATGGAAGGGCAGATTTGAACCGTGCCCTTCCATGCTCCGACGTTCTTGAAGATTTGCCCGACACCCAGGTTCGCTAACGGGTAGCGAGCTCGGCCTCTACCTTTGCTCCTGCCTTCAGGGCCTCGGCTTTATCTGTCTGCTCCCAGGTGAAGGTATCGCCGGTTCGGCCGAAATGGCCGTGGGCGGCGGTCTTCTGGAAGACCGGGCGGCGCAGATTCAGGCTCTCGATAATACCCTTGGGGGTGAGCTTGAAGTTCTCGCGTACAAGCTCGATCAGACGGGTCTCGGAGACCCTGCCGGTGCCGAAGGTGTCGATGCGTATGCTGACCGGCTCGGCAACACCGATGGCGTAAGCCAACTGCACCTCGCAGCGATCGGCCAAACCGGCGGCAACGATGTTTTTGGCCACATAGCGCGCCATGTACGCCGCCGAACGGTCCACTTTAGTGGCATCTTTACCGGAGAAGGCACCGCCGCCGTGACGGCCCATGCCGCCGTAGGTGTCCACGATGATCTTGCGGCCGGTAAGGCCGGTGTCGCCCATGGGTCCGCCGATGACAAAGCGACCGGTCGGGTTGATATGGTATTTGGTGTTCTCGTCAAGCAGCTCGGCCGGAATCACGGCCTCGATGACGTGCTCCTGGATCTCGGCGCGCAGCTGGTCGTTGCCGATCTCATCGGCGTGCTGGCTGGAGATGACGACCGCATCCACACGCACGGGCTTGCCCTCGGCCGAGTACTCCACCGTGACCTGGGTCTTGCCATCCGGGCGCAGGTAGGGGAGCTTGCCGTTCTTGCGCACCTCGGTCAGCTTTTCGCTGAGCCGGTGGGCGAGCGAGATGGGTGTCGGCATCAGCTGCGGGGTCTCGTTGGTGGCATAGCCGAACATCATGCCCTGGTCGCCGGCACCGCCGGTGTCTACACCCTGCGCGATATCGGGCGACTGCTTGTTGATCGCCGAGATGACCGAGCAGGTGTTGCAGTCAAAGCCCTTCAGGGCATCGTCATAGCCGATCTCGCGGATCGTCTCGCGTACCAGGGTCTGGACATCCAGGTGAGCCTTGCTGGTAATTTCACCCGCGACGACAACCAGGCCGGTGCAGGTCAGCGTCTCGCAGGCGACACGGCTCATGGGGTCTTGGGCGAGGCAGGCATCCAGAATGGCATCGGAGATCTGGTCGGCGATCTTGTCGGGGTGGCCTTCGGTGACGCTTTCGCTGGTGAAAAGGTAGCGGTCGGTGGTGGACAAAAGAGTGGTGCTCCTCGCATGAGATAGCCGGACCCGCCCGGAGGACCGGACGCCCGACACCCGGATCGCTGCGCTAGCAGGACGGGCGTTCCGCGCCAGAACTTTCTGGACAGAACCGCTTCATTCTACCTCGCGAAGGCCCTCGGGCGAGGGACATGAGCCGGGGACAGCACATCCGCGGTCCCCGAGGTTCAGGTCGCGGGCGGCGAATCCGGTTGCGTTGCGGAGACCGGGGCCGCGGGGCGGTGCAGATGTATCCCGGTCCGGGGCTGCACGACAAAGTGCCAAACCGCATAGGTCAGGGCAAGCAGCACCGCCACGAGCAACGCGACACCCCACCAACGACGGCGGATGGCCGGCATGGTCTCTAGCCGGGCGCGGTGCACATTTTCGGCGAACTGGGCCAGGTCGGGTTCAGCCTCATCCAGGCCGCCCACCTCGGCGACACGGCCCATCCAGTGCCCGTCGTCCAGGCCCAGGTGTTGGCAATAGCTGCGGATGATGCCTTTGCGGATAACGCCGCCGGGCAGCTCATCGAACAGGTCGGCTTCGAGCGACTGGAGGTGACGCACGGTAATCCGCGTGACGCGGGCCATGTCCTCCAGTGCCACGTTTCGCCGTTCGCGCTCCTGGCGCAGCTCCCTGCCGACCCGTACCTGATTTTCAGCGGAAATCTGCACGGCTTGCCGACCTCCCGGCACTGCTTGCGTGGTTCAATGATCGGCCCCGACTCCGGTAGCTGACAAGGTTTCCCGGGCGGTCGGCAGCCAAAGGATCAGTGCGTGCTCCCCGGGCAGCGCCTCGGAATGCGTTGGATGCAGCCGAAGAGCAAGCGTTTCAAGGGGGGCAGGCAAATCTTCGGTGTTCAGAATGACATGGGTGGCCGCAAAATCCTGCGCGGCCTTTGCCACCGCATCCAGGCCGTTACTGGGAAGCGCCACAGCGGGGTAACCGGTGGTTACCGAGAACTGTACGGGGTCCGCCGTCAACACCACGGCATCGGCGGCGTTTGCCCCGCCGGCGAGCAGCTGCCGGGCAACGGCACGGTCCGCCGCGCCGATACGGTTGCCGTCCACGACCGCGCGCCGGCTCTCCATCACGCCGTTCACGGCATACACGGCGATCAACGCCAGCGCGAGCGCCCCGGCCGCGCGCGGCGTGCGCGCCATGCGCTCGACCCCGAGCAGGATCAGCACCAAGGCCATCGGCAGCACACCCACCACGGAGCGCAACACGGAAAAGCCGCCCACCGCCGGCAGCAGCAGCGTATACACGCCCAAAAAGGCGAAAAACAGCGTAACGGGTCCTGTGAGTTCCGGCAGATCGCGACGGTTGCCGCTGCCTGCGGCGGCAAGGCCCTGGGTATCGCGCAGAAACAGACCCGGCAGGAAGATAAGGCCGGCGTACCCGACCACCAGCGCCGCTATGCGGTACAGGGCGGTGATCAGGGTGACCGCGCGAAAGACGAGCAGATGCCCCACGCCGTGAGCCAGCAGCGTACGGAGGCTGACCGGGTCGTCATACCGGACGAAATCGCCGAGGTCGTTCATAAAGAACGCCCGCGCCGTACCGGACGGCAACGCGGTGCCCAGCACCGCGCGGTATAGCAGGTGCATGGGAAGAAGAGCCAGAAGAAAACCGCACAGCATCAGCGCGGCGTACCCTGGCGAGCTGCCGGCGACGTGCTTGCCGGGTACGAGCTTGGCGGCACGGCGGCGCCGCCCCCAAAGCACGGCGGCCAGTGGAAAGAGCAGCAGCGCGGCATCGTTACGAATGAGGTAAGCCGCGGCGACGCAGAGCAGGGCCAGAAGGTCCTGCCGCAGCCCCTGGCGGCGCACGGTAAACAGGGCGAGACACCAGGCGACGGCAGCACCGTAGTACAGGCCGGAATCGGGCGTGAGCGATCCGGTCCACAAGGGGCCGCTCACGAGGCAAAAGGCGAAGGCCCCCAGCGCAAAGCGGCGATTGAAGCCGTTTTGCATGGCGAAATGCCAGGCCGAGGCAGCGTAGAGCAGCCCCACGGCAATCGTGAGCGCAATGCTGCCCCCCAGCGTCGCCGCGCCCAGGCGGCCAAACCCCCCGAGCAGGAGGCTGATGCCGGGCCGCCAGTATTCGATACCCGTATTAGGAAGGGTCAGATGGGTCTGCTGGAAGTCGAAGAGGAAACGGGTATGAAACCCGTTGCCGGCGGCCAGACTCTGCCCCAGTCCGAGGTAATAACAGGCGTCCGGCGTGCCGCAGAAGCGTATTGGATGCGCGAGCAGCAGACGCAAAGCGGCCACGCATAGGGCAAAGAAGCAGGCAAGGCGTACCTCCGGCGAGCGCAGGCCCACTCCGTGCTTGGTATTGCTCTTCGCTGCCGCAGCCATTGTTTTCGATCGTACGTGCGGGGCCGCGCCGGCGAGGGCACAGCGGGATAACCGGACCGTTGTAGACGCGGTGACGAAATGTGCAGTCCCATGCGCCCTTCGGGGGAGTTCTGCGCCGTCTCACGAACTGTAAATTCGAGCCCGGTGACTCTTCCGTTTCCCACCCGTGTGCCGATCCTGCCCGCCGTGGTCTTTACGAGCGTGCTGGTGATCGTGCAGCTCGTGGAAGGGACGGATCTGCGCTATAGCGCGCTGACCTTTGCCTTTTTCATGCTGAGCGTCCTTGCGTTCAATACGGCGGAGGGATTTGCCCGCCCGTCGGGCGCGTATATTTTCTTTTTCTCGGTCCTTGTAGTGGATGTGGGTACGGTGTACAAGGCCCTTCTGGGGCAGGCCGCGCAGACCAACCTGCAACAGCCGCTCCTGTTGATGAGCGCCTATGTGGCTACCATGGGCGCCATGCTTGTGGCCGCCTTCATCAGCCGCAAGGTGGCGACGACCAAGGACGGTCTAGCGGCCGTGCTGCATGTGCGCGAGTTCAACTTCAGGAGCTCCGCCCTGGGCTGCCTGGTGGTGCATGCGCTGTTGATGCTCGCCGTCAGCACGCTGCCGGCAGGCGGTGGGCAGATTCTGCATTCCCTGGTGGTCGTCAATCCTTTTCTGTATCTGGGCATTCTGCTGGCGACCATCGCCGCGGTGCAGGACAGCGGCGGCCGCCACAGTACCAGTCTCACCAGTTTGGTGGCCATGGCCTATGTCTTCGGCGTCGGTCTGATTTCGTTCAGCAAACAAGGAATGTTTGTGCCCGTCGTTTGCTGGGTGATCGGGGCGGCTTGGGCACGGTTTCGCTTGCGCCTGCGGCATTTCATCTTTCTCGGCGTCTTTGCTGTGTTCGCGCAGAATGTTCTGGTGCCGATCTCGGCCAGTCGCAACGATGTGCAAACGGGCACCCTGGATGAGCGTATCGCTCTTTCAGAGCACTACCTGACCCACATCCCGGAGCTGCGCCGGCGCGCGCGCGAATGGCGTCCGCCCAGCGACGTGGACTGGAGAAACTACTACTACGGGGAGCCGCAGGGCATCTTTGATCGCCTGAGCATGTTGCCCAACGACTCCGTGCTGGTGTCTTTCTCAGACCAGGGGCACTACTTCGGCTACACCGCGGTGTGGTTCTACTTCGGCGATTGGATTCCGCATATTTTGAGTCCGCACAAGCTGGAGGGCCTGTCCGTGGGCGGCAACGCCTACTCGCATGAGATGGGCGGGCTGGCGGATGCGGACACGACCACGGGAATCTCCTTCAGCCCGACCGCGGAGGCATATCACATCGACGGCTGGCGCGGCGTTCTGGTGCTGCAGCCGCTGGTTTTTTTGATGTTGTTCGTCTCCGCCAACGCGGTGTGCGGCGACATTCGCCGGCAGCCCTGGGGGTTGTTCCTGGTACTGTACTTCGCGCATGTTGCGCCCGAAGCCCTGCTGGGCGGGGCGATCTCCGCCACGCGCCTCGGCAATATCGGCGTAGCGGTCGCGATCTTTTTCTGCGGCTACGTCACCCCGGTAGTCGGCATGCTGTTGAGCGGACACCGCATGCACATGGAGCTCGATGCCACGCGCTCGGGGGCAAGCCGTTTCCGCGGCGTTCTGCACGCGTCGTGACAGGGCTTCGGCGGCTACCGGCCGATTTCGGCCTGCTCGGGCGATCGCACACGGGAGGAGATAGACTGACCGAAGCAGCCGCAACTGAAGGGCTGTGCCGGGCGCGTTTTGTCGCTGCGCCGGGCATGTAAAGGCGTGTTCGTGAATAAGCTGGTATTCGGCAATCTGGTCCATCGTCCGCTGCGCTCCGTGATCAGCGCCTTGGCTGTCGCCCTCGAGGTCGTGATGATTCTTTCGATTGCGGCCATTATGTTCGGCATCCTGGATGGCAGCCGCGCGCAGACCACCGGCAGCGGTTGGGACATGATGGCGCGGCCGGGACAGGGTGGGGTGTTGCTGAACACCTCCAGCGCCTCGGCCGATGTGCGGATTGCGAATGTGCTGCGGCAGTTGCCGCATGTCGAGGTGGCTTCCCCGATTAACATCAAGCTGACGACCGGCGCGTCGCTTGAAAATCTTTACGGGATCGACTACGCGAGCTACAACGCCCTGCGTCCCTTTGTTTTTCTGGCGGGAACCCCGTTTCAGCAGCCCTTCGATATGCTGATCGACGATGTGCAGGCGAACGGCAAAAATTTGCACGTCGGCGACCACCTAAAAGCGCTGAACCATGAGTTCCGCATCTGCGGCATCGTGGAGCACGGCAAGGGCAGCCGGAAGTACATGCAACTCACCACCCTGGACGAGCTGGACGGCAACCCGGGCAAGGCTTCGGCATTTCTGCTGCGAACCGATAATCCGCTGAAGGATCAGGCAGCGGTTCGGCAGGAGTTGCTGGGGACCGAGGGCCTGAATGACTGGAGCGTGCAGACGATCCAGGACTTCCTGTCCGAGATGACACCGGAACACTACCCTGGCTTCAACATCGGGCTGCGCGTGGTGATTGGGATTGCCGCCGTGATCGGTTTTCTGGTGATCTTCCAGTCCATGTACACCGCGGTGATGGAGCGCACGCGCGAGATCGGCATCCTGAAGAGCATGGGCGCGGGGCAGGGCACGATCGTCTCCGTGGTGCTGCGCGAGACGGGGCTGCTGGCCGTGGTGGGTGTCATGCTTGGGATCGGCGCCACCCTGTTGCTGAAGCTGATGCTGCAGGCCCGTGTGCCGACGATGAGCTTTGAGCTGACCGGGCGCTGGGTCGGCATCGCCACCGCGATTACGCTGGTGGGTGCGCTGTTCGGCGCGATATATCCCGCGCTGAAGGCGGCGCGCAAGGACCCGATCGACGCCTTGGCTTACGAATAGGGCTCACGCCTCAGCAGTTTTCTAAGCCTCCTGCCGGCAGGGACCGCAGCGCACCACCATGTCTCACCATGCATCATGATGCAGACCTCCCTCGAACCCGGCGACGCTCTGGTGACAGCCGGCGAGGGGCGTGGGCGCGGTTGGGTTTGGCTGCCGCGCGCCCTTCTTGGCGTCAGCATTGCGCTGTATGCGCTGCACTTTCTGCATCCCGCGGCCGATTTCCCGCACGATTCATCCTGGAACGACTGGTCCAAATACACGGACGAGGGCTGGTACAGCGACGGGGCCATCCGGCATTTCGTGCTGGGACACTGGTTTCTGCCCGGTGACTTCAATCCGGCGCTGGCCATGCCGGTCTGGCCCCTGCTGGAGGCGCCGATCTTCTGGTTCATCGGGGTTTCACTGGGGGCCGCGCGGACGCTCACGGTGGCGGTCTTCGGCGTCATGCTGCTGGGGCTCTACAGGCTGCTGCGCGGCCATGAACAGAAGACGCAGCCGGCGCGGCCGGCATCGGAGCAGGGCGGCACGCGGCTGGCCGCGCCCCTGGCGATGCTCTTTGCCACAGCCAGTCCGTTTCTTTTTGCGTTTGATCGACTTGCCCTGCTGGAACCGTTGCTGGCGGCGCTCACCGTTTTGGTGCTGTGGATGGTGTCGCGTCTGCGGCCCTGGGCTGGGTGGCGCGGGCTGCGCGCCGGCGGGCTGAAAGCGCTTGGCCGGCCAATCGGTACCGGGGTGCTGTTGGCGGCGCTGGTCCTCACCAAGCCGACCGCGGCGGCCCCCCTGCCGGCAGTGCTGTTCTACCTCTGGTATCGCGCCGGCTGCCGATTGCGTTCCGCGCTGCGTCTGGCGGCCTTGCCCACCCTCGTCGCGGGGGCGATTTGGGGAGGGTACTTCCTGCTGTGCGTGCGGCCTCACCTGGAGGACTACCGGTACCTCTTCGACGCGAACGACTACACCGGTTTTCAGCTGCAACCGCTGTCCGAGGTGCTGGTGAAGACGGTCTCGGCGGGTGCGTGCATCGGCCCTGTGTTGTATGGCCTGTTCTTTGTTCTGATCGCGGCGATGGTGCTGTTTCGGCCGCGCTTCTTCCGCAACGGGCTGGTGCCGACGCTGCTGGTGTGGATCGGCGGCTATCTGCTGCTGCTCGGCTACCACAACAACGCGCAACCGCGGTATTACGTGCTGATCGCGGTGCCTGTAACAGCGCTGGTTGCATTGGCGCTGGATGAGGTGCTGCAGGCGGCGCTCGTTGGCCATAGCCGGCGCATGCGGCTTTTGGGTGTTGCCGCGGTGGTCGCCTGTGCGCTGGCGGTTGCGGTGCCGGACCTTGTGCAGGAGACAGGCTACGCGCTGCATCCGGACTACAGCTACCTTTCTGCCGCGCGACAGATTGCGGCGATCGTGCGCGGCGATCAAGGGCAGTCCCCGCTCATCCTTTCCGTGTCCGGCTCGGATCTGACGCTGATGACCGGGCTGCCGTCCATCGACGACGACTTCGGGACCCTGGACCTGGATGAGCGCGTCCGGCTATACCGGCCGGGCTGGTATGTGGCCTGGAACCAGATGGACGATGACAAGATGGATGCCCTGGATGGCCTGTACCGTCCGGTGCGCGTGGCCGCGTTCCCCGCCATGGACGACCCGGACCGTAACCTGCTGGTGCTATACCGCTTGGATCAGGCTACCGCCGCTGCCGGACTGCGGCAGATTTCGCCGCACGCGACTGAACCCAGCCCGTCCCCGGTCCGGCCTACCAGCCCTGCCCACCGGCCTAGGGCACAGGCACTGACCGGACGCGTATGCTGCGAAAGAGCGCATGAACCTGAGCCCCCCTGCACAGACGGCCCCCGAAACAAACCCTGATCCGCGGCAAAGATGGGCCGGACCGCTGCTGCTCGCGATCGCGGCGGCATGGGGTGTGCTCTGGTTTTTCCATACGCGCGGAGCCTGGTCACAGGCCGGGTACCTGCATCTACTGTTTGCGCGTTCGATGGCCGCGGGGCAGAGCTTTCGGCTTGAGGGCAGGCCCGTGTATGGCGACGAGGCGCCCCTGTGGGTGGCGCTGCTGGCCGGCAGCCATAGGCTGCTGTGGGGCACGAACACGGATTGGGTGGCCGCCGGCAGAGTTTTGTGCGCGGTGAGTGCCCTCTTCTTTGGCGCAGGCCTGTATCGCTTCGCTTCTATCGCCGGGGCGGGGACCCGTCGGGGAGAGCAGCACGTCTTTGCAGCTGCCGTCCTGCTCGTTGTCGTACTTAGCCCGTACTGGGGCGCGGTGGCCTTTTCCGGCAGCCAAGTTTTGGCCGCCGCGGGCCTGGCGTGCTGGGGATGTACCGCCCTCGCGGGTCCGCTAGGGGTGCCGCTTAGCCCCTGGCGGCTGCTGGGCGGCTGCCTTTGCGCCGGTCTGGGGCCGCTGCTGCGGCCGGAGATGCTTTTCTTCTCGCTTTGCCTTGCGCCGCTGCTGTTTGTCCGTTGGGTCAACACACCGCTCCGCTTCGGGCAAAGGCTGAGCGTGTTTCTGGCGGGGATGGTGTTCGCCCTGGGTCCTGGGGCGTTTTGGCTGGTTTATAGCATCCGCCACTTCGAAACCGCGCTGCCGAACCCCCTGGGAGCCGGCGAGGCCGCGCCAGGGGACTTCATCCTCGGCCAGATTCTGCGTTGCGGATGCCTGGGGTTTCCATGGCTGCTGATCGGAGCCATCGGTGCGATGTGGGCGGGCTTTCGCCGCGCGGACCCAAGCAGGGCATCGATTCAGCCGATCTGGAGATCGCTTGAACCGAGCGGCTGGGTTCCCTTGGCCTGGGCGCTGCCCACCGCGGTCTTCTACCTTGCCCTGCACCTGGCGATTCGCCCGGAAGAGGTGCTGCTGACTGCCCCGGCGCTGAGCGTTTCTCTCGCCGTCATGCTACGAACGTCGCGACCGCGATTTGCCTCCCTGGGCCAGGCCGTCAGCCTGCTGTACGGCTGCGCGCTGAGTCTGCTGCTGACCTGGCCCGCGCTCTCCGTGGAACGCGCGATCGGCCAGGATCAACGCGATCTGGCGGCAGCCATTCGGCCGCTCGCGGCGGCTGACCGGGTCGCGCTCGCACCCGTGGGCGCGGTGGCTTTCCTGTCGGGTCACGCGGTCGTCGATCTCGATGGCAACCTGGACCCGGCCGCGGTGCCGTTTCGTTGGGAACTCGCCGACAACCGGCGGGTACGCTGGGCGCAGGCACAGGGAGCGCGCTACCTTGTGCTGGATCATCTTCCGGAACCGGGAAGTACCCCGGTCTGGTCGCGCGATCTACCGAGAACGCCGTGGATTCTGCGCTTTACCGGGGAGCCTCGTCCATCGCGGCTCGTGCTCTGGCACCTGCCACCCTCCCCCACGCTGCCCCCGTTGGCGGCTCTGCCTGAGGCGGATCAGTGATTCGTTGTAAACATTAAGATTTGCTCTTTCGCTTCGGTCCCTTTGCCTTCGGCGACTTGACTTTCCGCTTGGCTTCCGTGCGGGCCTTCTTGGCCTCGCGTTTTTCCGCGCTGCGGCCGGCGCGCAGTGAACCTGTCCCAGCCGCCGCTCCGGGTTCGGTGCCCGGTTTCAGCGCGAATTGCAACCGCCGCTGCTGGCGGTCGATGCGGTCCAGGATGACCTCTACCCGTTCGCCCGCGCCGAAGCAGTGCCCGGAGCGCGCGCCGCAGATGGTCCGGTCCGCATCGCGGAAGCTGTAGAAGTCACCGGTGAGCGAGCCGAGCGGCACAAGACCTTCGATGAACATCTCATCCAGCTCGACAAAGAAGCCGAATTTTGTGACCGAGAGGATGATTCCGGTGAACTCGTCGCCGACCCGGTCAGCCATGAATTTGATCTTCTTCCACTCGATCAGCTCGCGCTCCGCGTCGGCGGCGCGCCGCTCGGTTTGCGAGCTTTCGGCGGCGATATCGGTCAACTCCTCTGCCGAGATCGGCTCGGCTGGACTGCCGGGCATACGCCGGCTATCCAGGGACTCGCTTCCGCTGTCCTCGGCCGCGAGGCTGACAGCTACCGTCAGCGCACGAGGAGAGGAGTCGGCTCGCTCGTCGCTCCACCCCACCCGGCCGGGACGCTGCCTGCCCGGCCTTTCGCCTTCAGGCCCCCGCAGGGGTGCGATGGCGTGAGGGGCAGGCCGCCCTTGTTCCCGAGCGGCGTTGGGCGGCGTACCCTTTCCGGCCAGAGCCGCGTGCAGGCCACGCGTCCGCGCCAGCTCGGTTGCCCAGGGCTGCGGATCGTCGGACAGGATCGGTCCGCCTTGTGGGTTGGCCCCGCCGCGCAGCATGGCGCGCAGCAGCCGGTGCACAATCAGGTCGGGGTAGCGCCGGATGGGCGAGGTGAAGTGCGTGTAGCAGGGGCTGGCGAGCGCGAAGTGACCCTCGTTCTTTTCCGCGTAGCGAGCCTGCTTGAGCGAGCGCAGCATCAGGTAGGCCAGGATGCGCTCCTCCGGCGTGCCCGCGATGCGCCGGACCAGTTTTTGGTACATCTGCGGCGTAACCGGGATGCTCGCCGGCAGCTCATGCGTCGGGATATTGGTTTGGCGCCCCGAGCCGCCGCGGCCACGGGTGGCATTCCGCTGCAGATCGCGCCGATCCGCCTTCATGGTGACCCGTTTGACAGGCAGCGTGCCGATGCCGAGCGTCTGCCCGAAGCCGGCGGCGGTCTCCTCAAACTCCACGACGCGTTTGGGGCTGGGCATCTCGTGGATGCGATAGATGGAAGGGATACCCTGCGCGGTGAGCCACGTGGCCACGCACTCGTTCGCGCTGAGCATGAACTCCTCGATCAAGCGGTGCGCCCAGCCGCGTTCGGACCGCACGATGGCCTTCATGTTGCCGTCCGGATCGAACTGCACCACCGGCTCAGGTAGATCGAAATCGATAGATCCGCGCCGCACGCGCTTGGCATTCAAGCGCAGCGCCAGCTCCAGCATGCGGTCAAAGGCCGCGGGTAGCTCCGGCTGTTCGAGCGCGATGCGTTCCCGTTCCAACTGGTCCTCGGCCGTCGGCTCCGATGTCACCGGGTGCGCTGTTTTCGCAGGTTTTTCGGCGGACGACGGGATTTCCTGCGTCGCGCGATCCGTACCCACGCCACCCCGGCCCGCGTTCCACGCCCCCGCCGCCGACGAGGCGTTCAGGCAATGCTGTACCGCTGCATAGGTCATGCGGCGTGCGCTGCGGATCATTCCTTCGGCCACGCGATAGTCGACGATCTCGCCGCGGGCGTCGATCTCCATCACGCAGCTCAACACCAGCCGGTCCTCATGGGGTAGCAGGGAACACATGCCGCTTGAAAGCGCGTGCGGCAGCATCGGCACGGCACGGTCCGGAAAGTAGACGCTGGTGCCGCGCACGCGCGCCTCCGTATCCAGCGCCGAGCCCGCGCGCACATACCAACCCACATCCGCGATATGGACCTGCAGCTCGGTATGGCCGCCGGGCAGGGGCCGGACCAGGACCGCATCGTCGAAGTCGCGCGCGGTCTCGCCGTCGATGGTCACAATGGGCAGATGGCGGAAGTCTTCCTTCCGCGCCAGCTCCTCCGCATCGAGCGCAGCGGGGGTATGCCGGCTGCGCTCTTCGGCCTCTTCGAGCACGTGCGCGGGAAAGGTGTGCGGAATCGCGTGCTTGCGGATGACGATCTCCACATCCACGCCAAAGGCGTCGGGCGGCCCTAAAACCTCGATCAGCCGACCGCGCGCCGGCCGCCCGGGCTGCGCGTATTCCAGGATCTCCGCCTCCACGGCCAAACCCTCCAGCGGCCATCGGCCATCGGAGGCCTCCGCGCCGGAGGTGGAGCCCGCGTCCGGCGCGAGGCTGTAGGCTGATGCGCCCTCCGGCCGGCTCTTTGGCTGGCCATTTGAGAAAGGCTGGCCGTTTGAGAAAAGCTGAGGCGCTTGCCAAGCCTCTTGGCCCAGCGTTCGGTGTGCGGAGCTTGCCGGCAGGCGAGTGTCGGCAGCGCCGGTGATGGCGATGGGACCGCCCATCCTGTCATCGAATGGCTGAACGAAGTCTCCGTCCAGAGAAAAGGCCCCGTCATGGAAGCCGGGCCGCCGATGCCGGCCCGCCGAGCGCGCATAGTGAAAGATGCCCACCACGGTGGGATGGCGGCGAGTCAACACGCGCGCGATCCGGCCGGAACGCCGCCCATCCGGGCGCGGCGCATCCTCCTCTACCAGCACCAGATCCCCATGCATGGCCCCGTGCAGGGCTACGGGGGGAATAAAGATGTCCTGGGCGGCCTCGGACGAGGGGCCTGTTTCAGTGTGCGATCGACCCTGGGAGTGATCCGGCCGCGCGGTCTCCAGCCGGACGAAGCCGTAGCCGTCGCGATGCAGCTCCAAGCGCCCGCTCAGGAGGCGATCGCGGCCGGAGCGGCGCTCGGGCGCACCCCAGCGCTCCCCGTTGCTGTTTTGCCCACGAGGCAGGGCTCCGGACCGAGAAGCGCCCTTGAGGGGGGTATCGACCTTTGGAACCCCGCTTTGGGTACCCGCCGGCCGGTCGCCGCTGACCGCCTGCGGCAGGGCCCAGAGACCTTCTTCCACCTGCCGCAGGTCGCCGCGCGCCACCATGTGCTTCAATTGCTCGGTCAACAGCCTGCGTTCGCGGCCGCCGCCCAGTCCCAGCTCGCGAATCAGCTGCTTGTATCCGGCCTTGCCGCCGGCTGACCGGCCTATCCGGTTCAGGAGATCGCGATCGGAGTGCGGGTAGGGAGAGGACGTCATCTGCGCTGAGAATACGCCGAAAATGGGCCTATTCGCGAGGTCGACCGGACAGGCAGTAAGGAAGAGGTAGAAGCGGAGCTTGGAGCAGAGACGGCAAGATATGCCGGAAGGGAAGGGAGCGGCAGGCGAAAAATAGTTGTATCCCAGATCCGGACTTTAATGTTACTTTAGTAATCACACTTTCGAGTCAGTGCGCAAAGCCCTCGAGCACGCTAGGGAAACACCAGTATCGACTTTAGTGTGTACCTAGCCGGTGCGGTAGTCCACTTAAGTGGCAGCCGGTATCACTCCAACGGAGTATACAATGAAGACCTTTTCTGTCCGCTTTTCTGTCCTCGCCCTCGCCCTGGTAGGTTTCACCGCTTCCACCGTAGTATCGCACTCCGAGGCTTCGCGCACAGCGCGCGCCGGCAAGCTGGCCCC
>CAXTBJ010000060.1:0-10250 GCA_964242585.1 uncultured Bryocella sp.
AAGCTCTAGGCCTCTCCCGCGGCGCCCTCTACCGCCGCATGGAAAAACACGGGCTATAGGCAAATATTCAAAGTCCATAGCAGCCTTGCTTCTCTTTCTGTCATTCCCGAAGGGAACCTGCTGTCTCCCTTTCGTTGTCATTTCCGAAGGGAATCTGCGTTTGCCCTTGCCCTTGCCCTTGCGGTTGCGGTTGCCCTTGCGGTTGCGGTTGCCCTTGCTGTTGCTTCTCTTTCTGTCATTCCCGAAGGGAATCTGCCCTTGCTCTTGCCCTTGCCCCTGCCCTTGCCCTTGCTTTTCTTTCTGTCATTCCCGAAGGGAACCTGCTGTCTCCCTTTCGTTGTCATTCCCGAAGGGAATCTGCCCTTGCCGTTGCTCTTCTTCCCGTCTCACCCGAAATGCATCCGCGGTTCAGCCTCTTGATAGCTGCAGGCCCCGCGCAAACTTCTATGCTGAAATCTACGCAAGTGTACGATCGTCCTCCAGCGGCGCAATCGGCAACCGGGTACCGCCCATGACCTCCACCCCACCCCGCCAACGCCTCCCCCTGCACGGCACGAACCGCCGCCGCCTCCCCTTCGAGCGCCGCCTCCGCCTCTGGCTCCTCGCGCTCGCCCTACCCACGCTCATCCTCGCCGGCGTCCTCATCCAGCAACACACCGATACGGCAGCGATCACCGCGCTTTGCGTCCTCGCCCTTGCTCTCGGCTACGCCCTCACCCTCGCCATCCTCTTTGACCAGCTCACCCGACCGCTGCAAACGTTATCCAACGTCGTCGCCGCCCTGCGCGAGGAGGACTTCTCCTTCCGCGCCCGCGGGGCCCGCCGTGGCGACTCGCTCGGCGACCTCGCGCTCGAGATCAACGCCCTCGCCGGCACCCTGCAAACCCAGCGCTCCGCCGCCCTGGACGCCCTTACGCTCGCCGAACTCGTCATGACCGCCATGCCCTCGCCCGTGCTGGCCTTTGACGCCGAAGGCCAACTCCGCCTGCTCAACCCGGCCGCCGCCGGCGCCTTCGCGCTCCATCGCACGCTGGCCCTCGGTAAACCCGCCCATGAGCTCGGCCTCAGCCTCCTCATGCGGGCTGGCGACCAAACCGTCTTCACCCCTGACCTCGAGTCCTCGGCACGGCCGCCCACCCCGGCCGCTATCCGCTGGTCCGTCCGCCGCACCACCTTTCGCCTGCACGGCATCCCCCACTCGCTCTTCGTTCTCACCGACGTAGCCGCGGCGCTCCGCGAAGAGGAGCGCACCGCTTGGCAGCGGCTCATCCGCGTTCTCGGCCACGAGATCAACAACTCCCTCACACCCATCAAATCCATCGCCGGCAGCCTCCGCGCCCAGCTTCCGGGCACCCTCGGCGAGGCCGTTCCCGAAGCGGGACAAATAAACTTCGGCCGCGGTCTGGCCGTCATCGAGGATCGCGCCGAGTCCCTCAACCGCTTTCTGCAGGCCTACCAGCGGCTCTCGCGCTTGCCGCCTCCCGCTCTCGGCGACACCCCGCTCGCGCCGCTCGTCCGGCGTGTCGTCGCCCTGGAAACTCGCCTCCCCGTGCACATTGACGCGTCCCCTGATACGGCCGTGCTGGCCGATCCCGACCAGCTGGAACAACTGCTGATCAACCTGCTCCGCAACGCGGTCGACGCCGCCCTCACCCCGGATCTCCCACCGCCGCGCGAACCGGCCCAGGTGGTTTTCTCGTGGTTCACGGCAGCCGGAACGGCGATTCTCCAGATCACCGACAACGGCCCTGGACTCCTCAACCCGCTCAACCTCTTCGTGCCCTTCTACACCACAAAACCGAACGGGGGCGGCGTCGGCCTTCTGCTGGCCAGGCAGATCGCCTCCGCCCACAACGGCTCCGTCACCCTGAGCAACCGCGAAGACCGAACCGGCTGCCTCGCCGAGGTCCGCCTTCCGCTCAGCGGCTAAAAAGCCGGCTAGGCGGTAGGCCGTGCCGGTGCATCCAGACGCGCATAAAAATCCGCGTAGAACCGCCGCGTGTACTCGGCCAGCAACGTCTCCACCCGCTCCGCCGACCCGGACTGCACGATCAACCCGGCATGGTGGTGCCTGCGCAAGCGGTGCACCACCTCCGGCGCGTCGTAACCTGACAAATCAGGCCATGGCTGTCTTGCCAGGCAGATCGCGCTGCCCGCATACGCCCTGCGATCTTGCGGCACCCGGTAGCTCCCGCCTGAAATCTGCGCCCACTCCATGCGCGCCCATTCCACCCAGGGATTGATCCCGCTGGCGGCCTCGGCCACCTCCGCAATGTACGCTCCGCCCACCCGCGCCGCGGTCTCCAGAAAGTAAAATCGCCCGTCCTCGTGCGCGCGGATGAATTCGCTGTGCGTCGGTCCGCTCGCCATGCCGAGTGCCTGCAGCGTAGCCGCATGGATCTCGGCCATCTGCCGCGCCTCCTCGCTCTCCCGCGCGATCGTACGCGTTGAAAAGATCCCTCCGGCGTGCATCGTGTCAAACGGCGGCTGCCCGTACTTGTGCGCGAGGGCAAACTGCAGCTCACCCTGCCAGCTCAGCCCCTCCACGTGATAAATCTCTCCAGGCACAAAACACTCCACCAGGTAATGGCTGGCTTCGTCACCCATCCTCTCCAGCAGAGGCCAAACCTCATCCGGGGCGGAAAACTTGTGAATCCCGATTGCGCCCGCGCTCTCCCGCGGCTTCAGCATCCACGGCCCGCGTGTGCGCCCCAAAAACTCCCGAAGCATGTCGTGGTTGGCGACGCCGCAAAAATCCGGCACCCGCACCCCGGCCCGTGCCGCCGTGTCGCGCATGGCCAGCTTGTCGCGGAACGGCCGCGTCGCCGTGCGCCCCATGCCCGGCAGCCGCAGGTGCTCGCGCACCAGCGCGGCAGTATCCAGGTCGAACTCATCGAGCGCCACCACCCGCGCAAACCGCCTATGTCGCGCCAGACGCGCCGCGTGCGGCAGCACCGCCTCCGGCGCGAGCTCCTCATCCATCGTCTCGAGCGCGGTCAGAGCCTCATGCGGCCAGTCCGCCTCACGCAGCTTGCCTACCGTCAGCAGCGTGACCGCAAAGCCCAGCCGCGCGGCCTCCCGCAGAAAGGCCTGCCCCTTCTCATACGTGCTGATACACAGCAGCTCCGGCCTGCCCGCTTTGGGCCGCACTTGCTCGATCTCCGCCACCCATCCGCCTTCCGTCCCGCCCGGCACCGCTCCTCACGAAGCCGATACTTCTCCAACCTGCAGCTTGCGCACGATGCCCGTCGTCGAAAATCCCTCGACGGTCGGCAGGATCTCCACACGCCCTCCGCGCGCCAGCACCAGCTCGTGCCCCACCACCGTTTCAATCGAGTAGTCCCCGCCCTTGACCAGCACATCCGGCGCCAACGCCTCGATCAGCGCCACCGGCGTGTCCTCCTCAAACAGCGTCACCGCATCCACCGCGCCCAGCGCCGCCATCACGCGCGCGCGGTCGCGCTCCCCCACCACCGGGCGCGCCGGCCCCTTCAGCCGCCGCACGCTCGCATCCGTATTCAACCCCAACACCACCTTGGACCCGAAGCGCCGGCAGTCCTCCATCAGCGTCACATGCCCCACATGCAGCAGATCGAAGCAGCCGTTGGTGAACACAACGGTCTCACCCGCCGCGCGCCAGTCCGCCACCCGCGCCAGCAACGCCGCGCGGTCCAGAATCTTTTCCGCATCGCCGATCTGCTTGGAAGGCGTCAGCAGTGCGGTCAGCTCATGGTGCGCGATGGGCGTCGTACCCACCTTGCCCACCACGACGCCGGCCGCTAAATTCGCCAGCTCAACCGCCGTTTCGGTTCCGAGCCCAGCCGCAAGACCGGCCGCCAATGTCGCGATTACCGTGTCCCCCGCGCCTGAAACATCGAAGACCTCCCGTGCCCGCGCCGGCGAATGGTAGCTCCCCGCCTCCGACAGCACCTCGATCCCCTTTTCGCTCATGGTCACAACCAGCAACCCGATCTCATGCTCCCGCCGTTGCGCCTCCCCCGCCGCCAACAGCGCCGAGAGCTCCTCCACCGGCACACCCGTCGCCTGCGCCAGCTCCTGCAGATTCGGGCAAACCACCGTCGCCCCCGTGTATTTGCTCAGGTCCGGCGTCTTCGGGTCGGCCAGCACCGGCACACCGAGCTGCCGTGCCCGCCGAATCACCCGCTCGCACAACTCCGCCGTCAGCGCACCCTTGGCATAGTCGGAGAGCACCACCGCATGGGCCTTTTCGACCATCGCCTCGGCCCGTTCCAGCAGCCGCTGCGCGTCCTCCGCGGACGTCTGCTCCGGGCTTTCGATGTCCAGCCGTAACAACTGCTGCGTCCGCCCCACAATGCGCGTCTTCGATACCGTGGGCAGCGCCGTCGACACCACGCCCACCGTGTCCACCCCGCCCCCGCGCAGCAGCTCCTCCAGCTCCCTCCGCTCGGCGTCCTCGCCCCAAAACCCGGCCAGCATCGCCTGGCAGCCCAGTCCGGCCAGGTTCATCGCCACATTGGCCGCGCCGCCCGGCCGTTCATAGCGGTGCGCGTGCCGCAGCACCGGAACGGGAGCCTCGGGTGAGATCCGGTCTACCTCGCCCACGATATAGCGATCCAACATCAAATCGCCGACCACCAGCACCCGCAGCTGTGCGAATCCACCGGCCAACAGGCCCAAAACCGTACGGACATCCGGAAGCGTTCCTTGCATCTCCGCACCATCATCGCATCCCGGCCGACGGCAGCCCAACCGTCCCTGTCACCGTCCCACGTCCTACCCCGTCCCACGTCCTACCCCGTCTCACGTCCTACCCCGTCGCACCCCTCACCGCCGTGCCTCGCCGAGGCCGGCAAGCTCACGCCCGTCTTGCCGGGCTGGCGTCCCCACCGGGCCCAGAACTTCCTCCACCGCGGCCAATACCTCTTCCACCGTAATACCGGTAATGCACCTCTTACGCTGCTCCAGGCACGTCTCCAGCCCACATCCCCAGCAGTCCACCCGGTGGTAAATCACCCGATGCCTGTCACCAAACGGAAACCACTGCCGGGGAATGTTCCGCGCCGCAAAGACCGCCACCGAAGGCGTCCCCACGGCCGCCGCCAGATGCATGGGACCGCTGTCGTGGCCCAGAAAAAGCCCTGCCTGCCCGATCGCCGCCGCACTCTCCCGCGGCGAAAGTCGGCCGCACAGATTCACCACCGGCCCACCGCCATGGCAGACCCACCCCGCCGCGGCAAACCGGCTGGCCTCGCTCTCCTCCCTCGCACCCAGAAGCAGCAGCGCCCTGCCCGGTGCGGCGCGCGCCAGCTGCGTCAACAACGCCTGCCAGTTCTCGCGGCCCCAATCCTTGGCTTGCACCTTGGTCCCCACGCTCACCGCAATCGGCGCAGGCCTCGTCTCGGGCGAAATACCGATGGCCTCCGCCGCGCGCCGCTGTTCCGCCTCGCTCAGGTGCAGCGACCAGTTCGCCTCCACCGCCAGCCCCGGGTCACCCAAATCGGCCACGTTGCGCGCCAGCCGTGCCGCCTCCGGCTCCAGCGCCGCCCCGCGCAGCAGCCGCTCCGCTGCCGCCGATCCCGCCGCCGCACCGAAGAAGTTTCCCTGCATCCCCTCCGTCAACGGCACGCCGACGACCCGCCGCACGCCGCAGAGTCGAAAAAACAGCAGATCGCGCCGCGCCGCCGCCGTGCCCCGCGCTGCCGCCAAATACACGGCCACCTCCGGCCGAAACCGGACCACCTTCCACCACAGGCGCAGGATCTCCAGCGCGGCGCGCGCCCCTACTGGGTAGTGCAGGTACCCCTCCACCAGCCCTGTGCCGTCCAGCACCGCCGCCGCGGCCGGCGCCTTCGCATGAACCGGCACGTTGGTCAGCAGGCGCCGCTCCGCCTCCGGAAACGCGCGCCGGATCAGGTGCAGCGCCGGCAACGCAACCAGCATGTCCCCCAGACTACCCAGGCGGTAGATCAGGACCTTCCGTACAGTGCGGTCAACCATCCCTTCCTTCATCCCACGCCGATCGCGTCCGGGCAATCCCCCGCAAGGGGCATAGCTCGCCGCCCCCGCACTTGCCGCGAAGCCGCCCGCCCGCTATGCTCAGGCGACCTACCCGTATTGCACCCGTACTCCACGCCCCTGCTCACCATGCTCAACGCTGCCCATCTCGCCGATCTGCAGCAACAGGCCGTGGTGTCTTGGCACAATGCTTCCGATTCCCGATTTCAGCCGGGGGGCGATCTCGGGACCCTTCAGGAGGTGACCCTCGCTCAGCACCGCGCCAACTTCGATCTCTGGCATCGCGAAGACCAGGCCCGCGACCCCCATGCGGACGACCACGCCATCGCCCGGGTAAAACGCGACATCGACCGCCTCAACCAGGGACGCAATGATCTCGTCGAGCGCCTTGACCTCCTCCTGCTCGCCTCGGTGCGGCAAAACCCCGGCGCGATCCTCCACTCCGAAACACCCGGCCTCATCCTCGACCGCCTGTCCATCCTGGCGCTGAAGATCTTCCACACCGCCGAACAAACCGCGCGGGGGGATGTGGATGGGGCTCACCTCGCTCGCAACCGCGAACGTCTGGCCCTGCTCGGGGAGCAGCGGAGCGATCTCGTCGGCTGCCTCGCCGAGCTTTGGGCAAACATCGTCACCGGGCAAAGGAGGTTTAAACTCTACAGGCAGCTGAAAATGTACAACGACCCCACGCTGAATCCCGTGTTTTATGGGCTCAGGGAACAGGCCAGGCGGTCCGGCTCCCCGGAGACTCCGCCAGAGATTCCGGAAGAGTCCCCGGAGACCTCCGCAGAGACCTCCGCCCCCTAGACTGCTCTTAAACTCTCCCAGACCGCTCTTAAACCCTCCCAGACTGCTCTTAAACCCTCCCAGACTGCTCTTAAACCCTCCCAGACTGCTCTTAAATTGTCCCCAATCTGTCTATAGACTGCTCCGGCCTGATCCAGACGCCGCCAGACCACATCCTTCGAGCCATTGACGGCAGAGCCTCGCACCGCTTATAACTCCGACAGCTTTCGCCATCATCTCTAAACGCAACTCGCGGACCCTTCGCGCACGAAAGAACTATGGCCACCAAAACCGCACGTCCCATCACCCCGTCCGCATCCGGCCCTACCCCCCGCCCCGCCCCGCCCGCAGCCCGGGCGGACGACCCGCGCTCCGGCAAATCGGAAGAGCGCGGCGGCAAACTCCACCGCATGCCCCGCACCCTGGCCGGCACCCCGCTGCTCGTGGACGACAGTAAACGCCAAAGCCTTCTGGAGCTCTACGGCGAGGCCATCCGGCTCATGCAATCCAACCGCTACCAGGAGGCCCATGCGGCCTTCGACCACCTGCTGCACGACGCCCCTCACGACCTCGCCGATCGCATCCGCATGTACATCGCCGCCTGCGTCGCCCAAATTCACCAGGGCACCAGCGAGTTCCGCAGCCATGAGGAACGTTACGACTACGCCATCTCCCTGCTGAACCACGGCCATTACGAGGATGCCCGCGAGCACTTCAACCAAATCCTGCTCGACCAGTGCGACTGCGACTACGCCTTTTATGGCCTTGCCCTGCTCTCCAGCATGACCAAGTCCAGCCACGAGTGCCTAGACCACCTGGAACAGGCCATCCGCCTCAACCCACAAAACCGCATCCAGGCCCGCTCCGACTCCGACTTCGCCAACATGTCTGACGATCCACGCTTCACGGAACTGCTCTACCCCGAGGCCTAAGGGCAGCCGTTGCTGCTGCCATTGCCTCTCTTTCCGTCATTCCCAAAGCGAATCTGCGTTTGCCGTTGCCTTTGCCTTTGCCTTTGCCTTTCTGTCATTCCCGAAGGGAATCTGCGTTTGCCGCTGCCGTTGCCTCTCTTTCTGTCATTCCCGAAGGGAATCTGCTGCTGCCAAGTCTGTCCTCCAGAAGCCGGGTAGAAACCCCATACGGTATGCCTTCGCTACCTCTCTAAAAGAAGCTGCTGTAACGTCTCCCACCTTCGTTCGCTCCGCTCCGCCAAACAGCCTCTACACTGGTCTCCGATGGCTTTCGCGAACCAAACCCCGCCGCATCCCTTGCGCGTCGTCGCCATCGGCGGAGGCACCGGCCTTTCCACCCTCCTGCGCGGCCTGAAACGCTTTGTCGTACCGCCCTCGGCGGCAGCGCAGGACCCCGCAGCCGCCGTCCCGGACACCCGCGCGCTCTCCATCGCCGAACTTGCCGCCGTCGTTACCGTCACCGACGACGGCGGCTCCTCCGGCCGGCTGCGCGAAGACCTGAACATCCTGCCGCCGGGCGACGTGCGCAACTGCATGGTCGCCCTGAGCGAAGACGAAACCCTCCTCAGCCAGCTCTTTCAGCATCGTTTCTCGACCGGCGACCTCCAGGGCCATAGCTTCGGCAATCTCTTTCTCGCCGCCTTGACCGAGATGCGCGGCGATTTCGCCCAGGCCGTCCAAACCTCCTCGCAAATCCTCGCCACCCGCGGCCGCATCTACCCAGCCACCACCGCCAACGCTACCCTGGCCGCGCGCATGGAGGACGGCACCCTCGTCCGCGGCGAAACCCGCATCTCCGCCTCGAACAGCCGCATCGTTGAGCTGCGCCTCGAGCCCGAAACCTGCCATCCCCTGCCCGAAACCCTGGCCGCCATCGCCGAAGCCGACCTCATCACGCTCGGCCCCGGCTCGCTCTACACCTCCGTGATCTCGAATCTGCTCGTCCACGGCATCGCCGAGGCCATCGCCAACAGCAAAGCCACCCGCGTGTACATCTGCAACCTGATGACGCAGGCCAACGAAAGCCTCGGGCTCACCGCCTCGCAACACATTCGTAAAATTCACGATCACTGCGGTGGCGCCCGCTCCATCCTGGACTACGCCCTGGTCAACACCGGCCCGATTCGCGGGGACACCGTGGCCCGCTACGCTGCCGAAGGTCAAGCGCCGATCGAAGCCGATCTGGCCGCCGTCCGCGCACTCGGCGTAGAGCCCATCACCGGCAGCTTCGCCCATGAGGGCGACGTCCTTCGCCACAACTACGACACGGTAGCCGAGGTGCTCCTCCAACTGGCAGGCGCCCGCGTGCCTCAACTCGCTGAAACCCACGCCTAGAGCTGCTTTCGTGCAGGTGGGAGGTCTTCCGCCATGCTGAGCAACGGCCTAGCCACCGCCCGGCATTCCGCCGTCATCCTGCGCGTAGCGAAGGATCTCTGTATTCTGCTCGCGGCTGCTCTACAGCCCTCGGGAACCCGCTACAAGCTCCATCACTAGCACTCTGGCTTATCATCCCGCAGGGATCTGCTTTTGCATTTGGGCTCAAGCAAAATCAGCCCGAAATCGCAGCCGCAATCTCCACCAAACCACCACCGGCCTGCTCCGTAACCGTGCGCTTCAACTGCCCGCAAGCGGCATAGATGTCCCGCCCACGCGGCCGCCGGACATACGTCGCGATCCCACCCTCAATCAGCATCGCCTGAAACCGCGCCACCTCCTCCGGCTTCGGCTGCGTATACGCAATGCCCGGCCCAGGGTTCCAGACGATCAGGTTCACCTTCGCCCGTATGCCTTGAAGCAGTGCCAGCACCTCACGCGCATGCTCCGGCTGATCGTTCACCCCGCCCAGCAGCACGTACTCAAACGTCACCCACTCCCGCGTGCGCAGCGGAATCTTCAAGCACGCCTCCAGCAACTGCCCGATCTTCCATTTGCGCGTGATCGGCATTACCTCTTCACGCACCCGGTCGTTCGAGGCATTCAACGACAGCGCCAGCTTCGGCCGAATCGGCTCGGTCGCAAACCGTTCAATGCCCGGCAAAATGCCCGACGTCGACACCGTCATCCGCGACTCCGGAATCCCGATCCCCTGCACCAGCCGCCGCACCGCCGCCATGAACTCGTCATAGTTCAGAAACGGCTCGCCCATACCCATAAACACCAGGTTGATCCGGTCCTGCCCCACTTGAATCCCATGCCGGTTCAGCACCGCCGCCACCTGCCCGGCAATCTCGCCGGCGGTCAAATTGCGCTTGATCCCCAGCTTCGCCGTAAGGCAAAACTGGCAATTCACCGCACACCCCACCTGGCTCGACACACAGATCGTAGCCCGCCGGTACCCCCGCTCCGCCAAAGCCCCAAACCGCAACTTCAACGCGTTGCCACCACCCATGGCCCGGCCACTTTGGTTGTCATTCCCGAAGGGAATCCGCGTTCCGCCGTTGCTTGTGCCGCTGCCGTTGCTTGTGCCGCTGCCGTTGCTTCTGCCGTTGCCGTTGC
>CAXTBJ010000060.1:10350-24907 GCA_964242585.1 uncultured Bryocella sp.
TGCCGTTCTGTCTGTCATTCCCGAAGGGAACCTGCTTCTCGCTTCTGCTTCTGTCGTTCTGTCTGTCATTCCCGAAGCCGGGTGGAAAGGGAATCTGCGTCTCGCCCGCGGCACCATCGAGTCCCCGCCCCGCCAAGACCTCCGCCCCGGCCGCGACATCCACCGTCTCCTCATCCGCGTCCGCAGACCCAAACCCGCCATCCCCATCCGGCATCCACACCGTCTCCACGGTCTCGCCGTCGGCCATCCGCACCAGATACCGCTCGGTGCCATCGATAGAAATCGCCGTCTGCACAATCTCCGGCAGACCCACACCCCAGCCCTCGGCCGCCAACCGTGTCCGCAACTCCCCGGAGAGTGTTGTAATCTCCTCTACCGCCCCAACCCGCTGCTTATACAGCGCGGCAAATACCTGCCGCGCACGGTAAGGCTTCTGCCCGAAGCCCGCCATCAGCTCCGTCAGCTCCTGCAATCCCAATCCGAATAATGCGCGCTCCGCCACACCTCAAGTTTACCGCCAAACTCCCTGCTCACCGCGCCCGCGGTGGTAAGCTGTGGCCGAGGTGCAGCATGGCAACGCTGGCTCCCACTCCGGTCGAGCTCTACCTCCATTCCGACTTTGAACCCGACGCCGAATTCGTCGATGGCGAAATAGAGCTTCGTCCCATGGGTGAATACGATCACGCCACCTGGCAACAGGCTCTCCAACTCTGGTTCGTGCAGAACCAGAAGCTGTGGAACATTCGCGTCCTCCCCGAGCTGCGCGTCCAGGTCAGCCCCACCCGCTTCCGCGTCCCGGACGTCGTCGTCTTCGACCGCGCTCAGCCCATCGAACAGATCCTCACCCATCCACCCATCGCCGTCTTTGAAGTCCTCTCCCCCGAAGACACAATGACGAGAATGCTGATCAAGCTGAACGACTATGCGGCCATGGGCATAGAAAACATCTATGTCCTCCATCCCAAGACCGATCTTTTCTATCGCTTTCACAACGGCATCCTGTCTCCCCTGCGCGCTCACCTCGATGCCCTGCACGGCTCACCCGCCATGCTCGACACAGAGGCCGTCGCTGCGCTGCGAAGCTGACGCAGACCGGCCATAAGCCACGGGCTACTCCCCGCTCGGAGAGTTGTCCCTCTTCTACCCGCAGCGGAAAAGTGCCACAATAAGCAGTGATGCCGATCTCCGTCACCCAGACCGAAAACAGTAGTTCCACCACCGCCCACACCCGCGACATCCGCTCCACCACGCTGCCCAACGGCCTCCGCGTCCTCACCGAACGCATGCCCACCCTGCGCTCGGTCTCCATGGGCGTCTGGCTCGACACCGGCTCGCGCGATGAGACCCCCGAAACCAACGGCATCTCCCACTTCCTCGAGCACATGGTCTTCAAGGGCACCACCACCCGCTCGGCGCAGCAGTTCGCCCGCGAGGTCGACGCCATCGGCGGCAACCTCGACGCCTACACCTCCAAGGAAACCATCTGCTTCTCCGTCAAGGTGCTCGACTCGAACGTTCCCGTCGCGCTTGACCTGCTCTCGGATCTCGTCCTCCATCCCACCTTCTCCCCCGACGACATCGGGAAAGAGCACGGCGTCATCCTCGAAGAGATCAAGATGGACGAGGACAACCCCGACTACCTCGTCCACGAGCTGTTTACCCAAAAATTCTGGCAGGGTGACGCCCTCGGCCGCCCCATCCTCGGCACCGCCAAAACTGTCCCCACGTTCACGCAGCCGATCGTGCTGGAGGAATACGCCCGCCGCTTTACCCCCGCGAACATGCTCTTCACCGCCGCCGGCAACCTCGAGCACGAGGCCTTCGTCGCCGAAGTCGGCCACGCCTTCTCCTCGCTCGCCGCCAGCACCCGCGAAAAGCTCCCTCGCACCGCCGCCCCGGCCATCACACCGCACCTCACGCTCAAGAACAAGAAGTCGCTCGAACAGGTCCAGTTCTGCCTCGCCCTTCCAGCGCTCCAAACCGCGCACCCTGACCGTTACGTGCTCTTCCTGCTCAACTCCGTGCTCGGCGGCGGCATGAGCTCCCGCCTCTTCCAGGCCGTCCGCGAAGAGCGCGGCCTCGCCTACTCCATCTACTCAGAAACCAGCCCCTTCCGAGACACCGGCTCCCTCGCGGTCTACGCCGGCTGCGCCGTTGAAAATACGAAGCAAGTTCTCGAGCTGACCCTCGCCGAGTTCACTCGCCTCAAGGCCGACCTAGTCACCGAAGAAGAGCTTACCCGCGCCCGCCAGCAGCTAAAAACCAACATGGTGCTCGGCCTCGAATCCTCCGGCGCCCGCATGAGCTCCCTCGCCCGCCAGCAGATGTACTACGGCCGCTTCTTCACCCTCGACGAAATCACCGCCGAGGTAGACCGAGTCACCGCCGAGGACATCCAACGCCTCGCCAATGACCTGCTCCACTCCGACCTGCTCACGCTGACCCTGCTCGGCAACCTCGGCGACCTGCAGCTCACCCGCGCCGACCTGATTTGCTAGCAAGCCGCACCTCCTTTGGTTGTCATTCCCGAAGGGAATCTGCGTTCTGCCGTTGCCTTCTCCCTGTCATCCCCGCAGGACATCTGCTGTTGCCTTTCTCCCTGTCATCCCGACAGGGAATCTGCAGTTGCCTTTCTCCCTGTCATCCCCGCAGGGGATCTGCTATTGCCTTTTGTTTTCCACTACTAAAAAGGGAATCTGCGTTTCGCCGGCTGAGCCGCAGCGACTCCAGCAGGCAAAACCAACCCGACTAGGACACACACCATGACCGTCACTGAAGATCACGTAACCCTCACCACACCCTACGGCCCCATGCGGACCCACATCGTCCGCCCCACGGCTCCCGGCCGTTACCCAGGCCTCGTCTTCTACTCCGAGATCTTCCAGGTCACCGGCCCCATCCGCCGCATGGCCAACCTCCTCGCCGGCTTCGGCTACGTCGTCGCGATCCCAGAGATCTACCACGAGTTCGAACCTGCCGGCACCGTGTTCGCCTACGACCAGGCCGGCTCCGACCGCGGCAACGAACTCAAGACCACCAAGGAGCTCGCCAGCTACGACGCCGACGCCCGCGCCGTGCTCGACCACCTCAAATCCCGCCCCGACTGCACCGGCAAACTCGGCACCATGGGCATCTGCATCGGCGGCCACCTCGCCTTTCGCTGCGCCATGGAGCCCGACGTCCGCGCCGCCGTCTGCTTCTACGCCACCGATATCCACAAGGGCTCACTCGCCAAAGGCATGCACGACGACTCCCTCGAGCTCGCGGAGGACATCAAGGGCGAACTCCTCATGGTCTGGGGCCGCCAGGACCCGCACATCCCCCTCGAAGGCCGCATGAAAGTCCTGGCCCGCCTCAACGAGGTCAACGCCACCTTCAGCTGGCACGAAGTTAACGGCGCCCACGCCTTTCTGCGCGACGAAGGCCCCCGCTACGACCCGCAACTCGCCATGGCGCTCTACGGCCTCGTCTTCGACTTCCTCCATCGCCGCCTTGCCGAAGGCGACCTAACCGCCTGACTCTGCTGTTTTGGTTGTCATTCCCGAAGGGAATCTGCGTTCTGCTCGCCGCAGCAACCTGCTAAAGCGGAAGCCACCCCCCCAAACAGGCCATCCCACCCGCATCCATCCCCTGCTACCCTCACCCAAAGAGAACAGGGTGCGCATCCTTCAAACCGTCTTCGGCGCCTTCCACCACTTCGAACTCGCCCGGGAACTCGACCGCCGCCGCCACCTGGAAGCCATCTACTCCACCTGGCCCTGGCGCCGTCTCCAGCGCGAAGGCCTCCCACACGAAAAAGTCCGCACCTTCCCGTACTACGGCATCCCCGACTACCTCCTACACCGCTCCGGCCTCGATCTTCCCCGCCTCCAGGACTGGATCGGCTACCAAAACGCCCTCGCCTTCGACCGCTGGACAACAAACCAGCTGACCCGCCACTATCGCCAGGGCAAACGCCTGGACGCCCTCATCGGCATCTCCGGCTCCAGCCTCCGCGCCGGCCGGCTCGCACAGGGACACGGCGCCAAATTCATCTGCGACCGCGGCTCCACCCACCAGCGCTTCCAGGAGCAGACCGTCAGCGAGGAATACCGCCGCTGGGGCGTCGACCACCCCGTCTCCGACGAGCGCGACACCCTCCGCGAAGAAGCCATCTACGCCGCCGCCGACGCCATTACTGTTCCGTCCTCAGCCGCCTGCCGCTCTTTCCTCGAAATGGGTGTTCCCGCCCACAAACTCCACGTCATCCCCTACGGCGTCCGGCTGGAAAGCTTCCAACCCACCGCCGACCCTCCGCAAGACGAATTCCACGTCCTCTTCGCCGGCGCCGTAAGCCTGCGCAAAGGCGTCCCTTACCTCCTGCAGGCCTTTGCCGCGCTCAAACACCCGCGCAAACGCCTGCATATCGTAGGCTCCGTCCAGTCCGAGCTCAAACCCATCCTCGCCACGCTCCCGCAAGACCAGGTCGACTTCCTGGGCACACTTCCCCAGCCCGAGCTTGCCGCGCTCATGAGCCGCAGCCACGTCCTCGTCCTGCCGTCCATTGAAGAAGGCCTCGCCCTCGTGCAGGCCCAGGCCCTCGCCTGCGGCTGCCCCGTGATCTGCTCCACGGCCACCGGCGGCGAAGACCTCTTTACCGACGGCCAACAGGGCTACATCGTCCCGGTCCGCGATATCGGCGCCCTCACCGATCGCCTGCAACGCCTCGCCGACGACCCCGCCCTGCAGCAGGGAATGCGTGCCAAGGGCATAGCGCACGTGCAGCAACTGGGCGGCTGGTCCACCTATGGCGATCGCTGGGAGGCGCTGCTGCAACAGCTCACGCGGGCCTGAAACTCACCCGCGCGGACCGGCTCCGCCACCCACAAAGTGCACCACTTCCAACTTGTCGCCGGAGACCACACGCTGCTCCGGCCATCCCGCCCTGGGTGCCAGTTCCCCATTCAGCTCCACCGCGATCCGGTCCGCACGCAGCGCTAAAGCCGCCAAAACCTCACTCAAAACAGCCGGCGAATCGATACCCTCCACCGCCCGCTCGCGCCCATTTAGCGTCAGTACCAACCCATCACTCATGCCTGTCAGCCTACCAGCCGCGATCCTGCCGCAAAGGCCAAAGCAGCCCCATCGGCCCGTTGCCGTGACCTAACCCCGGTGCATGTCGCAAGGCTCCCTCCACATACGCTTTGGCACGCCTGGCCGCTTCCGCCGCCTCCTTCCCCAGCACCAGCCAAGCCAAAAATGCAGACGAAAACGCGCACCCCGTCCCGTGCGTGGAGGTCGTCTCCACCCGCTCCCCTTCCAGGATCACAGCCTCCGCATCGCGCCGCACCAGCAGATCCACAGGCCTGCCCGCCTCCCCACCCGTGGCGATTACGCCCAGTCCAGGGTGCCGCTCCACCAATCGCCTGGCCGCCTCCTCCGCGCTCTTCAACCCGCTCACCGGAGCCCCGGTAAGCACCTCCAACTCGCTCCAGTTCGGCGTTGCCCAGTCCACCAGCGGCAACACGGTCTCATGCAGCCTTTCCAGCCCCTCCGTCGGGTACAGCCTCCGCCCCGAACTTGATCGCAACACCGGGTCCAGCACCACCGGACACCGGGCCTCCCCTGCCCGCAGCGCGTGCAAACACCCTGCTACCACCTCGGCGATTTCCACCCCGCCCAGCATCCCGATCTTCACGCCCGCCGGCGGCAGATCCTCCCCCAGGCACGCCAGGGTCTCCGCGAGCAGCGCCGCGCGCACCGGCTCCGTCCCGCGCACGCCGCGGGTCGATTGCACGGTCAGCGCTGTTATCGCCGAGCAGCCGAACAGCCGGTGCGCTGCGAACGTCATCAGGTCAGCCGTCACGCCCGCGCCGCTTGAGGGATCGAACCCCGCCACGGTCCAGACCACCGGTTGCCGCTCCTCGCGCCGTTCCTTTACCACAATGGTGCCCCGTTCTGCGACATAGGTCCGCCATTATCCGACCTAAGTACCACTTACCTTTATGGTAACTCCTCATAACATGATCCGGAGGCCGTTGCAAGTCGAAGATCTACTCACAACTCATTTCAGATCTTTGACTTAGCGCATCCCAATGGGAGACAATTTGTCTGTGAGCACGTCCACTGTTCGTAGCGCGAGTTCCTTGTCTCGCCTGACCCATGCCGGCCGGATATTACGTAAACCCCGGAGATGCCTGTGCGCGCTCCTGGCGTGTACGCTGTCGGCCTCCGTCCTCGCCTCGCCGCAAGCGCCGTCTTCCAGTGCCAAGGCTCCCACGCATCACTGGTACCAGATCGGCAGCGCCACCTGGTACGGCGAGGCCTTTCAAGGCAAGCGCACCTCCAGCGGTGAGCGGTTCAACATGAACGCCCTCACCTGCGCCCATCCCACGTTGCCCCTCGGCAGCTGGCTGCGGGTCACAAATTTGCGCAATCACCGCTTCACCTTTGTGCGTGTCAATGATCGTGGCCCCTACAACGGCAACACCATCGTCGACCTGTCCTTCGCCGCCGCCCAGCGCCTGCATCTGCTCGGCAAAGCCTCCGTCAAGGTAGAGCAGGTCCGCGCCGACGACCCCGAACTCACCCACACCCTGAACGACGGCTTCGCCCCCAACGGCCTTCCCCTCGGCCAGGCAAACTAGAGCCGTTCACATGCATCTAGCCGGTACGCCGACATCCTGAGCGAGGCCTAGCTACTGTCGAGGAGTACGCCGTCATCCTAAGCAATAAGTAACGGCTAGCTACCGGACAACAGCCCGCCGTCATCCTGAGCGTAGCGAAGGATCTCTGTATTCTGCTCGCGGCTGCTCTACACTCCCTCGGGAACCGCTACAGCGGGAATCTGCTGTAACTGCGACCGCAACGACCGCAACGACCGCAACGTTCGCAAAGTCCGCAAAGAGACGCCGCAAATCATCGCTACCAAAACGCCGCGACCTCCACAGCCACCGCGCAACACCGCGAACACCGCGTTTGCAGTTACCCGCCTCCCGCACCCCCTTCCAGCAAAGGAAAAGGCCTGCCGCAACGGCAGGCCTTTTCCTTCCTCTTCGCATCTACAGCTTCTCAAAAAAATCACACACCGAGCAGGAGATATACACCCCACCCGGAACACCGCGCTCGCGATCCTTCACGCGCTTCACAATGCGTGTGGCCTTTGAGCACTTCGGGCAATCCGTGCTCTTTTGCGTATCCATAACCTTCTTGCGGTCACCGGTCTTGGCGATCTTTGCCATCTTCTTCTCCCTATTGCAGAGGTGGTTGCCCGTGCTGTTCCGCACGCCGTATTGGCGGCCGATCCCCACGCACGCACGGGGAAAAGCTCAGCCGAGACGGATAAGGCTGGGCTTCAGAATACCATCGTCTTTCCGCACCTGTCATCCCCGGGGCCGCCGGCTCACGGTTCGCTCTTCGGTACAACCACCTTCCCCATGCTCGCGGGCGCGGCCACGGTATCGTCCACATCGCCGGGCCGTCGCAGCGTGGGCGGCGGCGTGCTCCCCTGCTGTCCCTCGGCCTGCCGCGGCTCGTCGCCGTTTACGATCGTGCGGGCCGAAAGCGTAGGCGCCGCCTCCGCGTTTATCTCATTTTTGTCGTGGATCTCGATCGGTTTCCCCAGGGCCGCGATCTCCAGCCGCACCACCCGGTCATGCTGGAAACGAACGAACTGCGTCGGACGCGGCGGTTCCCCGTAAATCCATTCCTCATAAAGCGCACTGGCCTCGTCGCCGGCGTGCTCCCGATGCTTCGTCTTGGGCTCGCCGAGCGAGGCCAGCACCATGCGCCGGTTCATCCCCACCAGGATCTCGTGTGCCTCCACCGCCTCGCGCACCTTGGGCGGCAGCGTATCCGCATAGGCCTCCGCGCTGCTCTTGGCCTTGAAGTCCACCACCGGGTCCAGCAGCGCCTTCACCTCGGCAGCCGAAACCTCCGGAACGCCCCCCTCAAAGATCAGCGTCACCCGGCAACCGGTCGCGATCGGCCCCTGCTGCGCCATCTGCATCCCGTTCAGCGAAAGATGGCTCAGAAACCGATGCTTTGCATAGGGTCCGCCGTTAAAGTCGACCACAATGCGATCCGGCCGGAACTCCAGATGGCTCACCTCGACACGATCCCCCGGCGCGGCCGACTGCCCCTTCTCATACAGCAATCGACGGTATTCCTCACCCCGAGGCGTCATGTTCCCATTGGCAAGCAGCGTCAGGCCCGTTCCCAGCGGCAACTCGCGGTGCGCAAAGCCCTGCTCCGCCTCCAGATTGCGGATCAACTCCAACCGCCCGCGCCCATCCAGCGGCTTCTCCGGCAGGCTCACCCGGGTGGGACGAAATTCGGTCGTCACATCCGCCGTCGCGGTCTTCATGCCGACAACAAACACCTGCGCCCGCAGCGCCGGACACGGAGCGAGCAGCACGCCCAAAACCAAGGATGCCGCGCACAGGCCACCACGCATAAACCACTCCTGAATGCGAAGATTGTGCGCTTTGTTCCCGAAAAGAGCAAATGGCACTTTCAGGGGGTCACGATCTCCGATTCGCTCCCACCTGGGACAGTTACGGTCGATCTCGATCCACTTCAGCCGCTGGGATCACCCCTTCAGGGGAGCGCTCCCGGGGGAGGGCCTCAGACTCTGCCGTCCGCTCCACCTCACGCGCCGGCGCGTCCGCCCCCATAGCCGGAGCCTGCGGGCGCGGCGGCAGGGGCGAGGTCACCGGGGCGGCACCCAAAATCTGCACAAGCGGCGGCGGTGCCGCTTCCATGGCCGCATGCGCCGCCGGTGGCGGCACATCCATGGGGTACCCTCCGGCGACGATCGGCGCATGCGTGTAATGCCATGCATAGTCGCGCGTCAGCCTATAAACCGCGACCAATCCACCCAGCAGCACAAATCCTGTCAGCAGGGCCCCCTCCGGGCCATACGCTCCCCCGGTCAGCCACAGCGGCCCCGTGCTTTGGGTTGCGACCACATTGGCCACATCCGCCGACCCACTCACGGGCAGCCCAAACAGAATGCCCATGGCGGCCAGCCAGCCAAATCGCAGCCCCCAGCCCAGCCACAAACCATGCGTTCTCAGGTACGCCGCCGCCAACAAAAATCCGGCAATCAAACTCACAAGGAAGCTGAAGGGCGTCGCGTTCTGCAGCGAGGTCGCCACCACCGCATAGATCCCGGCGGAGATCACCGTGGCGCCGGCCGTGCCTATTGCCGCAATCAGCCGTCCAAACAGAAATCCTCGAAACGCCACTTCCGTCGCCAGCGTGCCCGCCAGCACCGTCAATACGGCCAGCAGCCCGAAGCCCCAGGCCCGCGGCGCGAACCAGAACGCCGGGTGCAGATCGCCGGCCAGCACCGCCGGTACCACGGCCAGCAGCAGCAGCGCCCATCCCAGGGCCGCGCCCTTTTGCCACTCCTTGCCGGCTGTCGGCCGCAGCGGCAGCGCGTTGGTGGAACGCAGACTGCCATCCCGCAAGGCCACCCAGTTCAACGCGGTGAAGCCCGTCGTCAGCAGGATCAGCAAAAAGCTGCGCTCCAGCAGCGGCCGCAGCGCCTCCGCATGGCTGACTCGGGCAATGCCCTGAGCCGCGCTCTCCGCCCCCACCCGCGCCGCCAGCAGCCACAGCAGGCCGATCGCAAACATGGCAAAGTGCAGGGAGCGCGGCAGCTTCGGCGAAACCGCGGGCGTGGTGTTCGATACCGGGGAGGGGAAAGTTGTCTCCAAACGCGTGCAAAGGCCTGGGACGGCCTAGGCCTCCGTGTAGAACTGGGCCATGTTGCGAAATTTCAGATAACGGCTCGCGAGCAGATCCTCAATGCCTTGCTCCCGCAGCGCCGCGAAGTGCCTCTCCAGCCGTTCATTCACCAGCTGCATGGCGCAGGCAGGGTCCGCATGCGCCCCACCGGCCGGCTCGGGCACCACGTCGTCCACGCAGCCCAACCGCTGCACGTCCACCGCCGTATAGCGCAGCGCGGCGGCGGCCTGCTGCTTCTTGCCGGCGTCCTTCCACATGATGCTCGCGCAGCCCTCCGGGGAGATCACCGAATAAATTGCATTTTCGAGCATCAGCACGCGATCCGCCACGGCCAGCGCCAACGCGCCGCCCGAGCCGCCTTCGCCGGTGATCGTCGCGATCGTCGGCACCCGCAGCCGGCTCATCTCCAGCAGGTTGCGCGCAATCGCCTCACCCTGCCCGCGCTCCTCCGCGCCCACACCCGGATTGGCCCCGGCCAGGTCGATAAACGTGAAGACCGGACACCCGAACTTTTCCGCAAGCTTCATCGCCCGCAGTGCCTTGCGGTAGCCCTCCGGGTCCGGCGAGCCGAACCGCCGCGTGACCCGCTCCTTCAGCGTTCGGCCCTTCAGGTTGCCGATCACCATCACCGGTTCGCCCCGGTACCGCGCCATGCCGGCCGTCATCGCCGGGTCGTCGCCGAACTGCCGGTCGCCGTGCACCTCGCTGTACTCGGTGAACAGCGCGTCGATGTAGTCCATCGGGTAGGGCCGTTGCGGGTGCCGGGCGACCTCGGTCCTCAACCAGGCTTCGGAGATCGGTTTATGGGGGGTGGCGACGGAGCTTTGCGACACAATCTCAGGCATAACGGTTCCGCTGATGATTGTACCGGGAAAGAAGTGTCCGACGTTTTGCCCCCGGGATCGCGTGATCCCGGGGCGAATTTCCGGTCCGGGGCATACATACGGAGGAAAGATGCGGATTTCGACCGTTTCCTGCCCCGTGCGTATACCCTTCCCGCCGCCGCATGTGCATCACAAGAACGATCCCGTAAGCGGCACGGTTTTTGAAGAACGCACATTGTGAGGAAATATCTTGCCTGACACCCGTCTGCATCCCCGGCTCTGGGGCGGTGTTGAATGCACCGTCAACCGTGTGCACGACACCTTCTTCGACCAGATGACGCGCTCCGGCCACCCGCGGCGCGTCGCAAGCGACCTCGCCCTCTTCGCCGGGCTCGGCATGGAGGCACTGCGTACACCCCTGCTTTGGGAGACCTTCGCAGCCACCGGCAACTGGAATTTTCCGGATGCCCTGATCCGGGAGACACTGCGGCTCGGCATACGGCCGATCGCCGGTCTGTTGCATCACGGCAGCGGACCGCCGTCCACGGACCTGCTCGACCCCGAATTTCCCCAAAAACTGGCTGCCTACGCGGGGGCGGTCGCGGCGCGCTACCCTGAGATCCTCGATTACACGCCCGTCAACGAACCGCAAACCACCGGGCGTTTCGCTTGCCTGTACGGCCACTGGTTTCCGCACCATCGCTCCATGGGCAGCTACGTCCGCGCGCTTCACAACGAGATCAAGGGCATTGCGCTGGCGATGACTGCCATCCGCCGTGTGCAGCCGGGCGCGCGATTGATCCACACCGAAGACGGCGGCGTCACCTACGCGCCCACGCCGCTTGAAGCCTTCCGTCTCGAGCGCGAACATCGCCGCTGGCTCGGCACGGATCTGCTCTGCGGCCGCGTTACGGCGGCGCACCCGTGTTTTACCTTCTTGCTGGCGCATGGGCTCTCCGAGGCCGAAATTCTCTGGTTTGCCGAGCACCCCTGCCCGCCGTCGGTTCTGGGCCTGAACTACTACGTCACCAGCGACCGCTACCTCGATCCCCGGCTCGCGCTCCACCCCGGCTACTGCGGCGGGGACACCGGCTCGGAGCCGCTGGCCGACGTCGATGCCGTTCGCGTCCATCCGGGCGGCATCACCGGGGCCGGGGCCATTCTGCGCCAGGCCTGGGACCGCTACGGTCTACCCGTCGCCATCACCGAAGCCCATCTCGGCTCCGACCCCCATCAGCAGATGCGCTGGCTGGCGGAGATCTGGGAGGCGGCCAAAACCGCGCGCGCGGACGGCGTCGAGGTGGAGGCCGTCACCGTCTGGGCCCTGCTCGGTTCCCACAACTGGCCCAGCCTGTGCACGGCCGATACCGGCATGTACGAGCCCGGCGTCTTCGACCTGCGCGAAGGCGATCCGCTTGCCACGCCGTTGGCAAACCTGGTCTACCGTCTCGGCCAGGATCTACCGCTAGACCCGGCCTTGAAGGAGGGTGCCTGGTGGCGCTCCACCAACCGCCTCACCCTTCCACCCGTGGTCGACCAGCATGAACCCATGGCGCAACCCGAAGAGGCTTAAGCCGGCTCTCGCCCTTTTATCCGAAGCGAATCCGCTTTTGCCTTTCTTTCTGTCATTCCCGAAGGGAACCTGCTGTTGCCATTGCTTTTCTTTCCGTCCTTCCCCAAGAAATCCTGTTGCTTCTCACTACCCGCAACCCAGGCTAGAGCTCCCTACGCAATCACCTGCACCGCTCCGCGGCCGACCAGCCCCTCCACCCGCTCAATAAACTGCACATCGGCAGAAACCGCGTAGCCCCGCGGCTCCAGATCCGCGGCAAACTCACCCGGTTCCTCCAGTCGCAGCATCACCTTGCCCTTGCCCGGCGCATCGCGGAAGATCGTCTCCAGCTTGGCCATCAGCGCCGCATCCGGCGAGTGCAGCGGCACGCGAATCCGCAGCGCCTCCGGCAGCTTCACCTGCACATCCTCAAGCGCCACAATGCTCGACAGCGCAATCTTCGGCGCGGAATCCTCCTCACCCCGAACGGACCCGCGCACCAGCACCGGCACATCGATCTTCAGCTTCTCCGCGAGCTTCTCATAGCTCTGCGGAAACACGATTACCTCGATCTTGCCCGCCGCATCCTCCAGGCACGCCTGCGCATACATCTCGCCCGAGCGCTTCGACTTCGCCACCTTCAGCCCGGTAATCACGCCCGCCACCTGGATCTCGTTCGCGCTCTCCTCGCGCCGTCCGCGATTGAAGACGGCCGGCTCCGGCTTCATCTCGCAAGCCGCCTGTGTGTCGATCACGCCTTTCAGATTCCGCAACTTGTCCCGATACTTATCCAGCGGGTGCCCCGAGACAAAGAATCCCAGCACCTCTTTCTCGTTCTGCAGCCGCGTGTACTCATCCCATCCCGGCGCTGCCGGCAGCTTCTCTTCAACCGCCGCACTCCCCGCGACAGGCCCGTCGTCGAACATCCCAAACAGCCCATGCTGCCCGCTCGCCGCATCGCGCTGCGACTTCTGCGCCCGTTCCATCGCCTTGTCGAGCGCCGCCATCACCTCCGCGCGCTTGCCGAACGCATCGAGCGCCCCGGCCTTGCACAGCGACTCCAGCACCCGCTTGTTCATCAACCGCAGATCCACCTTCTCGCAAAATTCCCAAAGCGACGCAAATCCACCACCCGGCCCCGCGCCCCTCTCCGCGTCCCGCGCCTTGCCGTCTTTCTCCGCGCCCTCTGCGTTCCGCTTTTCCGCCCGAGCCGCCTGAATCGACTCGATCGCGTTATGCCCCACATTCTTAATCGCCGCCAGCCCAAACCGGATCGCATCCCCCGCCGGCGTAAAATTCGCGTCCGACACCTGCACATCCGGCGGCACGACCGCAATCTCCATCTCGCGGCACTCGCCGATGTACTTCACGACATTCTCCGGCTTCGACGTCTCCGACGTCAGCAGTGCCGCCATAAACTCCACCGGATAGTGCGTCTTCAGCCACGCCGTGTGATACGCCAGTAGCGAGTAAGCCGCTGAATGCGATTTATTGAAGCCATACCCGGCGAACTTCGCCATCTGGTCGAAGATCTCTTCCGCCTTTGCCTTCGGAAACTTGCGGGCGGCCGCACCTGCCAGAAAGATGTCCCGCTGCTTGGCCATCTCCTCCGCGTCCTTCTTGCCCATGGCGCGGCGAAGCAGGTCGGCGCCCCCCAACGAGTACCCTCCAATCACATTGGAGATCTGCATGACCTGCTCCTGATACACCATGACCCCGAGCGTCTCCTTCAGCAGTGGCTCAAGTTCCGGCAGCAGGTACTCCACAGGACTGCGCCCCCACTTGCGCTCGATGAAGTCATCGATCATACCCATCGGTCCTGGGCGATAAAGCGCATTCAACGCGGTCAAATGCTCGATCGAATTCGGCTTGTAGCGCCGCAGAACGTCACGCATCCCGCCTGACTCGAACTGAAACACCCCCGAAGTCAGCGCCTTGTGAAACACCCGCTCAAACGTGGTTTGATCGTCCAGGTCAATCGTCGCCATGTCCACGGTCTCGCCGCGGTTCAGCTTGATCAGCTTCAGGCAATCGTCGATCACCGTCAGCGTCGTCAGCCCCAGGAAGTCCATCTTCAGCAGGCCCATCTTCTCGACGGCTTTCATGTCGTAGCTGGTGACGATGGCCTCATCCTTGGTCCGCGTCACCGGCACCAGCTCCGTCAGCGGCTGCGGCGCAATCACCACGCCTGCCGCATGCACGCCGGCCCCACGCACCAGCCCCTCCAGCCGCTGCGCCGTCTCGATCAGCTCCCGGATCTTCGGGTCTGCCTCACACGCCGCGGCCAGCGGCGGCGAATCCTTTAACGCCTGCTCCAGCGTGATCCCGATCGTCGCCGGCACCAGCTTGGCAATCCGGTCCACCTCGCCATACGGGATGTCCATCGCCCGGCCCACGTCCTTGATCGCCGCCTTCGCCGCCATCGTGTTGAACGTGATGATCTGCGCCA
>CAXTBJ010000061.1:0-24288 GCA_964242585.1 uncultured Bryocella sp.
GCCCTGTGCCCTGTGCCCTGTGCCCTGTGCCCTGTGCCCTGTGCCCTGTGCCCTAATCCCTACTCCCTGTGCCCTAATCCCTGTGCCCTGTATCCCTGTGCCCTGATCCTGCCCTACCCCCTGCCTTCCTCATCCTGCGCCAAACGCAGGCCGCTGAACTGCCAGCGCGTGGCCGGCGGGAAGAAGTTGCGGTAGGTGGCCCGGATGTGACTTGCCGGCGTCACGCAGGAGCCGCCGCGCAGGATCATCTGCGAGCTCATAAATTTGCCGTTGTACTCGCCCAGTGCGCCGGGCAGGGCATGGTAGCCCGGGTACCCGGTGTAGGGTGAGGCGGTCCATTCCCAGACATCGCCGAAGATCTGCTGCGGGCCGCCGGCCGCCTCCCGCAGCGCGGCGGTGCACGGGTGGAAGCAGGCCGAATCCAGCAGATTGCCCCCGACCGGTCCCCCCGCGGCGACAAATTCCCACTCAAACTCCGTGGGCAGACGGCAGCCGCTCCAGCGTGCGAAGGCGTCCGCCTCAAAGAAGCTCAGATGGCAGACGGGGGTTTCAGAGATCTCCTCCAGGCTGCGCCAGCCGCCGAGCGTGTAGATGCTCCAGCCGGCGCGGGTCGCCGGATCGCGCCGCCAGTAGAGCGGCGCTCCCCAAGCCTCACGCTCGACGGTGTTCCAACCCTCGGAGAGCCAAAGCTCGGGCCGGCCGTAGCCGTCCTCCTCCATGAAGGCGAGGTACTCGGCGCATGTGGTCAGGCGGGAGGCGAGGCGGAATGGGGCAAGGTAAACCGGATGGCGCGGTGTCTCGTTATCGAAGGCAAAGGTGTCAAGCGCCGCAGGCTCGGGCGAGATGCCGATCTCGACGATGCCTGGGCGGTCCGGGTAGCCGGGCGCATAACAAAGCCACTGGAGGGGCGGCGCGATGGCTAGCGGAGCGGGCGTGGCGGAAGGGGAACACAGAAGGGGCGAAGGCGCATACGCCGGCTGCAGCGGGTTGGTGTAGAAGGCGTGCTTGATGTCGGTGGCGGCGAGTTCCAGGTGCTGCGCCTCGTGTTCGAGCCCCAGCACGATCCGGCGTAGGGCCTCATCGGCCGGTATCTGCTGCAGCAGGCGCTCGACGGCGGCATCCACATGCGTGCGATAGGCCAGGATCTCATCGAGCGGTGGACGTGAAAAGCTGGCGCGCAGCTTCTTTTCCGGCATATCGCCGAGGGCCTTGTAGTAGCTGTTGAACAGCCAGCGAAACTCGGGATTGAACGGCTGATAGGCAGCGACAAACTCGCCTAGAACAAACACCTCGAAGAACCAGGAGGTGTGCGCGATGTGCCATTTGACCGGCGAGGCCTCCGCGCAGGACTGCACCATCATGTCCTCGGGCGAGAGCGGCGCGAGGAAGGCCATCGTCGCCGCGCGCACCGTGCGATAGCGGCTGAGGAGCGAAGCGGCGGTTTGAGCGATCTGCTGTGTGGCCATGGGGAGCCCTCCGGAGCCGTGCGTGCCCATGGGTCGCATGGAGCCTGGCCCGGTGAAAGAGCACCCAGCAGGCGGAGTTCCTGCCCGGCGCAAGGGGATCGGGTGCAGCGGCTGTCTCCCGTTATACCGCCAATTGGGTACGGAGCGGCACGCCGGTTGAATTCCGCCGAATATCGCGAGCGACGGCGCGTCTTCTAGGGAACATTCACGTCTCACTCTGTAACTCCTGCCGCAGGGTTGCCTCGTCTGCCCGGACCGCGCGGGAGCGGGAGTGCGCGATGACAAATACGGTCTGGGGCAAGGATCATGGGAGCACGAGACGCGCTATCCGCTCGTTGGCGGCCGGCTGTGCGCTCGCGCTGGCGGTTGCGGCGTGTGGGCCCGGGACGCTGGCCGCACAGGACTCCGCGCCGGAGCAGGGTGCCGGGCGGGATGGGGGCAGGGGGCAGTTCGCCGGCATGAGCCGCGCGGGCGGCGAGGTATCGGCCGTAGCCGGCAACACCCTGACACTGAAGACCGAGGAAGGCCGCTCGATGCAGGTGGTCGTCACAGACAATACCCGTGTGATGAAGGATCGCGGCCCGGTGAGGGCAAGCGATCTGCACGTGGGCGACGGCCTGATGGCGTTCGGCAACCTGGACCCTGAAGGTCACACCCTGCACGCCGCCGTGGTGATGGCGACGGATGCCTCAGAGCTGAAGGCCATGCGCGAAAATCTGGGCAAGACCTACATCACCGGCCGCGTCACGGCGGTGAACCTCGACGATGCCAGAATGACTGTGGAGCGGCCGGACCACGTGGCCCAGACCATCGGCTTCGATGAGTCCACCAGCTTCAAGCGGGCGGTTCGACGCGGCACGGGTGGCGGCGGAGCCGGTGCAGGTGGCGGCGAAGGCCGTGCGGGTGGCAGCCCTGGGGGCCCCGGCGGGATGGGAGGCGGCATGGGCACCATGGCCGGCGGCGGCGCGGCGCTGGAGCGCGCCTTTGCCAACGGGGAGAGCATCACGCTGGCCGATATCAAGGTAGGCGACATGGTGACGGGCACGGGCGCGGTGAAGGGTGGGGTGTTTGTGCCGGTCCATCTGCTGGAGAGCCCACCGGGGGCGCGCAGGCCACGCGGCGGGGAGGGTGCGGCGGGCGCGGCGGCGGCCTCCGCGCAACCGGGAAGCGCCCAGGCCGGACCCGCCGGGCCGGGAGCACGGTAAGAGCGACCGATGCTGAAATTTTCGCGGGAGGTCGAGCGGCGAGCGGTACAGTGCGGGTTTCAACGCCCTTCCCTGCGCCGCTGGGGAGCCCCGGTTTGTGTGCTTTCGCTGAGTGCGCTCGCAGGAAACGGCATGGCCTCGGGTGAAGCGCTCCTGCCCGTCCCCGGTTCCGCGTCGGCGGCTCTCCGAACGGCTTGGCCGGGCCCTGGTTTTGCCTGGATGGCCGGCGAAACAAACGGCGAAACAAACCTGGACATTCCGGTGGTTGTTCCGGCGCTGGTCCTTGTCGCTCAGGCAAGCTCGCCGCGAGGTACTCCATTGCCAGATGCGCACTCGCCCACCTCGCAAGGAAGCGCCCCGCTTCCCGAAACGGGGACGACGCCGGCGGCCGCCGGACAGGGGACGCCGACCGTGACACCCCAGGCCGGCATCGCGGCTGGCGTGTTGGCCGGCGTCGCGGCTGGGGGCGGTACGCTGCACGGGACCGTGGTGGCGGGCACGGCGGGCAAGCCGGGTGGGGTACCGCTGCCCGGCGTGGCCGTCACGGCGACCAACTCGCTGACCGGGCGGCGTTATACCTGCGCCACGGACGTCGATGGCGCGTACACGCTCAAGATCCCTCGCAATGGCCGCTATGTGATTCGGGCCGAGCTGGCGGGCTTCGCCCCGGCGACCGCCGAGGTGCTGCTGAACGGCGCGGAGGCCGCCGCAACCGCTGCAGCTGCCACAATTTCGAAGATCTCCGACTTCGGCCTGCAGCTGGCGAGCCGTGTGGAGGCCGCTGAGTCGGCCTCCACGGCGACGGGGGCGACCGGTACGGCGAGCCTGCTGCGCGGTCTGCAGGGGCTGAGCCTGAATGCCGGCACACCCGGCGCGGAGGATGCAAGCGCGGGCGGCGGCAATGCGGGCGTCGCCCTGCCCTCCCTGGGCGGCCTGAGTGAGAGCGCCGGGGCCGGCAACGAGACCCTTGCCGTGAGCGGGCAGACCGGGCAGACGAATGGGCTGGCCAACTTTAGCGAGGACGAGCTGCGCGACCGCATTCAGCAGGGTGTGGAGCAGGCGCGCGCCAGCGGCCAGCTGCCGCCGGGGGTCGATCCCACCAACGCCATCGTGGGGCTGCTGGGCAATCTGATGGGTGGCCCGGGGCCGGGCGGGGGCCGGTTCGGCGGTGGGCGTGGCGGCGGCGGCGGCGGCCTTGGACGCGGGTCGGGCGGCTTTCGCAACCTGAATCCAACCCAGTTGCACGGCGGCGTGAACTACGGGGGGGAGTATTCGGCGCTCGATTCTGCCCCGTGGTCGCCGACACTGCTGCCAGAGACCAAGCTGCCGTACTCGAAGGACACCTTCGGCATCACGCTGGCGGGCTCGCCGTATATTCCAGGGCTGATCAAGCCGAGTACCAAGCAGTTCGGCTTCCTGAACTTCAATTTTTCGCGTAACACGACGCCGGAGGTGCTGCCCGGCACGGTGCCCACCGACGCCGAGCGCACGGGCGACTTCAGCGGCCTGACGCAGACCATCAATGGGCAAACGCTCTTGACGACGATCTATGACCCGACCACGGGGCAGCCGTTCAGTTACAACGGCCGGCCGAACGTGATCGACCCGGCACGCATCTCGCCGCAGGCGCTGTATGTACTGAATAACTTCTACCCGCACGCGAATGTCGTTACGACAGGAACGCAGGCCTACAACTACCAGACGAACACCACGGCGGGGCAAAATTCGGCAAACCTCTCCACGCGCTTCATCCGCAACCTGGGTTCGAACAACACCGGTCCGTTTGGAGGCTTCGGGGGCGGGGGTGGACGCGGCGGGGGCGGCAACCGCAATGCGCCCGCGACGCTGCGGCAGAGCCTGAACACGAGCTTCAGCTACTCGCACTCGGCCTCCGATATCCGCAATATCATCCTGCCGCTCTCGGGCGCGTCGCAGTCGGACGGCTATAACCTGAGCGAGGGTTACGTGGTCGGCTTCGGCCGCTTCAACAATACGGCCACGGCCACTTGGAACCGCAGCCATGCGCTCACGCGCAACTTCTTCACGAACACGGGGGACGACCCGGCCGCGGCTGCTGGGATCGCACTGCCGAGCACAGGGGTCATCGCGACGCAGCCGAACTTCTACAATGGCCTGCCGTCGCTGCAGTTCACCAATTTTCTTTCGGTGAACAACACCAATCCGCAGGACAACATCGGGCAGACCCTCTCCTTTTCCGATCAGGTGAGCTACCGGCACAAGAAGCACAACATGCGCTTCGGCGGCGATCTCCGCCGGGTCCACCAGGACTATCTCGGCGGCGGCACGCCCTTGGGCGCGTTCACCTTTACGGGCTACAACACGGAAGATCCCGCTCAACAAGTCACGTCGCTGATGAATACGGGCTCCGTGCCTACGGGTTCGGCGTTTGCCGATTTTCTGCTCGGATTGCCGCAGCAGACCAAGATCCAGGCCGGCCTGAACAAGATCTACCTGCGCGCGAACATCTACGACTGGTATGCGAACGATGACTTTCGCGTAGCCAATGGACTGACCCTCAACTTCGGCCTGCGTTATGAGTACTTCAGCCCCTACAACGAAAAGAACAACCGCCTGGTGAATCTAACCGGGGTGACCGAACAGACCACGAGCGTGGGATGCGTGACGCCGACGGGTATCTCCGTGCAAACCACAGCGGGTCTGCTGACCTGTGCCGCGGGGCCAACCTCTTCCCTGCTGCACGGCGATCACGTCATGTATTCGCCGCGCTTCGGTGTGGCGTGGCGACCGCATGTGCTGCCCCGGCTGCTGAAGGAGACCGTGCTGCGCGCAGGCTACGGCATCAACTTCAACACGACGCAGTTTGCCAGCTTCGCGCAATCGCTTGCGTACCAGGCGCCGTTCGCGGCCTCGCAGAACAATGTGCTTTCCAGCAATGGAAATGATACGGGCTGCAATCAACAAACGCCGACCGGAGCCTCCAATCTTACGCTGGCCAGTGGCTTCAGCTGCTCGAACAAGCTGTTTCAGAACACCTATTCCGTGAACCCGAATTATCGGCTCGGCTCGGTGCAGGTCTATAACGCGGACATTCAGCGCACGCTGCCGGAGGGGGTGGTGCTGAACATCGGCTACAACGGCTCGCACGGCTCGGGGCTGAATGTGGTGCGCGCGCCCAACCATACGAGCACCGGGGTGACGACTCTTGACGCGGTGGCGTTTACCTACCAGAGCTCCGATGCGGAGTCGACCTTTAACGCACTGACTGTGAACGTGCAGAAACGTCTGCAGAAAGGCGTCGCGCTGACGGCGAAGTATCAGTACGCGCATTCGATTGACGATGCCTCGAGCTTCGGCGGCGCGGCGACAACCTCGACCATCCAGAATGATGACGATCTGCATGCGGAGCGCGGGAATTCCAGCTTCGACGTGCGGCATTCGGTCACGGGTACCTGGGTCTATGAGCTGCCGGTAGGGCCGAACCGGGCGTTTTTTAATAAGGGTGGGCTCTCGGCCAAGCTGCTGGATGGCTTTTCGATCTCAGGGTCTTACACGCTGGCTTCGGGATCGTATTTCACGCCGAGTTACATCTCCACGACCGCCGAGGTCGCCGCCGGCGGCACGTACACGCTGCGGCCCAATCGCGTCTTCGCCGAGTCCATCGCGGGCGCGGGCTCCTTGCAGTCCTTTTTCAATCGAGATGCCTTCACGGCCCCGGGCACCTACGGCACGGCGTCGCGCTACTCCATCGAAGGCCCCGGTCAGGTACTGGTGGCGAGTTCACTTTCGCGCACGGTGCAGCTGGGCGAGACACGTTCCTTCGAAGCGCGCGTGACGGCCAACAACGTCTTCAACACCGTGCAATACAACGGCATCAACACGCAGCTGGACTCGGCCACCTTCGGCCAGGTGACGGGCGCGGCGACCATGCGGCAGATCACCTTTGTGGGGAGGTTTCGGTTTTGATCGCGCTCCCTACCCCCCCAACATTCCGGACGCACATGATTCGGGAGCTACAGCTTGTCCTTTTGCTCCTGCTGCTCGCTTGCCTGCCACTGCGCGCCCAAAGCACGGCAGCGCCGGCGCTGCAACAGACTAGCGGCGACCAAGCCGCGACCCAGGCGGGCCAGGGCGGTTACACGCTCACGGTGAACGCGAATATCGTGCTGACGAACGTGGTAGTGCGCGACAAGAAGACCGGCGCGGTGGTGAAGGGGCTGAAGGCGAGCGACTTCACCCTTCTCGAGAACGGCAAGCCGCAACGCATTGCCAGCTTCGACTACCAGAACGTCGATCAGGCCGCGGCGCTGGCGGAGAAAAATACCGTTGGGGGCAAGGCCTCGATTGCCGATCTGCTGGAGCGCAACTTCGCGGCCGATCCGCAGCAGCTGCGCGACCACCGGCTGATCGTGATGTTCTTCGACCTGAGCACGCTGCAGGATGAGGACACCGACCGCGCCGTGGAGGCCGCGCAAAAGTACATCAACACGCAGATGCAGCCCGCCGATCTGGTCGCGCTGGTCAGCTTTTCAACGGCGCTGCAGCTGGACCAGGACTTCACGGCCAACAAGGGGGCGTTGCTGCACGGTTTAGGCAAGTACAACGGGACCGACCAGACCTCGTTCGGCAACGGTGCCACGGGCGGCACAACGAACGGTACGAGCGATGACGGATCGAGCTTCGTCGCCGACGATACCGAGTACAACAACCTGAACACGGACCGCGAACTGTTCGCCATTCGCCAGGTGGCGCAGTCGCTGGAACGCGTGCCGCAGCGCAAGAGCATGTTGTATTTTTCGGGCGGGCTGTCACGCAACGGGATTGAGAATCAGGCCAGCCTGCGCGCGGCCACCAACGAAGCCGCCAAGGCCAACATGGCCATCTACTCGGTGGATGCGCGCGGCCTGCAGGCGCTGCCGCCGGTGGGCGACGCCACGCAAGGCAGCCTGCGCGGCACGGCGGCCTACACCGGCACGGCGGTGGCCAATCAGTTCAGCGCGAACTTCAGCTCGCAGGAGCTGCTCAGCACGCTTGCGACCGATACCGGCGGCAAGGCCTTCTTCGATTCGAACGACTTCGGCCCGGCGTTTCAGCAGGTCGAGCACGATACCGAGGCGTATTACATCCTAGGCTTTCATTCAACGGACCCGCGGCGCGACGGGGCCTTTCGCCATCTGACGATCCGGCTGAACCGGTCCGATGCGAAGCTCGAGTATCGGCCCGGCTATTACGCGCCCGCAGACTTCCAGCACCAAAAGACCGAGGACCGCGAACAGGCGCTCGCCGACCAGATGCGCAGCGATCTGCCCGCGCTGGACGTCGCGGTTTACCTGCAGGCGCTGTACTTTCGCCAGAATCCCAACACGTTTTATGTGCCGGTGAGCCTGATCGTGCCGGGCTCTCAGATTCCGTTTACCAAGAACAAGGACCAGGACAAGGCGACGCTCGATGTGCTGGGTCAGGTAAAGAATGCGCAGGGCATCCCCGTGGGCAATGTGCGCGATACGGTGAAGCTGGCCGTGAACCAGGCGCAGGGGGTGCAGCGGCGGAATATCCAGTACTCCACCGGCTTTCTGCTGGCGCCCGGGCATTACCACCTAAAGTTTGTGGTGCGCGAGAACGAAACCGGCAACATGGGCTCGTTTGAGACCGACCTGAACGTGCCCGATCTGAAAAAGGTGCCGGTCAAGCTGAGCTCGGTGGTGCTGGCCAGCCAGCGCACGCCCAATGTGCAGAGGGACACGCCGGATCTGCTGGTGCGCGATGGCCAGCAGTACGTTCCCAACGTCGCGCATGTCTTTCGGCAGGATGGGCATCTTTTTCTGCTGTATGAGATATACGATCCGGCTAAGCTCAAGGAGCCGAAGGGCACGTCGCCGACCACGAATGCGCCGGGTCTGGTGCGGCGAGACAGTGGGCCTGTGCACGTGCTCACCTCCATCGAATTTCTCTCGGGCGGCGTGAAGGTCTATGAGACGCCGCTGGTCACCGCCGATGGGCTGAACGTGCCCACGCGCGATGCCGTGGCGTTCCAGTTCGATGTGCCGCTCGCGCAGCTCAAGCCCGGCAACTACATCTGCCAAGTGAATGTGATTGACGACGCAGGCGGCTCGTTCGCGTTTCCACGGCTGGCGCTGCGCGTGCAGGCGCCCGCGGCGACGATTGCAACGATGCCGAAGCCGCCTGGAAACGGCACGGTACCGTGATTGAGAAAACTTTGATCCTGGGATGTGTGCTTTTTTCTTGACAGGCTTCGGGGTTGAACCTAGCTTCGCGTCTATTCCTCTCGCGAGAAGCTAACGATGCCGAAAAATCTTGTTGTCTGCTGCGACGGCACGGGAAACCAGTTTGGGGAACAAAACTCCAACGTCATCAAGCTCTACACCTGCCTGAAGGGTGAGGGACAGGGCACGTACTATCACCCCGGCGTGGGCACCATGGGCAGCCCCGGGTACACCACCGCGATCGGTAAGGGGATATCCCGCATCGCGGGACTGGCGTTCGGTTACGGTTTCCGCGCCAACATCGCCGATGCGTACCGATTCCTGATGGAGCACTACGAGCCGGGCGATCACATCTACCTGTTCGGGTTTTCGCGGGGCGCCTACACCGTGCGGGCGCTGGCGGGCGCCCTCTTCCTGCTTGGCCTGCTGTGCCGCGGCAACGAAGGGCACCTGCCCTACCTGCTGCGGATGTACTCCGACGCGAGCCGCAAGGCCTTCAATGTGCCGAAGTCCGCGAAGAAGGTGCTGACGGAAACCGACGACACCAAGGCCTTCCGGGAGACGTTTTCCCGTGTGGTGCCGATCCATTTTGTCGGGATCTGGGATACCGTTTCCTCGGTGGGCTGGATCTACGATCCGGTCAAGCTGCTCTTCGACGGGCGCAACCCCATCATGCGCAAGGGCCGGCATGCGATCTCTGTCGATGAGCGGCGCTGCTTTTTTCAGGAGAATCCGTGGGGTTCCCCGCTGCCGCCCGAAGAGACGCCGGTGCTGCGCGAACACTACACCAACCCGGAAGATCGGCAGCAGGACATCGTGCAGGCCTGGTTTGCCGGGGTGCACTCGGATGTGGGCGGCAGCTTCCAGCAGGACCAGTGTTCGCCGGCGATGCAGGCGCTGCGCTGGATTTTGCAGGAGGCGAAGGAAGATGGCCTCTGTGTGTCGCCGGAAAAGGAAGAGGTGATCTTCGGCAAGCAAGATCCTTTGTGCTACCCGGGGCTCACGGCGAAGAACCGGCCCGCCGACCCGGACGGGCACTGCCTGCACCTGACCTTCGATTGGCGCTGGTTTCCCCTGGAGCTGTTCCCGCACAAGTATTTCGATGTAGCGGGTAACAAACACTGGCGCTTTCTCCCTTGGCCGCACCGGCGCGAGATCCCGGCAGGCGCGCTGATCCATCCAAGCCTGCGGGACCGTCTGGCGGAGGAGGGGGCAGCTTACCGACCGCCGAATCTTCCCGCCGCATGCATCGTGCCGTATGAGCGGGATTGGCTACCCGCGCTGCATCCGGCGGTTCAGGAGACGCTGCAAGAACAAGGGTTTGGCGTGTACCTTCCCCATGTCTCGAAATTTCACAAAGGGAAGTCGGGGCCGACGACCGGGCGGGATACGCGGCGGAAAACAGCTGCCCTGGCCGGGCTTGGGCTGGTATCCCTGATGGCGGCACGTGTCCTTTCCATGGGGAGATCTTTGCACGGGAGATAGAGCTTTTCGACCGAAGCGACCGGCGGAGTGGCAGCCCACGTTCTTTTGCGACAGCTTGCGCCCTGCAAGCGTCTATAGGAACAGGCTTCAAGAACAGGCTTCCGCTCCGAAGCTCGCAGGTGGACCCGATGCCAGACCGCAGGATCGCTCTTTTCCGCACATGTGCAGTCTCCATGGCGCTTATCGCCTCGTCGCTCCTGCTTACGCGGAGCGCCGGGGCACAGGTGAACGACGCAGCGGTAACGGCCACGGCGCCCGCAGCTGGAAGCAGTCTGCAGCTGAACGTGGTGGTGGGGCCGCCGGCGGGTGGTGAGCCGGTGGCGAACCTGCCGCAGAGCGCCTTCACGGTGCTGGACAACGGGCAGCCGCAGCCCATTCAGAGCTTTCGCGCGGTGTCCGGCAAGCAGGCGGCTTCAGAGTTGCTGCTGGTGGTGGATTCGGTGAACATCCGCTACACGCAGCTGGCCTATGAGCGGCAACAAATTCAAAAGTTTCTGAAACAGAATGAGGGCCAACTGGCGCTGCCGACGTCGCTCACCCTGGTCAGCGATACCAAAACCGAGATCACGGGGGCCACGACCGACGGCAACGGGCTAAGCAATACGCTGAGCGATAAGGTGATCGGTCTGCGCGATCTGACGCGCAGCTCCGGCTTCTACGGCGCGGAGGAGCGGCTGGATATCTCGCTCAAGGCCCTGCATGAGGTGCTGGCGCACGCCGCCGCGACGCCGGGCCACAAGATCGTGATCTGGATCTCGCCGGGCTGGCCGCTGCTCTCCGGCCCCGCCGTGGAGCTGACGAACCGGCAGGAGGACGGCATCTTCCAGGAGATTGTGAACCTTTCGGCGGAGATCCATCGGGCCAACGTGACGTTGTACAGCGTCAATCCCCTGGGTGCGCAGGAAAGCGTGGGACGCACCTTCTACTACGAGCAGTTCGTGAAGGGCGTGCGCAAGCCTTCGGATGCGTCGCTGGGCAATCTGGGCGTGCAGGTGCTGGCCGCCCAAAGCGGCGGGCTGGTATTGAACAGCAGCAACGACACCCGCGAGCTGTTGCAGCGCGCCGTGGCCGATACCGCGGCTGAATATACCCTGACACTGGCCCCGTCCGCAGCGGCCCCGGACGGCAAGAACGGCTACCACAGCCTGGAGGTGCGGGTGGCGAATCTCCCCAACTCACGCCTGAAGGTGCGGACGGACCAGGGCTTCTACACGCTGCCGTCCACACAGCCCGGCACCAAGCCTGTTCCGGAGATCACGCCGATCCCTGGTCCTGGAGTTCGATAACGTCGCCTGCCTCTATTTTCGAGCACAGGCTGCTGGCCCGTGCCGAGCTTGACGAACGCGTCTGCCGGGCGCAACATGGTGGCCTCCCATGAGGAGGTACAACCGTGCGCCTTGCCGCAAAACTCTCCGCTGCTCCTGCCTCGCTCGCTCGCGATGCGGGTCTCCATGCTTTGATCTTGCTGTCGGCTTGCGCGCTCGGCCCGTCCGGCCGAGCCCAAAGCCTGGCCGAGGTAGTTCACAGCCATGAAGGGCACGAAACCGCCGAATGGACCGAGGTCGCCGCGCATCTGCCCGATCCGGCCACGGCGGGCAGCGCACGTTTGGAGATGGCGGCCGATGTGCTGCGTGCGCGCCGCTTCCACGCCGATGCCCTGCGCTTCTACGACGCCGCGCTGACGCAGGGAGCCGACCCACGGCCGATCTTGAAGAAGATGGGGATCACCTGCCTGGAAATGGGACAGCCCACCCTGGCGCGACTGCTGTTTGGGCGCGCGGTGCACCTGGACAAGCGCGATGCCGTCGCCTGGAACGACATGGCGGCGACGGAGCTCGCGCTGGGGCGGCCGCGCGCCGCCGTCGGGGAATACGGTCACGCGATCAAGCTGGACCGCAACAATGCGGTCTTTCACGCGAATCTGGCACTGGCGTACTTCGAGGTCCATGCGCCGGACAGCGCCCGCGAGGAGCTTGCGAAGGCCATACGGCTTGACCCCGATATCCTGCACAAAACTGACAGCGGCGGCTACAACGCTCAGGTCCTGAGCGCGGATCACTACGCGGAGATCTGCTTTGAGATGGCCCACGTGTATGCCGGGCAGAACAATGTGCCGCTTCTGCTGGAGTGGCTGAGCAAGGCCAGCGAGCGCGGCTTGGATCTGCACGAGGGGATGGGCCGGGACAGCCTGCTGCGCCCATGGCTGGGGGATGCCCGTGTGCAGGTGCTGCTGCAGAATCAGAGGCTGCTGAGCGCGAGCAACAAAGGTCCTACAGGGGTACCGTCGTTGGGACCAGCGCCGCAGTGACTTGCGGGATCAAGTTACTTTTTCAAGGCTGCTTTGCCCAACACGGGTCTGACCCGACTAGAACAGCCTCACACAGCCGTGCGTAGCGACAGAGGCGCAATCACATAGAATCCCAAAAACTTGTACCCATGATTCGCGAGTGCGGCGCAGACGACTTCCAGGCCATTCTGGCCACGATCAATGACGGCGCGCAGGCGTATCGAAACGTGATTCCGCCAGACCGCCTCCCTGAGCCGTATATGTCGGACGCTGCGCTCCGGCACGAGATCGCCGAGGATGTGCATTTCTGGGCGGAGGTCGAGGGGGAGCAGTTGCTCGGAGTCATGGGCGTTCAGCCCGTGCAGGATGTGACACTCATCCGCCACGCCTATGTACAGACCGCCGCACAGGGCAAAGGCACGGGGAGCCGCCTGTTGTCGCACCTGCGGGCCATGTCTCCGCGCCCAGTGCTGATAGGGGCATGGGCGGACGCGGTGTGGGCGATCCGTTTTTACGAGCGCCACGGCTTTCGCAGGGTCGGGCCGCAGACAAAGGTGGCATTACTGCGGCGGTACTGGACAGTGCCGGAACGGCAGATCGAGACCTCTGTCGTTTTAGCCGATGAATGCTGGTGGACGCTCCACCGGAACAACGGATTGCTTCAGCCGCACGCCTGATGTTTACAGTTCAGGTGATTTGCCCGGCCGGCTCCTCCTCGCGATAGGGGCAGTGCCGGCAGGCGGAGTTGCAGCAGTACCCGCGGCGGCGATGATACTGCGCCGTGAACACCACATACGGCCCTTCCATATAGGCATCGCCCGGCGCCAGGCCCTCCTCGACGACCCAGGATGGGTCTGCCTGGCTGGACTGCGGCACCGTCTCGTCCTCACTCCCCGGCGCGCTCAGGAGAACAGCCCTAGACTGCCTTGATTTCCGGGTCCGGTGGGTGCGGGAGGCCGTGCCGTGGGGACCCGGACGCTTTCGCGCAGCAAGGCGGCCACGGAGCGCACCGGTTTGCCAACGATCTGGCGCGGGGCCGTGTCGCCGACCGCGGCGCAGCCCGGTTCTTCAGCCACCGCGCCGCATCGGAAGGTCACGGTGCGGCCCGGGATGGCGGCTACCCGCTCACCGGATACAAGAATGCCGGCGAGGTTCAGCGGATCTGCGGCGGCAACGACGAGGGCGGGCTCGGCGGAGCGTGCGGGCTGTCGGCGACGTGCCTCGCGCAGACCGTCGACGGCCTCGGGCAGGGCGAACTGCTCGCCGAACGGCCCGCTAACGAAGCGGCCCCCGCGCACCTCGCCGCGCGCCTCCAGACGGCGCAGGTGGGGCAGCAGATCGCGCCACTTCGGGGCGTTCGACTCGCGCGTCAGCAGTTCGCGAAAGAGCACACCGTAGCGGGAAAGCAGAACGCGCGCGTGCGATTCGAGCGCCGCCTGTGCCTGCCGGGCGCGCGCGATGCCTCCTGCCTGGGTGGCGGCTTTTTCCAGCGGCTCGGCCGCCTCCTCACACAGCAGCGACCATCGGCCCGCCGTGGTGCGGGCGGCGGCGCGCTTGCGCAGGCTCACCGCCGGGGTCTGCTCCAGGTGCACGCTCTTGCGGCGCGGGTCCATCAACGCGCGCAGCTGGTCGAAGCCATCCGCCGAGGCGAGACCCGCGGTGGCAAGCTCCCAGAGCCCGGTGTTTACCCCCTGTTTTGTGAGTCCACTAAGCCTTTGCAGGTCAGCCGTAAACGCCGCGCCGCGTTCCGCGAGCAGGGTGCGCAGCCTTTGCGCCTCGGGCGAAAGCGCCTGTGCCAGCGCGTGCTCTTCCACGCACTTCGCGGCAAGCGCCTCGGGCAGCCAATCGGCGGACTCACGCAAAAAGAATGTGATCGGTGCGGCCCCGGTGGGGATCACGCGCCGCGGGGCGCCGCCATCGGCTTCACTCCACGCCGGGTGCGGCGAAAGGCGGCCCCAACCCACGATCCCCGCCAGGCACAGGTTATCGAGCCAGCGAGGGTCGTAATCCTTTACGCGCATCGGCAGCAGCGTACGCTCCCACTCACAGGCCGGGGCTTCAAAGCCTTCGAGTTGTTCCAGCGCGGCCAGCACACCTTCTTCGCCGGCCGTTTGGGTTTCGGGCGCGACATGCTGCCAGTCCTGTAGCCAGCGGTTAAAGACCGCGGGCGACACCGGCTCTACGCTCTTACGCAGCCCGGCGAGTGTGAGCCGATGAATGCGCTGCAGGATGCGCCGTTCGCACCATTCGATGGTTTCGGGTGCATTGTCGGCAGGCTTGGCGTGCTCGTAGACGCCCCGCATGGCAAGGCCCTGCATCTCCATCATCAGCAGCGATTGGTACAGCTCCTGAGCCTCCATTTGCAGCATCGCACCAAGCGATTGCGCCGTGAGCGGCCCCAGTAACTGCATCCAGCCCTGGACGACGCTCGCGATGGCGCCATCGCGCGGTGAGACCGCCTGCGCTGGACGGTATTCCGTCCCGGCAAACGTACGCTCCTCGCGCGATATGGGTACAACGGTGAGATTGGCTTCGGCAGCGAGCACCTGCGCTGCCGGCCAGAGGAGGCTCACGTCACCGAGTCGCTCCGTGGCCACCCACGAAAGCGCTTCGCCGACCTGCAAGCGATGTCCGCGGCCCTTGGCTTCCAGCCGCGAAAACAACTCTGTCCACTGCTGCATGGCACGCGGCCTGGTAGCGGCCTGCGCTTCTAGAAACGGCAGCGGCAACGTCCCGAGTTGGAGCAGCAGATCGTGCAACTCATGCTCATCGCGCACATCAGGCCACAACGTCTCGCGCACACTGTTGATCGCTGCCTGATCGAGCCTGCCCGCGCCTTCGGTGACGGCGTCCGGCAACGTGCGGCGCAGCTGCACGGCACGCGCACGGCGAGCTTCGAGATCAGCCTCGTCCAAGTACGCGTAGGGCATGGCGTTGATTAGCTCATGCGCGAACTGCGAGGGCACGGGCGTGTCCACGGCCATGCAGGTGATGGTGCCGGAAGCGATGCCGCGCAGCAGGGCCTCAAGGCCGTCAACGTCCATGGCTTCGGTCAGCGTGTCGCGCATCACCTCGCGCACCAGCGGATGATCGGGGATCTCGATGTCGCCGGTCATGGTCTCCGGGCAGGCCGAGGCGTGCGGAAAAACGCTGGCCAGCAGATCGTCCGAACGCGTGCGCTGCACCTGCGGCGCGACGCGCTTGCCCTTCTGCATGCGCAGCAGCTGCAGGCTGCGCCCGGCGGCCCAGCGCCAGCGATTTTTGAACAGCGGTGAAGGGATCGAAGCCTGCTCCAACAACTCACGCGCGGTGTGCTCGGTGAGGAACTGAAAGACGTCCATCAGCGGAAAGCTGTGCTGCTCGGCGAGCGAGATGTTGATACCGTTATCGGTAGCCGCGGCCTGCAGCTCGAAGTTGAAGCCGCGGCAAAAGCGCTTGCGCAGCGCCAGACCCCACGCCTTATTCAGGCGGCCGCCGAAGGGCGCGTGCAGGATCAGCTGTTGACCGCCGCCCTCGTCGAAGAATCGCTCTGCGATGATGGTGGTCTTGGTCGGCACCGCACCCAACACGCTGCGGCCCGCGACGATGTAGGTCACCAGCTGCAGCGCCGCGGAATCGCAGACAAAACATTCGCGCCGGAGCCAGGCGATGCAGTCGCGGACCTCCGGATGCAGCGTGCCCCAGCAGCCGTGGTTGGAATTATGGCTCAGGGCTGCATACGGGCTTACGGAAACATCGTCTTCGCTGCCGGAGCCGTTGATCGCGGAGGGCTTTACGCCGCGCGTGCGGCGGTCGATCTCCGCACGCAGATCGCTGACACCATCACACAACGCTTCGGTCCGTTGCGGCGCTTCACCCTCCCAGAACGGAATGCTCGGCGGCGCACCATGCGCGTCTTCCACCAGCACCTTGCCTTGCGGATCTACGCGCTGAATGCGCCAGCTCGTGTTGCCCAGCAACACCACATCGCCGGCATGGGAGTCCACCGCGAAATGTTCATCGAGCGTGGCGATCTGCACGTTTTCCGGCTGCAGCATCACCGCGAAGAGTGACGTATCCGGAATCGCGCCGCCGTTGCCGATGGCCGTCATGCGCGCACCGCGGCGGGCGTGAAGATGGCCCTGTACGCGGTCCCGCAGAAGGTAGGCACCATAGCGGCCGCGCGTGCTTTCGATGCCGTTATGCAGCAGCGCGACGACCTCTTCAAAAGCTTCACGCGTCAGCGTACGGTAGCACCAGGCACGGCGCACGACATCGTACAGCGCGTCTTCCTCCCAGCTCTCCGCGCCGCACATCGCGACGATCTGCTGCATCAGCACATCGGTGGGAGCTTCGGGAATTTCAAGCCGGTCCAGCTCACCCGCGAGCATCTTGCGCAGCAAGGCGGCCTGTTCGAGCAGGTCATCGCGCGTCATGGCGAAGAAGCGGCCCTTCGGAATCGCACCGCGCCAATGCCCCGCACGGCCCACGCGCTGCATGGCCACAGCCACCGCTCGTGTGGATTGAATTTGGCACACGAGATCGACTGACCCGATGTCGATGCCGAGCTCGAGCGAGGCCGTGGCGATGAGAATCTTGATCTCGCCGTCTTTCAGACGCTGTTCGGCGTCGAGGCGCAGGGTGCGTGAGAGCGAACCGTGATGTGCAGCCACGGCATCCGGACCCAAGCGCTCGCTCAGCTCAAAGCTGATCTTTTCCACCAAACGCCGTGTGTTGACGAAGACCAGCGTGGAGCGGTGCGCCTCGGCAAAACGTGCGAGCTTGTCGTACAGCTCGGTCCACATCGCCGTGCTCGCCACGGAGCTTAGCTCATCGGACGGCACCTCGATGCCGAGATCGAGTGTGCGCCGCTGCCCTACCTGCACGATCGTTGCGCGCGGCCTGTGCGGATGCGAGCCGGTGAGGAAATCGGCTACGAGTTCGATCGGGTTTTGCGTTGCGGAAAGGCCGATACGCTGGGGAGGTTTACGCGCTGTGCGCTGTGCGCTGTACGTTGTACGCGGGTCCATTGCTGATGCCAGCTGATTGTCGCCGCACACGAGCGCCTCGAGCCGCTCAAGCGATAGAGCCAGGTGCGAGCCGCGCTTGTCGTCAGCCACCGCATGGATCTCATCCACGATGATCGTGTGCACGGCGCATAGATTTGCGCGTGCCTTGCCCGCGGTCAGCAGCAGGTAGAGCGACTCCGGCGTGGTGACCAGGATGTGCGGCGGGTGCTTCAGCATCGCCACGCGATTCTTGGTCGGCGTGTCGCCGGTGCGGACGCCGGTCGTGATCTGCGGGCACAGGTAGCCTCGTTCGAGGGCAAGCTCCCCAATCTCCTTTAACGGCCCTTCGAGGTTCTTCTGCACGTCGTTGGACAGCGCCTTCAGCGGCGACACATACACCACCTGCGTCTGCGGGGCGAGCGTGCCGGCCAGCGCCTGCCGCAGCAGCCCGTCGATGCAGACGAGGAACGCCGCCAGCGTCTTGCCCGAACCGGTGGGTGCGGAGATCAGCGTCGTTTCGCCGCGCAGGATCGCGGGCCAGCCGGCAACCTGCGGCTCGGTGGCGGTGTCGAAGCGTTTTGTGAACCATTCCGCGATCACCGGGTGCGCCCAGGCGAGTGCGGGGTCCGCGAGGAAGTTCACGGAAAAGTCGTCCTGTAGCGTGGGCCCGGCGTTCATAGGGCGATTCTAACGCCGCTTTCGTGCATTGTTCGCCTTCAGACGGTTGCTTCGGCTCCCTGCCCTATAGTTGGTGCACTCGCGGCCTTGACTACGTGCTGAAACGCCGCTTGCCGATACACTGGAGCGGTTATGGCGTTTCCAATCAAGACCTGCGTTGTGTGTGAAGAGGAGTTCGAACTGCGGCCCGACAAACCGGGTTTTGCCAATCGCTGCCCCGAGTGCAGCGCGGAGGACGCGCGGGTGGCCGCCAATAGCAGCAATTTTCGCGGCGACGACGCCTCCAGCGAGATGAACGCCGAGCGCCGCAAGGTGATGAAGAACATGCTTTACAGCAAGGACAGCTAGAATAGCTACGGCCCGCTTCGGGTGCCGCCAGGGTGACTCATGCAAGTATTCGAAGGCAATGGTGAAAGCCGCCGTGGACCTGCCGAGTGGTTCACCGGCGTGGTGTGGATCGACCCTGTGCTGGCGAACACGGCGCCGTCCACGCTGTCCTCGGCACGGGTCAGTTTTGAGCCTGGCGCGCGCACCGCGTGGCACACGCATCCACGCGGGCAAGGCCTCTATGTCCTCAGCGGCGTGTGCCAGGCACAGGTGCGCGGCGGCGAGTTGCGCGAGGTGCAGGCAGGCGATGCGGTATGGTTCGCGCCCGGCGAGGTGCACTGGCATGGCGCGAAACCCGGACATACGATGGTCCATTTGGCGATGCAGGAGTTTGACGAGAACGGGACCAACGTGGTGTGGATGGAGCATGTGAGCGAGGCGAAGGTCGAAATCTAGGCGTGCGGCCTCGCGTGAACCTGTCGAGAGTTGCGGAACCTTCTGCGCGGATAACCAGGTTAAACAGTTAACCAGATGCCAAATTACGAGCTCTACAACGCGGGTTCCTTCCGAATCTGAACTTCGAGAGCCGCCCCGAATTGTTTGTCGGCAGGGCGATCACGAAGACGAAGGAAGGGACGCTCCACGCCGATATGGAGAAGCCATGCTGCTGTCAAGAGACTCGCCGCGTACAGCAGCCATGATGCCGGTCCTTGCGATGAGGCGAATATCGGGAACTGCCGCATGACGCTGTGCCCGACGGCTTTGTGCGTGAGATAGAGCGCAAAGGCCAGCGTTGAGAGCACCTCCACTCCCGGAACTCTCATGCGAGCGAGTAGACCGTTGTCGCTGACGCTTGAAGCCGTAAGTAGTCCAAGTCCCAGCGCAAGAAGCGGGAATCCGACAATGACGCCCCACTTGGCAGAGCCGGTATCGCTTCCAAGATCGTGCCCACGAAACATCCAGACAACACAACCGACACAGTTAAGTCCGGCAAAGAGCAACGTATGGCCGCGTTGCATGAGTGCCTTCCACCATGCAGGACGAAAGCTTCGGACGAGAGCGAGCGAGACGCCCGCAAGCAGGCCATCAAGACGCGTGTAGCTCGGGTAGTAGATACGGGGCCAAACGTCGTCCGGGTATCTCTCGATAAGGAAAGCGCGCAGGCAGATCCCAAAAAGCACAACGAGAATAAGGATCGCGACGGTCTTGCGTGCTGAGGGTCGACGCATCAGTGATGCAACGAGCAACGGCAGCAATAGGTAGAAATGCTCTTCAACGCAGAGCGACCAGGCATGGGAAAAGCCACGCCTTTCGAAGCTGAACCCGAAGTTCATCGTGAAGGTAAGGAATTTCCATAGCGGCGCCAAGCGTGGAGCTTCGCTCCAACCCGGCACAAGAAAATACAGCGCGAGCACCACAAGGTAGGAAGGCAGGACGCGGTAGGCGCGTCGCCGGTAGAACTCGGTGATGGAAGGCCGCTCTCCGCCAAGATACGGCCTGAGTACCTGCTGCCCGATGAGGAAACCACTGAGGACGAAGAAGAGATCGACGCCCATCCAGCCGAAATAGGTGACAGGCAGGATGCGTATGGGCAACTCACCAAAGATCGTCAGGTGGTACAGAATGACGACCACGACAGCTGTCGCACGAAGGGTATCGAGCCCGCGGAGCCTCGCGGTAGGAGTGGTTTCTTTCATATCGGGTCAATGAGCGGAGATGCCAAGCTAGACCAGGCTAACCCGCGCCAGTCGACGCTCATGTATGTACCGGGTTCGCCGGTTACATATTGCCGACGCCGATGTCCGCGTTTTTGGCTTCTTTATCGTTCGGATCGAGGTATTTTTCAATGGTTGACTCCAGCACGCCGCGGGACCGCAGCAGAAAGTCGATGGCATCGCGGCCCGCGCCGAAGCCGCCGGGGTGTTCGGTGGTGTAGTGTGCGGCGGCCTTCACCTCGGGCCGTGCGTTGGCGACCGCGATGGCGAGGCCGACTACCCGCATAACCGGCAGGTCGATGATGTCATCGCCGACGTAGGCGATCTCTTCCAACGTGCAGCTCTCGTCTTTCATGATCAGGTCCAGCGCTTCGACCTTGTAGTGCTGGCCCTGGTAGACGTGATCGACGCGCAGGTCCTTGCTGCGGATGGCCACGGCCTGCGACTGGCGTTTGGTGATCCAGCCGATCTTGAGGCCGGCTACATGGGCAATCGCGATACCCATGCCGTCGTGCGCGGAGAAGGTTTTGACCTCCACCGCCTTCCCATCGGAGCCGGGCATGACGGTGATGCCGCCGTCGGTGAGAACGCCGTCCACATCGAACAGGAGGACCTTGATGCGACGGGCGCGGTCCTCCGGGCTCAGGGAAGGGTTTTCGCCGGACGGGTTTTGGGGTTCGCTCATGCGCCGATCATATCCCGGTCAGTCTGGGATACCTGTTGAGGCCGTAGCGGCACTGCACGGCGCATCTCAGCGAACCGGCTGCTTGCGGCATCCAAGCCAGTCTGGAGTTGAACTGAATGTCTGCCACCCTGCCCGCCGAAGCCGAAAACGAAGTGCGAACCGCCCCCGCCCCGTCCCCTGCACAGGAAAAAAGAGCCCAGCCGCCGGCTCCAGCCTGGCGCGAGGTGGTGGGCGCTGCCCGTAAACGGTTCGGCATCAAAGGGTTCCGGCCGGGGCAGAAGGAGATCCTGGAGGCCGTCTTCTCGGGCCGGAATGTGCTCGGCCTGATGCCGACCGGTGGGGGCAAATCGTTGACCTACCAGCTGCCGGCGTTGTTTCTTCCGCATCCGGTGATCGTCGTCAGCCCGCTGATCGCGCTGATGCAGGATCAGCAGGAGCACGCGGCGGAGGCCGACATCGCGGTCGAAAAGATCGACTCCACGCTGAGCGTCAAGGCCGCCGAGGACGCGCAGGAGCACCTGGACGAGGGCAGCTCGCAGCTGGTGTATGTGACGCCGGAGCAGCTGGAAAAGCCGGAGTTTCTGGCCGAGCTGCGGGAGGCCGGCGGCGTCGGGCTCTTCGTCGTGGATGAGGCGCACTGTATCTCGCAGTGGGGACACGATTTTCGTCCGGCCTACCTGGGGCTGGGGTATGCGCGCGAGCAGTTGGGCAGTCCGCCGGTGCTGGCGCTGACCGCGACCGCCACGCAGGAGGTGCAGAACGAGATCCTGGAGGTGCTGCGCGCGAAGGATGCGGTGGTGGTCAATACCGGCTCCGAGCGCACCAATCTGCACTTCGCCGTGCTGCCGACGGTGAATAACGATGCCAAGCTCGCGCGCATCGGCACCATGCTGGAGAAGGAAGAGGGTACGGGGATCATCTACACCGCCAGCGTGCGGTCGGCGGATGAGCTGCACGACTGGTTGAAGGATCATGGCATCTCCGTGGGCCATTACCACGGCAAAATGACCCATAAAGACCGTGAGCAGGTGCAGGAGGAGTTCATGCGCGGCGATCACAAGGTGATGATCGCCACCAAGGCCTTCGGTCTGGGGATCGATAAGCCGGATATCCGCTTCGTGTATCACTACGAGTTTCCGGACTCGCTGGAGACGTATGCGCAGGAGGCTGGACGCGCGGGGCGCGACGGACTGCCGTCGCGCGCCGTGCTGCTGTACCGGCTGGAAGACAAGCGCATTCAGACGTACTTCATGGCTGGCCGCTACCCGCATGCGGCCGAGGTGAGCGCGGTGCTGGAGGCGCTCGCCCTGGGCCGCATGCTGCCGCGGGTCGAGGCCAAGGCCAAAGCGGCCGAGGCAAAGGCGGCAGCTGAGGACGACATGGCGGATTCGGCCATCGGTGGCGAGCAGACGGAAGCGGCGTCCGAGGGGGAACCGGAGACGATCGAAGCCAAGGCCGCCGCGGTCGTCCAGGCCATGCAGTCGGGCAAGCGCGACGGCGGCGAGGCGATGCCGCTGCGGGTACGCACGGTGGCCGGTTACGCCGACGTCGGCCCCAAGCGGACACAGGTGATCCTCTACATGCTCTCCGACGCCGGCTGGGTGCAGCAAAGCCGCGACGGGTACCGGCTGAACCTGGCGGAGCCGCCCGGCGAGGACGAGATCGCCGCCCTGCTGAAGAGCTATGAGGAGCGGGCCGAGCAAGACAAGCAGCGGCTCGCCGAGATGATGCACTACGCCCAAACGTCCACCTGCCGCACGCAGGTGCTGCGCCTCTACTTCAATGAGGAGGTCGGGGAACCTTGCGGACGGTGCGATAACTGCGACCGCCGCCTGCAAGGGGAGAACGATCCCGGGCAGGACGGGGCGGCGCACGCCGAGACGGACGAAACCCGCAGCGGGACCGAGGGCCAAAGGCTGCGGCAGAAGCCGGAGAGTCCACGCGAGGCGGCACGGCTTACGGGCGAGGTGAGCGGGGCGCCGACCGATGCGCATGGAACCACGGTGATCTCTACGGTGCACGGCGATATCCACACGACGGCCCCAGAAACAATGGTCCGTTCCGCGCCCGAACGCTTCAAAACCGGCGACCGTGTGCGCCATGAACGGTTCGGCATCGGCCAGGTGCGCGAGATCCACGGGGAAAACGTTCTGGTGAAGTTCCCCAAAGAGGGTGAAAAACGGCTTGTCGCGAGCTTTCTGGAGGCGGTGTAGGCGGCGGGCGGCTCAGGCGTAACCTTAAATTTCGGTCCCACGGTAACCGGCTTACGACCTTTGGTTCTGGAGAGGGGCACGCCGCGGACCGTCCGCGCTTGTACACTCAGACACAATGTACAAGCGCGTTTTGCTCAAGCTCTCCGGTGAGGCCCTGGCTGCGGGTCGTGGTTTTGGGGTCGATGCCGTCTTCATTCAAGCGATCGCGCAGGAGATTGCCGAGGTGGCCGAGACCGGCTGCCAGATCGGCATCGTGGTGGGGGGCGGTAATTTCTTTCGCGGTGTCGCCGAGCAGGCCGTAGGCATGGACCGCGTGGCGGCCGATCACATGGGCATGCTGTCCACCGTCATCAATGCGATCGCTTTGCAGGACGCGATCGAGAAGACCGGCCACTTCTGCCGCGTGATGAGCGCAATCGAGATGCACGAGGTGGCTGAGCCGTACATCCGACGCCGCGCCATGCGACACCTGGAGAAGGGCCGGATCGTGATCTTTGCCGCCGGTACCGGAAACCCGTATTTTTCCACCGACACCGCCGCCAGCCTGCGCGCCATGGAGATTGGGGCGGATGTGCTGTTGAAAGCGACCTCGGTGGATGGCATCTACTCGGCGGACCCCAAGAAGGTGCCGGATGCGACCAAGTTCGAGACCATCACCTACATGGATATTCTACGGCTGGGGCTGCGCGTGATGGACACAACCGCGGTCTCCCTGTGCAAAGACAACAGCCTGCCGATGATTATTTTTTCGATGCGCGAGCGCGGCAACATTGTGCGCGTGGTGCAAGGGGAGAAGCTGGGGTCGCTGGTGACGGCGTAACGAGCCAGCAAGGCAGTTCTGCCCAGCAGAAGTTTTGCCAAGCACCGTTCTGCCCAGCACCATCATGCCAAGCACCGTTCTGCCCAGCACCATCATGCCAAGCACCGTAGCGTTCGGAATCGCAGAACATGCCGCTTTCGTCAACAGAACGCGGCTGTCAAGAAGAGCGGCGCGACCAGCCTCCGCCATGCGCCTTCGGGAGGCATCGCTTTACTC
>CAXTBJ010000062.1:0-14380 GCA_964242585.1 uncultured Bryocella sp.
TCCAGCAGATGGGCATACGGCCGAGCAAGGGCTGCTTCTTCACTCATGGTTCTAGGATGCATTTTGCCGGGAACGGGCAGTTCGGACACGACGTCGACATGATCAACTCGCGCTGATAGGGCTGTTACAGCTTTGAACTCGCTAACCTCAACGAAGTGTCGAAATCATCGCTAACCAAAAGCCGTTCAGTCGATGCTCGCTGTAAAGCAGCAATCTGTTCTGGCATATTAACTCTGGGATGCTAACGAACCTGAACGAAAACGCCATGTCATCGTCTCGATGACATGGCGTAAGCTGCCGCTAAAAACAGCTACAGATCCGAGCGTTCCAGCTTGGCAAGGCGCACGTCATGCCGGGCCTGCTCGGCATAAAACTCACGCAGATCCCGCTGAATGGAGTCAAAGCGGCTATTCATTTCAGACCGCAAGCCGCCGATCTCTGCGTGAAGATCACCACGCAGGCTTGACACATCCTGACGGTTGAGAGGAATACCCGCCAAGATCGCCAGAAGCGGGATGCCAACTGCAAGTACGTCATGCATAGGGACACCGATTCCTGTGCGATGTATCGCTAGACTGCGCCCGACTAAATCCCACCTTAGTGGGCGGCCCACTCGATCTTGGTCAGGTCGATGCCTTCCTTGACCATCTCGTACAGTGGGGAAAGCTCGCGCAGCTTGGTAACCACGTCGATCAGCTTGTCGGCGACATAATCCACCTCTTCCCGGGTGTTGAAGCGGCCCAGGCCGAAGCGGATGGAGCTGTGCGCGACATCGTCGCCCAACCCCAGCGATTTCAGCACATAGCTGGGTTCAAGCGTGGCCGAGGTGCAGGCCGAGCCGGAGCTGACCGCGATGTCATTGATGCCCATCAGCAGGCTTTCACCTTCGACATAGACAAAGCTGATGTTCAGGTTGCCGGGCAAGTGGTGGTCCATGTTGCCGTTCACCTGGGTGTAGTCGAGGGCGGTTTCGAGCTTGTGGCGCAGGTAGTCGCGCAGCTCCTTCTCACGCTGAGCCTCCGCTTCCATCTCATTGCCGGCGATCTCGCAAGCCGCGCCCAGGCCGACGATGCCCGGTACATTCAGCGTGCCGGAACGCATGCCGCGCTCATGGCCGCCGCCGTTCTGCTGCTCGGAGATCTGCACGCGGGGGTTGCGGCGACGGACGTAGAGCGCGCCCACGCCCTTGGGGCCGTAGACCTTGTGGCCGGAGAGCGAAAGCACGTCGATATTGTCCGCGATCACGTTGACCGGGATCTTGCCGACGGCCTGCACGGCGTCCGTGTGGAAGATGACGCCCTTCTTGTGGCAGAGCTCGCCGATTTCCTTAACGGGCTGGATGACGCCGATCTCGTTGTTGGCGTACATGATGGAGACCAGGATGGTTTGGTCGTCCATGGCGCGCTCGAGCTCTTCCATGTCCACGAGGCCGTCGCCCTTGACCGGGAGATAGGTGACGCGGAAGCCCTGCTTTTCGAGCTTTTTGCAGGTATCGAGCACGGCCTTGTGCTCGGTGACCTCGGTGATGATATGGTTGCCGCGCTCGCGGTACATTTCGGCGATGCCCTTGATGGCCAGGTTGTTCGATTCGGTCGCGCCGGAGGTGAAGATGATCTCCTTCGCGGTGCAGCCGATGAGCTTGGCGATCTGTTCGCGGGCCTTATCGACGGCCTGCTCGGCCTCCCAGCCGAAGCTGTGGTTGCGGCTAGCGGCGTTGCCGAAGATGCCGGTCAGATAGGGCATCATGGACTCGAGCACGCGCGGGTCCATCGCCGTGGTCGCATGGTTGTCCATATAAATGGGCAGCTTGACGCCTGCGGGCAGGGGCTCATTGGTGTGGGTGACGTTCATTCCAAGGGTTTCGGCCATGACGGTGTGTGCTCCTAACTCGGGTGGTGCGGGTGGCTGGTTCCGGGTCGCAGGGGGTACATCACCTGGCCGGCGCAGCGAAGATCCAGAAACAACAAGGTAACTACGACTCTACAGGGCCCAGCCTAGAGGGCGATGGAGACCAGGCCTCCAGCCACCGGAGCCTTCGGGGTGGCCTCGACCGGCTCAACGAGATCCGCGATGCGGATGCCGCTGAGCATATCCTTGATCGAGTCGTTTAATTTGCGCAACGGTTCTTTGATGGTGCAGGTTCCATGCAGGTCGCATGTGCCGTGAATCGTGATGCAGCTTGTGATAAAAAGCGGCCCGTCGATAGCGCGAATCACTTCAAAGGCCGAAACTTCGCTGCCCGGCCGGGCCAGCGCGTATCCGCCGTTGGTACCGGCGGTGGAAACCAGGATGCCGGCGCGGGTGAGGGTTTGCAGGATTTTAGCCAGCAGCTGCGGCGGGATGTGGTACGCCTCGGCGATGTCCTTGGCGGAGTGGGCCGACTGGGCATCGCAGTTCGCGTGCTCAGCCAGGTACTTCAGGGCCATCAGCCCATAATCCGCTTTTTTGGTGAGCCGCAGCATATGTTGGCCGAGTAGCGGACCCTTCGCATGGAGACAGGAATCACAGCTACCCCAGTGTACGGCGCGCTCCCGGGCGGCGCAAATGCGGAGGTGGAAGCGAGACGCGCCCATGAGCGGTTGTCGGCAGCGCGGAACGCACGCCGTGGCCGGTGTCGTGCAGTTTGCCGCTCAGAATTACTTGCCTGCCTGTCTTTACTTTGGGATGCGACAGGATGGGGAGGCGTTTAGCTGAGCGACCCTTCGCAGGCAAGAGGAGGAAGGGGAAAGAGCTTGCCCGGTCGGCGTATACTTCCAGTGTTCGGGCTGTATCCGCCCTCGGCGGAGCGGCACTGGAGACAAAGATGAGCCTTACGCAACCTCGCTCGGTGGAGCCGGCCGCCCTCGGTCCCAAGATCACCGCGACCACCCTGCTGCACAAAAAACGTGCCGGGGAGGCCATTACCGCGCTCACGGCCGCTGATTACCCCTCAGGCCGCCTGGTCGATGAGGCTGGGGTCGATCTGGTGCTGGTGGGCGATTCACTGGCCATGACCGTGCTCGGGTACGATAGCACTTTGCCGATCACCGTGGACGAGATGCTGCACCACACCAAGGCCGTCCGCCGGGGGGTGAAACGCGCGCTGCTGGTGGCGGATATGCCCTTCGGCAGCTACCATGTAAGCCCGCAGGACACCGTGCGCAACGCCCTGCGTTTCGTGCAGGAAGGCGGCGCGGAGGCGGTGAAGCTCGAAGGGGGCTCCTTGCGCGCACCCTTGGTGGAACAGCTCACACTGGCCGAGATCCCCGTCGTCGGGCACATCGGGCTGACGCCGCAGAGCCTGTATCGCATGGGCGGCTACAAGGTGCAGGGCCGCTCCGTGCCGGCGATCGAGTCGCTGCTGGCGGATGCGGCGGCGCTGGAGGGCGCGGGGGCGATCGCGCTGGTGGTGGAAGGGGTGCCGCGCGAGGTCGGCGCGCGGATCACGCGGGCGCTGAGCATTCCGGTGATCGGGATCGGGGCGGGACCGGACTGCGATGGGCAGATCCTGGTACTCCACGATCTTTGCGGCCTCACCTTCGCGCCTTCGGCCAAGTTCGTGCGCCGGTTTGCGGACCTGGGAGAGGAGTTACGCGCGGGGCTGGCCGCATTTCGCGGCGCGGTGGAGGCACGTACCTTTCCGAACGACGCGGAGAGCTACCACCTGCCCGCCGAGGTCGCGGAGAAGCTGAAGGTTGATTTTGCCGGGGGCGCGCGATGAGCGCGGCGGGTCTGGAACATGCCCCGGCAGAGGTCGCCGAGCCTTGGGTGAAGTTGCAGGTTTGTGACACCGTCGCGGACATGCGCGCGACGTGCCGGGCGGTGCGCGGCGCGGCCGGTGCGGGGAGCACATTGGGGCTGGTGCCGACCATGGGAGCGCTGCATGAGGGGCACCTTTCCCTGATCCGCGCGGCGAAACGCCAGTGCGATCGGGTAGCGGTTTCGCTCTTTGTGAACCCCACCCAGTTCGCACCGGGCGAGGACCTGGACAAATACCCCCGCACCTTTGAAGCCGATTGTGCCCTGCTACAGCGTGAGGGCGTGGACCTGCTGTTTGCCCCGACGCCGGAGGCCATGTACCCCGCCGGCACCGCGGGCCAGGCCTCCGTAGATGTAGCTGCAATTGGCGCGCGCCTGGATGGACGCTCGCGGCCCAGTCACTTTCGCGGCGTGGCGACGGTGGTTGCCAAGCTTTTCCATATTGTCGGGCCGGATGTCGCGTTCTTCGGCCAGAAGGACGCCGCGCAGGTCGCCGTGCTGCGTGCGATGGTGCGCGATCTGGATTTTCCGGTGGAGCTGATGGTTTGCCCGACGGTGCGGGAGGCGGACGGTCTGGCGCTGAGCTCGCGCAACCGCTACCTGAGCGCGGAGGAGCGTGTGCAGGCGCTCGCGATTCCGCATGCGCTGGAGACTGCCGGAACGGTCGCGGCTTCAGGGTGTGAGAGCCCTCACATGCTGGAGGCCATGTTGCGTGCTGACCTGAACCGCGCGCCCGGCCTGCGGCTGGACTACGCCGAGGTCGTCGATCCGGACACGCTGCTGCCCGTCGCCGACCTGCGCGGGGGCGCACTGATCGCGGTGGCGGCGTTCGTCGGCGCGACGCGGCTGATCGACAATGTGCTGCTGCCGCCCGCGGGCCCGGCCGGGACGCCGCCTTCAGCGTTATGAGAATCCTGCTCGGGGTCAGCGGAGGTGTGGCGGCCTATAAGGCTGCCGAGCTGGTGCGCGCGCTGCAGAATGGCGGGGCCGAGGTGCAGGTGGCCATGACCCGCTCCGCCCGACGCTTCGTGACGCCGCTGACCTTTGCGGCGCTGACCGGGCGCGAGGTGCTGACGTCGTTGTGGGAGCCCTCGGGCGAGGCGTCCGGTAGCACGGCCGGTGACTTCGCCATCGAGCACATCGCCGCCGGGCAGGGGATCGACGCTCTGGCCATCGCCCCGGCGACCGCGAGCCTGCTGGCGCGGCTGGCGCATGGCCTGGCCAACGACTTCGTTTCGACGCTGTACCTTGCCACGACCGCGCCGGTGGTGCTCGCGCCGGCGATGAACGTCAACATGTGGCAGCACCCGGCCACGCAGGCCAATGTGCGTTTGCTCGAAGGGCGCGGTGCGCGCATCGTCGCTCCCGATGCGGGCTATCTCGCCTGCGGCATGACCGGCGCGGGGCGGCTGGCGCCGGTGGAGGCCATCTGTGCCGCGGTATTGCAGGCTGCGCGGCCTGTAAGGCAGGATCTTGCCGGGGAAACCGTGTTGATCACCGCCGGCGGTACGCGCGAGCCGCTCGATCCGGTACGGTTTCTGGGCAATCGCTCCAGCGGCCGTATGGGGTATGCGCTGGCGGAGGCCGCAATCGCCCGGGGCGCGCGCGTGCTGCTGGTGACGAGCGCCGCCCTGCCCGCGCCTCGCAATTGCAGGGAGATCCGCGTCGGTACCGCCGCAGAGATGGCCTCTGCGGTGCTCGATCACCTGCCCGAGGCCACGATCGTGATCGGCGCGGCGGCGGTGGCGGACTTCCGGCCGCGGTCGGTTTCGGCGGGGAAGCTGCGGCGCCGCGCAGGCCTGAGGCTGGAGCTCGAACCGACCGAGGACATCATGGCGGCCGTTGCGGCGCATCGCCGGCCGGGTACGCTGGCGGTCGCCTTCGCCGCCGAAACCGAGCCGGACTCCGCCGCGCTTGAGGCCGCCGGCCGCGAGAAGCTGCTCCGCAAGGGCGTGGACGCCATCGTGGCGAACGATGTGTCGGCGGAGGGTAGGGGCTTCGACGCGGACCGCAATGGCGGCCTGTTTCTGACCCCGGGGGCCACCGTTGCCCTCCCGCAGGGCACTAAGCGGGCCATGGCCGAGCTGATCTTCGATCTGATTTTTGAGCGGGTCTCGGACCGGAGTTTGGAGCGGGTCTCGGACCAGCGTTCAGACCGGACCTCGGCCCTGCGTTCGCGGCTTGCAGCCTCTTCGGCGGAATCTGTCGCCACCGCAACGCCCGCGCTGATACCGTAGGGACAGATTTCTACACAATTTGTGTTACGGAGTACAGCCTTGATCAACAGGATCTCTGTCCTGAATCGCGCGTTCCATCGGGTCGGAACGGCGCTTTTCGTTAGCGGTGCGGTGGGCATGTTGGGTGCGGGAGGCGCCCTCAGCACGGCCGGGGCGCAGGTGGTGCCGGTGGGCAACAAGCCGTTCGTGGGTTCGTCGAACCCGGTCTCGGCGGAGCCGCCGGTGTCGCGGCCGTCGACTACCCCGTGCCTCGTCACGCTGTTCAACAATGAGGCGTTCAACGATTACAGCGCGCATCCGCTCAGCTACGCGCCGCCGGCCGGGTGCGCCGGACCGTGGGCCAAGGTGGTGCTCACGATCGACTTCACGGTCACCGCCGGCCGTCAGTATGACCGCACGGCCTCGCTCTACCTGGGCAACGCGAACATCTTCTTCGGCACCACCGCGGAGCCCCGCTCCACGCTCAGCCCCTCGTGGCACGTGGAGCGCGATGTGACGGACCTGTCGGCGATCTTCAACAGCTCGCAGAGCGGCCAGGCCATCATCTACAACATCTATAACTCCACCTACAACGGCGGCATCTATGGCACGGCGCAGCTCGCGTTCTACCCCGCCGATCTGGCCAATCCCGCGCCTGTCGTGGCAGCGGTCGTGGTGCCGGTCAGCGGCGTCAACAGCCCATTTGAGCTGGACACGACCGCCAGCCAGTTGACCACGACCTTTACCGCGCCGCGCAATACGGAAAAGGCGTACCTGGACGTGATTTCGCAGAGCCAGCAGGGCGATGAGTTCTGGTACCTGGGTGCGCCGAACGATGTGGCCGGCGAGCTTGAAACCAGCGGCAACACGGCCTTCCGGGAAACCGAGGTCGCCATCGACGGCAAGCCAGCGGGCGTGGCGCCGGTGTATCCCTGGATTTACACGGGTGGCATCGATCCCTATCTTTGGGAGCCGATTACGGGTGTGCAGACGCTGAACTTCAAACCGTATCGCGTGGACCTGACGCCCTTCGCCGGCGTGCTCAGCGACGGTGCCCCGCACACGGTTTCGCTCAGCGTTTTTAACGCCAACGGCTATTTCGACACCACGGCCAACCTGCTGCTGTACACCGATCCGCTGAAGGCCGTAACCGGCGGCGGCCTGCTGGAGAACACCCTGACCGCCGCGCCGACGCCGAACGTCGTTGAAAATCTGACGACGAACAGCAGTGGCGCGATTGTCGGCACCGTGACCGTGGAGTCGATGCGCGACTTCCGCATCCGGGGCTATGTGAACACCGCGCTCGGCCGCGTGGAGACCACGGTGGCGCAGAAGGTGAACTTCAACAGCACGCAAACCTTCGACGTGGGCACAAACGAGATTCAGAACGCCGTACAGACCAGCACGGTGGCCTCGAAAACCACCGAAAAGAATGGCGTGCTGGAGACGGTGACCGAGGCGCATTACTCGTTCCCGCTGACCCTGGATTACAGCTTCCTGGCCAACCCGGACGGAACCTATTCGCAGATCGTCAGCAGCGACCAGCAGTATGTGTCCAAAGGCACGACCACGCTGAATGGCTTTGAGACAGCCTTCCAGAACGCGACCGAGCAGGTAAGCTCCCAAGACACCCTGGTCTACAACTCAACCGAAACCGCCGTTACGAGCGTAGGACCGACGGCGAGTTCGGCGAGCTATGTCAGCAAGGATTCCTCGGGGAACTGCTACAAGATGAATCTGGCCTCAGTGAACCGCGTGCTGACCGAGGCGAGCGGAAAGACGGGGTGCCCGAAGCAGTAGTCGGGTTCAATAGGACCGGGCCGGCGGGATTGGGTCAACCCGTTAAGCCTTGTCATCCCGCAGCGTAGCGGAGGAATCTGCTTTCTTCCGCCTTGGCAGGCGTGGGGAAAGCAGATCCCTTCATTGCGTTACGGGATGACAAATGGGTAGCTTACGGGATGACACAGGGAGTTAACGGAAGGAGAACCTACCCTTTTTGGGCGCTGCTCTCCGGGCGGATCGTTCGGTAGCTGGCGCTGCCCTTGGACCAGACCAGCAGCAGGATGTCTCCCCCGGCCGCGTCGTCGCGCACCTGCCCGCCGAACTGGCTGGCTGAGGCGGTGGGTTTGCGGTCGACCTGCAGGATGATGTCGCCGGGTTCGAGCGCGGCATCCTCCCCCGGGCTGCCCGGACGCACGCTTTCGACTACCGCGCCGTGGATGTCCTCGGGAACGTTGAGCTGCTGACGAATGTCCTGCGTCAGGTCGCCGACCCCGAGGCCGAGCTTGCCGCTGCCGGGGGCGGTGCCGCCCTCGTTCTCCGCCATCTGCCGACGGTCGGCGTGGAACTCGCCGACCGTGAGCCGCACCGTGGTGGGTTGGCCGTTGCGGATCACGCTCAATGTAACAGCGGTGCCGGGGTTCAGCTCACTGACTGCGACCTGGAGCGCGCTCGAATCGATCATCTTCTGGCCGTTCAGGGCGGTGATCACGTCCCCCTGCTGCAGGCCGGCCTGGCTCGCGGGCGAGTCGGGCGTGACCTGCGAAACGATGGCGCCGGAGGCGTCCTTCAGGTTGAAGAAACGAGCGTTTTCAGGGGAAACATCATTCATGGCGATCCCGAGGTAGCCGTGTTCCGCCTTCCCGTGCTGAATCAGTTGCGTCGAGATCGCCTTGGCCAGCTGCGAGGGGATCGCGAAGCCGGCACCGGCGAATTGGCCGCTGTTGGTGATGATGGAGCAGTTGATACCGACCAGTTGGCCGTGCGCGTCCACCAACGGACCACCGGAGTTGCCGGGGTTGATGGCGGCGTCGGTCTGAATGTAGCCGCCGGGTTTGCGCGCGTCCTCGCGGTAGGGGTCGGAGCGGTTCAGCGCGCTCACGATGCCGCGTGTCACGGAAAAACGCAGCGACCCGAACGGGCTGCCGAAGGCGAGCACGGTCTGGCCCTGTTCCAGCCTGGTGGAGTCGCCCCAGGCGATGGCCGGCAGATCGCCGGCGTTTACCTTCACGACCGCGAGATCGGTCAGTTTGTCTGCACCGACCACGCGACCGTTCAGAACACGGCGGTCATGCAGGGTGACCTTGATGTCCTTGGCACCGTCGATGACGTGGTTATTGGTGAGGATGTAGCCGTCGGGCGAGATAATGACGCCGGAGCCGATGCCGTGCTCAAACTGCGGCGGCTGCGGACGCATGGTTTGGCTGCGGCCGCCACCCATGCCGCCCATGCCTCCGAAGAACTGTTGCAGCTCCGGCGGCAGACCCTGTAGACCCTGCCCGCCCTCCCTCTCCGCGGTCTCTTCCGCCGAGGGGGTGGAGGTCACGGCGATACTGACCACCGAGGGCTGGACGCGGGCGGTCAGGTTCTCGGTGGCCTGATCGAGCGAGGTCAGCGCGGCCACGCTGGCGGTATCAAGCGGGTTGGCAGCCGTGCCCGCGCCGAGGCCCGCCGCAGCGTGTACACCGGTCACACGGTTTTGAACCGCCACGGCTCCAATGGCGACGGTTGCGGATAGCAGGGCAGGCGCAAGATACCGCTTCGCTCCTGTAACTAGATGATTAGTTTTATAAGGCAAGGGAGTACCCTCCGGGGTTGATGAAGCAGGGTTAGAGTTGGACGACCAGCCAACCATTCCGCCAGGGGACGGCCGTATACCAGGTCCGTTGTGTCGGCTCAAGTATGGGCGCGAGACGCGGAATGAAGAAAATGGGAACAAACTGCGGTGCCTCGGGCGCTGCCACGTACGAGATCGAGCGTGGCCGGTCGGCAAGCACGACCCTTCGCAGGGTCAGAGTGCGTGCGCGCGGCCGGAGAACGGTCCCCATCGTTACGGCGAGATGGCGGCGTGAGGCTAGCGGTGAGGCGGCTGTCGAGGCAGCCGTTGAGGTGGGTAGCGTTGCCTTCAGCAGCATGGCACGCATGGGAGTATGTGATTGGGGAAAGGACTGTACCGTCGGTACTCTCTGCAGGACCGGCAGCATCTGGTGCACCGGGAGCATCTGGGACCCCGGGAGCATCTGGGAATCCGGCAGCGGTGCAGAAACAGCCGCCGTGTCCGAAGTCGCTACCCGGTCGAAGCTGACCAGCCGCGGGCTGTGTGCCAAGAGGGCGGCTGAGGCAGCCGTTCCAGCCAGCACCAGACCGGTGGCGAAGTGCAGCGGCCGGCCGCGAAGGGGGCGTTCGGGCCGATGCAGGAGGCGCTCCACACGGGTTGTCAGCTCCGCTCGCCGGCGGGGCCCCAGTGAGCTGCCCAACGCGCCCAGGGCGAGCGAGACCCCGCGCTGTAAGAGGGATTGCTCCGCCACGTGGGCCAGGCAGGCAGCGTAGGCCCTGCCGGCGCGTGTGGTGGCGATTACGGCGTCGTCGCAGGCCAGTTCGCGCTCAAGCGCCAGCCGCCCATTCAACCAGAGCAGCGCCGGGTGCAGCGGCAGCAGCAGCAGGGCAAGTTGTTGCGCGAGGTGAATCCAATCGTCGCCGCGGCGCAGGTGTTCGAGCTCATGCAGGACGATCTGGGTGAGTTCGGCCTCGTTCAGCTCCGGCAGCAGAGCCGCGGGCAGCAGCAGACGGGGCCGGAAGAAGCCCGCCACGCTGGGCCGGTTTACGGTGGCCGAGACGCACAGCCGGGGCCGGCGGGGTGCCTGCCGCAGCAGAGCCGCAATGCCGGGTGCCGGAGCGAGAGGCCGTGCGGCCCGCAGGATACGCCACAGCTCAAAGGCGCCCACGGCGAGTTGCACCGCGCGCACCATCGACGCGAGCCCCCAAAGGGCCACAAACGCGAGACTGAAACCGGTTTCCACATGCAGCAAGCCGGTGGAAGGTATACCAGAGTGATGCCCGGTAAGCGCCAGAAAGGGAAGGAGCGCGATAAGGAACAGCGTCGCTGCCCAGATCGCGGACCGCGCCGCCGAGGTCAGCGCCGGAAGCCTATGCAGGCCCAGCGCGACGAGCAGCACAAGGGACGTTCCTTGCCAAAGCGAGGCAGTCAGCGCGTCGGCCAAGGCGGCCAACACCGTTGAGGATGGGAGGGGATGCATAATTAGGCCTCCTTCCCAGGGCGTTGCGAGGCGGGAGTCTCGGCCTGTGACTTGGCCGCGTCCTTGGCCGCGTTCTCGGCCGCGTTCTCGGCCGGCGCTTCGGCGATGGCCTGCTTCAAGCGCAACAGTTCGTCGACGGTGATCTCGCCATCGCCGAGCAGGGAAAGCAGCAATCGCTCGCGCGAGTTGCCGAAAAAACGCTGCAGCACATGGCGCACCTCGGAGCGGCTGGCCTCGTGCTCGGCCATGCAGGGGGTGTACAAAAACGCGCGACCCTCCTGCCGGTGCGTTACATAGCCCTTTTTCTCAAGGATGCGCACGGTCGTCAGCACGGAGGTGTAGGCCAGCGATATGGCCTTGGGATCATCGGCCAGGGCCGCCACCAGGTCGGCGACGGCGGACTCGCCGCGCAGCCAAAGCAGGCGCATTAGCCTTAACTCGGCCTCGGTGAGCGTGATGGAGCGTTTCGGCGGCATCGAAGAAGATCCTACATGCAATATGACGAGCTACGGATGAATTAGTTAGCAGGAATTTCGGACGGAAACCCCGATCTCACCCGATGGTCAGCCGCAGTACCCGCATCCAGTTGCTCCACCCAATTTTTTGCAGGGCGGACTCGTCGAAGCCCGCCAGCCGCAGGGCATCCAGCAGCTTCGGGACGCCACTCGCATCGCCGATCGCCTCCGGCACGGTCGCTCCATCGAAGTCCGAACCCAGACCGACGCGGTCGATCCCGACCCGGTCTACCAGGTACGCGATCTGCGCGGCGACCATCGTCAGCGGGGTGTTGGCCTCCGCGTGGCCGTCCGGACGAACGTCGCTTACCGAGAAGTTCGTGCCTACAAGACCATCCGTGTCGCGAATGGCGTCCAGTTGCCGGTCGGTGAGGTTGCGCGTGGACGGGCAGAGCGTGTGCGCGCAGGTGTGGGAGGCCACCAACGGTGCGCGGCTCAGCCTTGCCGCATCCCAAAAGCCGCGCTCATTCATATGAGCCAGGTCGAGCATCACGCCGAGTTCATTGGCAGCCCGCACGAGGGCCTCGCCCGCCGGCGTGAGGCCCGGACCGGTGTCCGGCGAGCGCGGGTAGGCGAACGGCACGCCATGGCCAAAGGCATTGGGCCGGCTCCACACGGGCCCCAGGCTGCGCAGACCGGCGTCGTACAACGTACCCAGTTGCTCCAATCCCTCGTCGATCGCCTCAGCGCCCTCCAGGTGCAGCACGGCGGCCAGGGCGCCTTCCGTGCGGGCGGCCTCAATCTCATTGGCGGTCGTCGTAATCCGCACGGCACCTGCAGACCGCGCTGCCATGGCCCGTAGCGCGGCAAGCTGCAACCCGATCTCTGCTCTCGCGTCATCAAAGGCGATCGGCGGCGGAAGCGTCACCTCGTAGCCGTCCGCCGTTTGCCGCAGGTTCTCCCGCGGCGACCGCTTCGGGAATACGCCCATCGCAAACAGGCCGCCTGCGAGCCCGCCCTCGCGAGCCCGCGGCAGATCCAGGTGTCCGGTCGTGCCGCGCCGCAGGAAGTCGATGCCGTCCGCGCGATACTCGCGCAGGTGCTGCACCGCATCGTTGTGTCCGTCAAAAATCTGCTGCAAGGGCGCTCATCTCCATCAAATTCATCGAAGGCAGGCAGCGCGCGCGGCGCTACGCTGTCCCCTGCTCAAGCATGACAGCTTTACGGCCCGGGGCCGCTTCCACATAGGCTGTAGTGGGAAGTCGATTCTGTAGCGTTTTGGGACGTTTACCCCGACGACATGGTTCCTGGGAGGGATAGCGACGCCTGGCCGCGTATGTTTCGATCACTGTGTGCGCGATCGTGTTCATTCCGTTCTTTTGTTCCTTCTAGTGCTGGTCTGCCCCGGTCTGTGCCCTGGTATCTGCTCAGGCATCGCGCTTGGCCAGCGTCTGCATTTTGAGGCAGAGAACGCGCATATCGAAGGCCCTACGCTGAGAATCGCGGCAGAGGCCCCGAGGGCGTCAGATGTGCCGGGCAAGGCTCCCGTACACGCGTCCCACACCGGCACAGGGTATGTGACCGGCTTCGAACAGCCTTCCGACCGGCTGATCTTTCACTTCAAGGTGAAGGAGCCGGGGGTATACCGCCTTACGGTGTCCTACCGGTGCAGCAGTCAGAAGGGATATGAGATCGAGGTGAACGGCGATGGTCTCAGCGGGCTGTTTCCGCCCAGTCCGGGAAACGCCTTTGCCACCGCGTCCCTTGGCCGTGTCGAACTCACCGCCGGGGAGAACAGTGTCACCGTAGATCGCGGTTGGGGCTTCTACGATATCGACTCCATCGAGCTAAGTCCCGCTCCGCCGCCGCAACCTCCGCTGCCCGTAAATACACCGCCCGTTGATCCCGATGCTACGCCCGAGGCGAGGGCTCTGCTGCGCAGTCTGGAGGAAAGCTACGGCAAGTCCACGGCCATGGGCGTCTATGCGGACGCGGATGCGGCCTATGCGCTCCAGATCACCGGCCTTCGCCCGGCGATCATGGGGGGCGATCTGATGCGTTTGAGCCCGGAGTTCCTTGCCCATGAGCCGCTCTGGCAGGACGACGTCGCCCGCCTGCTCGCGGCGGCGCAGGCCGGCTATGTAGTGACGCTCTCCTGGCATTGGGCCCCGCCGATGGGTGGATTCGACACGCCGAAATCGCCTTGGTGGCGCTCGTTTTACACCGATGGGACCACCTTTGATGCGAGCCGCGCGGTCAATCCTTCAACCCCCGAACACGCCGCCGCGCTCGCCGACATCGACGCGATCGCCGTGCAGCTGCGCCGACTGCAAGCGGCCGGGGTGCCTGTGCTGTTCCGCCCGCTGCATGAGGCGCAGGGCGGCTGGTTTTGGTGGGGAGCCAAGGGGCCGGCGGTCTATAAGCAGCTGTGGGCCATGCTTTACGACCGCCTGACGCGGACAGACGGCCTGCACAATTTGGTTTGGGTGTACACCTCGGCCGAGGACCCTGCCTGGTACCCCGGCGACGATCGGGTCGACGTTGTCGGCATCGATGCCTATCCGAAGGACCTGCATGAGAACGAGTCCAACCTGTGGGACGCCCTGCTCGGCCAGCACAACGGCCGCAAGCCGCTGGCCATCAGCGAGTTCGGGGGCGTTCCCGACATCCCGCGCATGGAACGCTTCGGCGAGCCATGGCTCTATGCGGTCTCATGGTCCGCTGAACTCGGACCCAGGAAGAACGCACCCGATGAGTTGAAGCGCATCTACACCAGTCCGGGTGTCAACAGTCCGGGTAATAAGAGTCCGGGTGTCAACAGTCCGGGTGTCAACAGTCGGGGCGTTGCAACGCTGCCGGCAACGCCTGTCATGCCCACTTCCCCTGCGGTGCCGACGGCCTCACCCCCATAGGTTTACACTCGGGTTTGCGCGCG
>CAXTBJ010000062.1:14480-24214 GCA_964242585.1 uncultured Bryocella sp.
CCCCTGCGGTGCCGACGGCCTCACCCCCATAGGTTTACACTCGGGTTTGCGCGCGCTCGGGATGCATGAAGGACCGATGAACCGATGAGCATGGATCGAAAAGACGCACTCCGGATGGCGCTGGCCTCCCTGTGGGCCAACAAGCTGCGCACGGTTTTGACGCTGCTGGGTGTGGTGATCGGCGTGGCGAGTGTGATTGCGGTGGTGACGCTGGTGAACGGTGCGAACCGTTATGTGGTCACCAAGGTCGCCAGCTTCGGCGCGGATGTCTTCACTGCCAACCAGATGCCGACACTCGTCACCGAATATGCGGACTACCTGCGCTACAGCAAGCGCAAGGTGCTGGGTCTGCCGGAGTACCATGCCGTGCAGGCGGGCTGCCGTGCCTGCCAGATGGTGGGCGCGAGCGAGACGAACGCCGGCACCATCGTGGCCGGGCGGCAATCCTCCACGGGCTCGCAAGTACGCGGCTACACGGCGCTGATGCCCGATATGCTTTCGCTCAACCTGACGGAGGGACGCGGTTTTACGCAGGCCGAGGAGGATCATGCCACCCATGTGGCCATGATCGGCACCGATATTGAGGAAAACCTGCTCGGCAACGCGGACCCTCTCGGCCACGAAATCCGCGTTGACGGCGTGCCCTACACGATCATCGGTTTGGGAGAAAAGAAGGGCAAGACGCTGGGGGTGAGTCAAGATGACTGGGTGGCGATCCCGCTGACCGCCTTTCAGCGCACCTACGGCAGCGCCAAGTCGATCGCCATCGCGGTCAAGGGCGGCAACGGCGAGGCCATGGAAAACGCCATGGATGAGACCCGCGTGATCCTGCGCTCCGAGCGGCATGACCGTCCGGGGGAGCCGGACAGCTTCGCGCTTGAAACCAGCAGCGGCCTGGTGTCGCTGTGGGGACAGATCTCGGGCTCGTTTGAGCTGGTGGCCGTGGCCATCGCGGCAATTTCGTTGGTGGTCGGCGGCATCGTGATCATGAACATCATGCTGGTTTCGGTGACGGAGCGCACGCGCGAGATCGGCGTCCGCAAGGCGCTGGGCGCGAGCCGCGGCGACGTGCTGCTGCAGTTCCTGATGGAGTCGGCGATTATGGCGCTGTTGGGCGGGGCGCTGGGTGTGATGGTGGGTGTGGGCGGCGCGGAGGCGGTGACCATTGCGCTGGATTTCCCGTCCAGCGTGGCGCTTTGGAGCGTTTTTGCCGGGCTGGGCGTGGCGATCTTCGTGGGTATCTTCTTCGGTGTGTACCCGGCGCGTAAAGCCGCGGAGCTGGACCCGATTGTGGCGCTGAGGTCGGAGTTTTAGGATCGGGAATTTAGAGCGGATTAGCAGATGGTACAGAGAAAAGCAGAAGCAAGAACAACCGCAGATTCCCTTCGGGAATGACAAAACCCCCGAAATACCTCTGCACCATCAGCTATTTTGCTCTAGTGTCGGGATTTTGGGATTGGAGTTTTAGGCTATGGCTACCCTGCAAGGGTCGCAGCAACGCGAAGCCGTCATCATGGCCCTGGATACCCTGCGCGCCAACAAGCTGCGTTCGGGGCTTACCATTCTGGGCATCGTCATCGGCGTGATCACGGTCATAGCGATCTCGTCGGTGATCAATGGGCTGAACAGCTCGGTTTCGGCGCTGGTGGAGCAGTTCGGCACCAATGTGATCTGGGTGGCACGCCTGCCGCCGATCACGCTGCGGCCCACGGCGGAGATGCTGGCGCGCAAGCAGCTGACCTATGACGATATGCTGGCCATCGGTACGCTGCCGCACATCGTCGCGGCCGGCGCGAACCTGCGTTACCAGAGCAATCAATTCAATACTGGACTGGCCACCGCGAAGTACGGCAATCATAAGGCCGAGCACCTGATTTTAACCGGCGACAGCGTCTCCAACGGGGATGTGTATGAGGAAAAGATCGTCTACGGACGGTATTTCACCGCTGACGATCAGGCGCGCGCGGCCGATGTCGCCATCCTTGGGCACGACACCGTGGAGGAGCTGTTTGGGGAGGCCGATCCGACGGGCAAGGAGGTCACCGTGGAGGGCCGCGCCTTTACCGTGATCGGCACGATGGACAAGCGGAAATCGCCCTTCGGCCTCGGCAAAAATCCCGAAGACAACATGGTCTACATGCCGATCACGACGTTTCACAAGCTGCATCCGGAGATTCTGGATTACTGGATCAGCGCGCGCGTGGATGAGCAGCGAAACAAGCCCATCGCCGATGACGAGATTACCGAGCTGCTGCGACGGCGGCGCAAGGTGCCCAACGCGGCCGAGGATAATTTTGACGTCTTCGGACCGGATTCGATCACGAAATTGTGGACGCAGATTACCAGCAGCCTGTTCCTGCTGATGCTGGGGCTGAGCGCCGTGGGATTGATGGTGGGCGGCGTAGGCGTGATGAACATCATGCTGGTGAGCGTGACGGAGCGCACGCGCGAGATCGGCATCCGCAAGGCCATCGGCGCGACGCGCGGCACCATCCTGCTGCAGTTCACGGTGGAGGCCGTGGTGCTGTGCGCGATCGGAGGCCTGCTGGGGGTCGCGGTGGGGGCGTCGGTCGCCTTCGGCCTGCACTTCCTGCTGAGCTCGGAGGTGAGCCTGATGTGGATTTTGACGGCGTTTCTGTGCTCCTGTGCGATTGGGCTGGTGTTCGGCATTTACCCGGCCTGGAAGGCCTCAATGCTGGACCCGATCGATGCGCTGCGGTATGAGTAGGCCGGGGGTCTTCTGATGTCGTAGCGGGCCCCTTCGTCTTCTTCTGTCCCGAAGCGAATCCGCTGTATAGCTTTGGCCACGGAGCGACTTGCAGAAGTATCGCTACGCACCTCCCGTTACAGGGTAACTTCCGCTAATGCGACTCGCGTCACCCAGGATCGAACAGGCGAGAAAGGGTCAGGGTAGAAGGATCAGTTTTCCCCGCGCCTGCTGGCCTTCGCTGACGGAGAGTGCCTCCCTCCACTCGTCAAGAGCGAACGTGCGGGCAATTGGAATGGAAAACCCGCCTTCTGCAGCCAGGTCCGCAAACTCCCTTAAAACGTCATATCTTATGCGCATGCCGGGTTCCTCAAGGTTTGAGCGCACACCCAATGTTTTTGCAGCCGCGAAGTCGCTGATTGTCATGACCCGCTTTGGGTCACCTGCAATTTGAGCGAGTGCCGGCAGAGCACCACCCACGGGCGCGACGTCAAGGATCAGGTCCGGCGACTTGTCCAGCAGTGCCGAAATTCTTTCCGGCAAGCCATCACCATAGGCGGTTACGACAGCGCCGAGAGCACGCAGGCGATCCGCGAAGGTAGAACCAGCAGTTGCAATCACGCGTGCTCCGCGGAGCAACGAGATCTGAACCGCAGCGAACCCAACCGTAGTTCCCGCTCCGTTGATTAACACCGTCTTGCCTGCTTCGACGCCGAGGCAATCCAAGCTACCGTACGCAATCGCGACTGCCATCGGCAAAGCCGCAGCATGGGGTGCGTCGAGTCCTTTTGGAATGAGCGTCCAATGCTGCAAAATGGCGTAATCGGAGGCTCCGGCGCTGCTGGTCCCCACGAAATCCACGGGCCCGAACACAGGCTGACCGACCTCTACATCTGTTACATCCTCGCCGACAGCATCGACGGTTCCAGCTACCTCCAAACCGATTCCACGTGGAAGGCTTCCGGCGAACAGACCTCGGCACAAGGCCCAGTCGGCCGGATTCAGACCACAGGCCTGAACCTTCACGCGAACACGCTGACTTGCAGGCCCTGGCAGCGTCGTTTCCTCCAATCGCAACACCTCGGCCGGTTTACCGTAACTCTGAAACCGAACAGTTCTTGTTTGGACGCTGGCAATAGTTGGCATTTGTTCTCCCTTTGCAAGACCGCGAAGGTCTTTACAGAGAAGTTAGGCCGTCTATTCTGTACGATCAATGCTCAACGGTGCAGATTTATATTGTGAGCGTACAAATCACATGGACCCTCTTTCAGATGTACTCTCTTTACTCAAACCGCGGGCCTATGTGACCGGCGCGCTGTCCGCAGGAGATCCATGGTCCCTGCAATTGCCTGCTTACAAGGGGATCAAGTGCTACATGGTTGTGGAAGGAACCTGCTGGTTGGCGATCGAGGGAGAGCCTCCAGCCCGGCTTCACCAGGGAGACTGCCTGTTGTTGCCCCATGGAAAACCCTTCGTCATCGCGAGCGATTTAGACCTTCCGCCAGTGGACGCACGCAAGATCGTCTCGGGAATCGCGCGGTACCAGGGCGTGCTCCCGGTAACACCGGGCGAGGACTTTCTTCTGCTTGGAACCCACTTCGATCTCGAGGGTGGTGCGGGTTTTCTCCTGGATGCTTTGCCCCCAGTCGCCCTTCTTACCGGGGATCAGCAATGCGCCTCCATGCGGTGGGGCGTGCAGCGGCTGCTGAGCGAGATGCGCGAACCGCAGGTGGGCGGAACGCTGGTTGCGCAGCAGGTAGCGTACACGTTGCTCATCGACGCATTACGTCTACACCAGGAACAGAGGAACCATGGTTCGGGGTGGTTCGCCGCTCTTGCCGAACCACAGATCAGAACAGCGCTTGCATGTATGCACGAGCGGCCCGCTCACGCGTGGACGCTCGAAGAGTTGGCACGTACCGCAGGGCTGTCTCGGACTGCGTTCGCCCAAAACTTCAAGAGAGTCGTTGGAGAAACGCCGATTGCCTACCTCACTCGCTGGCGAATGACCCTTGCGACGCACAAGCTAAGGGAGAAGGGGCAAACGTTGGGTGCCGTGGCGCTCGGTATCGGATACGAATCCCAGAGCGCCTTTTGTGCTGCTTTCAGAAGGTTCTCCGGCACATCTCCAAAGAAGTTTGTGACTGCGAAGGATCATCTCGTCAGATAGGTAAGTAGAAATGCATTGCGGAAGTTATGTCAGTTAATCCCCTAATTCCACTTACCGCTCATGTGCACTGGCCCAGACACCACCTCCCCACAACCTGTTCGCCGTGCTTGCCGATACACTAGGGAGCGGTGAACGTCCTTCTTTCCGCGCTGCCCTTCTTCACCGCCCTGCTGACGGTTTGCGGCATCGGTTACAGCCTGTTTGCCCTGTGGGGGCTGCGCTCGTTTCAGCGCGCGGCGCGGGCGCAGACGGGCCTTCCCATCTCGCTTGTCATGCCGGGGGTGTCCGTGCTGAAGCCTCTGCGCGGCACGGACCCGCGCATGTATGCCGGGTTTGTCAGCCATTGCCGACAGAGGTACGACGGCCCGTTCGAGCTGATCTTCGGCGTGGGCGCGCTCTCGGATGCGGCCGTGGCCGAGGTCGCGCGGCTGCGGGTGGAGTACCCCGAGATCGGCATCCATCTGATCGAGTGCCCCCGGCGCCTGGGCACGAACGGCAAGGTATCGTCCTTGGCGCAGATGCTGCCGCACGCGCACTTTGAGCACATCCTGGTCAACGATTCCGACATCCTCGTCTCGCCCGGTTACCTGGAGCACGTAATGCTGCCGTTCGCTGCGGAGACGCAGGGCGGCGCGGCAGGGGGCAGGCCGCTCGGCCTGGTCACGGTGCCGTATCTGGGGCAGGCCGGGAGATCGGCGTTTGCACGGCTGGAGGCCCTGGGCATTGCCACGGACTTCATTCCCGGGGTGCTCGCGGCGCGGGTGCTGGAGGGCGGTCTGCGCTTCGGTCTGGGGTCCACGCTGGCCACGACGAAGACGGCGCTGGCGGCCATCGGCGGCTTCGCGGCGCTGGCCGATCAGCTTGCCGACGATTATGAATTGGGTGCCCGGCTTTATCGCGCAGGGTACCGTGTGGAGCTTGCCCCGGAGGTCGTCGCGACCAGCATCCCGGCGTACACGTGGCGCGGCTTTGCGGACCATCAGCTGCGCTGGTCGCGATCCACGCGCGACTCGCGCCGGGCGGGATATCTGGGCCTGCTGTTTACCTATGTGCTGCCTTGGGCGATGCTTACGGTCTTAGCCAGCGGTTTCAATCTATGGAGCCTGTCGCTGCTGTCGATCGCGCTGCTGGTGCGGCTGGCCGTGGCGCTGGGGGTGGGGGTCGGCCTGCTGCGCGACCCGCAGGTGCTGCGCGACCTGTTCTGGCTCCCGGTGCGGGATCTGCTGGGGCTATTTTTCTGGGCCTGGAGCTATGCGGGTGACACGGTGGTCTGGCGCGGCGAGCGCTTGCGGCTGCATCGCGGGACGCTGCGGAGGTCTTGAAGGATGCAACTGTATGAAGGCGCCTGCTGCCGGCCCGAAGAACCCGAAGAGTTGAGAGCGGTATTCCGAGTGGGTGTAGAGCACCCGCGAACTGAATACTGAGATCCTTCGCTACGCTCAGGATGACGGCAGATTCCTACCTGGACGAGAACGGCTTTAGTTTTGCTTGGCTCAGCTCTGCGGATCGTCGTAGTCGCGTGCCTGGTTGGGGCCGCGCAGGCGATCCTCTATGTCGTCCAGCTTGTCGGTGACGGTGTGCAGCTTACGCGAGAGGAATTGAATTTCGCTTTCGGCGCGGCGGTTTACCTCAAAATCGAGCTCCGAGCGCAGGCGGTCGCGCGCGTCCTGCCGGTTTTGACTCATCATGATGACCGGTGCCTGGATGGCGGCCAGCATGGAGAGAAACAGGTTCAGCAGGATGAAGGGGTAGGGGTCCCACGCGTTGCCGCGCAAAGACACATTGATGGCCGTATAGGTGGTGAGCACCACGCTGAACAGGATGATGAACTTCCAGGAGCCGCCGAAGGACGCCACCTTGTCGGCCATGCGCTCGCCGAAGGTCTCGCGCTCGTCGATCAGCTCATTGGGGTTGCGTTGGGAGCGCTGTCTGACCAGGCCCTGCGTATTGTGGATCTCGCGGGCCACCATCGTGAGCAGATCGAGCCCTGCCATGGGCTTGCGTTGCAGCAGATGCGTTAGATCGTTGCGGTCGACCTCGACGCAGGTGGTGACCCCCAGGGCGATGGCGGTGGTCTGGTGCGGGGCGTCGTCGAGCATGGAGGCGAACCCGAAGAAGTCGCCATGCTTGGGCTCGGAGAACAGAACCTCCTGTCCGTCCTCGTCGATGGAGGTCACACGGACGGAGCCGCTCAACACGACAAACGCGCGTGCGGCGGGTTCACCGGCCTTGTAGATACGCTGCTTGGCGGCAAAATCGCGCAATTCCACCTGCTGCGCAAGCACGGCGATCTCCTCGTCGTCGAGCAGGGAAAACAGCGGGACATGGCGAAGTTCCAGCGGATCGCAGGGCATAGAAGCGGCAGACGGCAAGGCCATGATACCTGCCGGAGGTTACGGAAATCGCGTGTAGCGACCCGGCCCTGAACATGCCTCACGGCCGATTACTCACGATCTCCTTGCCGCCGCCGTGCGCGAGAACGTAAACCGGCCCGGGCAGCGTGGGCAGGGTGTTCGGCGGATCGGTGGAGGATTGCCACAGGAGGATGCGTTGCGCGCCGTTCCACCTCCCCGCGAGCGAGGCGGGGGTTTCAAAGAGGTGGGGCGCATCGGGAAAGAAGGAGCCGTACCAGAGGTTGGAGCTGCGGCCTTCAAGGATGTGCAGGTCGTTTCGCTTGAGATAGAAGCCCAGGGTTGAGCCGGATTCGTACTCCCCGTGAATCACGATCAGGTCCGCGGGCTTTACCGCGGGGCGGATGGCTTCGGCCAACTGCGCAGAGCTGAGCACGGGCGCAAAGATACTCAGGCCCATGTGCGCGGCGAGCAGAAAACCGAAGGTGCCGGCGGCAAGCAGCAGATACCCCGCATGGCGTCTGCCCCGACGATGGACCCCCCAGGCCAGCGGCCAGCCGAGTCCGAGGCAGACGGCCGTGAGTGCGAGCGGGGCGCGGAACATGCCCATGGCGTTCGCGTTCAGGTCAAGGAAGTGCCCGAAGCTGAGCGCGTACTCGCCGGGGTTCTGGGCAAGCAATTGCGAAAGATCGGCACCGGGCATGGGTGGGCGCGTGTGCAGGAGAAAGAAGACGCAGACGGCCGCGGCCAAGCCGCCCACGAGGGCCAGAACGGCCATCGTGCGTCCCCCTTCGACGCCGAAATGGGGCACCCGGGGCGAATGTGAACCGGGTGCGGCGGGGTAGCCCCTTCTTGTGAGGGCGCGTGAGGCCGTTTTGCGAGCGAGGAAGCCGGCGATCAGCACGGCCGCGCCGGGCAGCGCGGGCAAGATGTAGTACTCCTGCCGGGTGGAAAGCGAGAAGAACAGCAGGACAAAGGCGATCCAGACCATGAGCAGCAGCAGACCGCGGCGCTTCAGGGGCAGATCACGCCGGCGAAACTGGCTCCGCCACCGGGCCGAGCGCAGCGGGGCGGCCCACCGCGCGGCTCCGAAGGCGAAGGCCGACCAGGGCAGGAGCCAGACCAGGCACAGCCCCCAGAACAGGACGAGCGGCACGGTATCGTAATCGCGCGGCACGCGGAGGTTCAGGTAGCGCAGCACGTGCTCGTTCATGAAGTAGAACCACGGCCAGCCGCGCACGTTGCCGTCCGTGGGCAGCGGCACCTGCCAGTGTCCCCAGGGCAGGACGGCGCCGGCGTCGCGTATGAAGATGAAGGGCGCGGGGTGGCCCTGAGTCGGGTTGGCCAGCCCGGCAAGGATGTGCCAGGGCGCGGCAAGGGCGAAGAAGACGAGCAGAGAGCTCCCGGGATGCAGCGCGCGCAGTCGGCGCGTTGTACGCCGTATGCCTCGCGTCAGCAGCAGATGGGTGAGCACGATGCCGATAGGGAATACCACACCGATCAGGCCCTTCGTGAGCACGTTCAGCGCGCAACTGGCCGCAAAGCCCCAGCAAAACCGTCGAATATCGGCTGAAAAGGCTGAAGAGGGAGACAAGGGACGGTGCGCCTGCCTGGAGGCTTCCATCTCCTCCGTGCGCCAGAAGCAGGCCAGGGCGACGGTCAGCCAGAGGCACACGAAGGCGTCGGGAATGGTGATGCGCGTGAAGATGAAGATGCCGAAGCTCGAAAGCAGGATCAGCGCGGCATACAGTCCAGCCCGGGCGGAATGGAAGAGGCGGCGCGCCAGGGCTTCGCAGCAGAGCGCCAGGGCCAGGGCCGCGAGCGCCAGCGGCACCCGCGCCGCCGCGGCCAGATCGGCGGGCCTTTCAACGCTGAAGCGCATGGCCAGACCCATGCTCACGGCCATGGACCAGTAAAGCAGAGGCGCTTTTTCTAGATAGCGGATGCCATTGGCGTAGAGCGTCACATAGTCATGGCGCAGCAGCATCTCTCGCGCGACCTCTACATGGACGCTGTCGGCGTCGTCCAGCAGGGCTGGCCGCAGCAGCGTGAAGCTGCCATAGAACGCGAACCAGAGTAGAAGGATGGCCCACAGGGTGGACCGGGGCCGGGTTACGAGCCGTGCTGCGGGGCGGGCTGCGAGCCGTGATTCTGGCTGTGCTGCTCGGTGGGCCGAGAGCTCGGGGGAAGGCGTCATCGGCTCCAGTGTACGAGCGGCTGGTGGAGCGACGTGCCTTGAGCGGAGGCCGCGGTCTGCGGGAGAACCTGGGCTATCTCACGACGTTGATCGCCGCCGCCGCCAGGCCGAAGGAGGACAGGATCTGCGAATAGTCGAGAAGCTGCCGCAGGCCGGAGGGTTTGATCAGCTTTTCGGGGATCACGATCGCGTCGCCGGGGTTGATGCGGGCGGCGTCGAAGTGATTGGAGAGGGCGCCCTGCGCGCGCTCACGGCTGTAGATGGAGCCGTCGGCGCGGATGATGAAGGCGTGTTTGCGGTCGGCGACAC
>CAXTBJ010000063.1:0-23756 GCA_964242585.1 uncultured Bryocella sp.
ACACGGGAAAGGAGGATGGTCCAGCCTATGAAATCTGATTGTTCCAGTTGTTGCTTTACTACACGTGAGGTGACTGAGGCTTAGAGCTCCATGCTCTAGACCTGACGGTCTGTCGTAGCACAGAAAATCTCCGTCGAGGCCCATCCGGGTATGGATGCCCTCAAGTCAATCCCACCAGTCCACCGCATAACGGCTCGTCCTTCGGGGCGGGCCGTTTGTGTCTTTGCGCGGACTTGGTTGGACAAATTGGCAGACAAAGACGAGTGCTGTATGTCCAGAGTATGCGGTGTCTGCGCAGCGTTGCACGGCGTACCCCGCGTACCCCCGCGTTTGCCGTTCCCGGGCGTAGGATTTACGTATGAGCGACGCGGTGATGGAAGTGAGCCCGGCCGTAAGTGCGACCGCAGACCGTGTGGAAGATCTGGTGATTGCGGGGCGGCGTTTCCGCTCGCGGCTGATCGTGGGGACCGGCAAGTACAAGGATGGACCCGAAACCAAAGCTGCTCTTGAGGCTTCCGGCGCGGAGATGGTCACGGTTGCCGTGCGCCGCGTGAACCTTGACCGCACCAGTGAAAGCCTGCTCGACTTCATCGACCCGAATCGCTACTTCCTGCTGCCCAATACCGCCGGCTGCTACACCGCCGAGGAGGCCATCCGCGCCGCCCGCCTCGCCCGCGAGGTCGGGCTTTCGGACTGGGTCAAGATCGAGGTAATCGGCGATCAGGCGACACTCTACCCGGACGTGCAGGCAACGGTCGAGGCCACCCGCGTGCTGGTCAAGGAGGGCTTTACGGTGCTGCCCTACACAACCGACGACATCGTGTTTGCGAAGCGGCTGATCGACGTGGGGGCAGCCGCGGTAATGCCTCTGGGCGCTCCGATCGGCACGGGTTTGGGCATTGCGAACACATATACCCTGCGCATGATGCGCGAGCTTATCACCGCGGTTCCGCTGGTGGTTGACGCGGGCCTGGGCACGGCCAGCGATGCGGCTCTGGCGATGGAGATGGGCTTCGACGCGGTGCTGTTGAACACGGCAATGGCCGGGTCGAAAAACCCGGTGCTGATGAGCTCGGCGATGCGCAAGGGAACCGAAGCCGGGCGTGAAGCCTTTCTGGCGGGCCGCATGCCGAAGAAGCTGTATGCGACCGCGAGTTCTCCGCTGGAAGGCATCTCGCAGTAAGAGTTCCTCAATACCGAACAGGCGAGGTAACCCCTGCAATACCGTTCACTGATGGACGAGTTTCGATCGACGAGTTCCGAGATCTTGCCGTGAGTTGCTATTGAGCTTCACTACGCTGTCTATAGTAGTTTGTTCGTGCTTTTGACTCGAGTAGTCTCAGCACGGCAGGTGTCTTTGGCTTCCGTTGCAGAAGCCGCAAAACGGGTGAACCGTGGTGCTCAGTCCACCTCGGCAGAGCCCCTAGAAGGTATAGCCCATCACGGCACAGAGTGCACGCTTTTGCCTGCGTGACTACAAGGCATTGCTTTGAGTAAAATTGGCCGCCAAAGAGTCTGTGTGTGACAAGGGTATGCTCAGCGCAGGATCGACGGTTCATCGGAGTTGTGCTGAATTCAGGGTAGATATGACCATGGCTTCAGGCAGAAGGTGGTTCCTTCGTGGATTCGTTGCGGCCCTATTCACAGGTGGGCTGGCCGCAGCCGATGTGTCGGCTCAGTCTGCGCGCGATCAACAGGCGCAGCGTACGACCGGAGGAGCGCAGGGTGCGGCGACGGCTGGGGTCAATACCGGCTCGCCGCACGCTGCGGTATTCGATGCACAGCATCGGCCCATCACGGCTGGCGGCTTCGTCAAAAGTGGAGAGATCATCTTCGCGGATGCCAGTGCTAGTTCCGGCCTGACCAGTTTTCACCACATCATGGGAACGCCTGAGAAGCGTTTCATCATCGAATCGCTTGGTTCTGGCGTCGGTTTGTTGGACTTTGACGGCGATGGTTGGCTGGACATCTACCTGGTCAACGGCTCGACTTACAATGCATTGGCGGGCAAGACCACACCCCCGCATGCGGCCCTGTTCCGCAACAACCATGACGGCACATTTACCGATGTTAGCGCCAGAGCCGGAGTTCAAAATGACCGCTGGGGCATCGGAGTTGCCGTAGCAGACTTCGATAACGATGGCTGGCCCGACCTCTACATCACAAACTACGGCAAGAACCGGCTGTACCGGAACAACCACAATGGAACCTTCACGGATGTAACGGAGAAGGCCGGTGTGGCCCTCGGTAACTGGTCCACGGGTGCGACCTGGGGTGACTTTGACGGTGACGGCCGGTTGGACCTGTTCGTTCCCGGTTATGTGCACTATGTCATGACCGATGCTCCCGCGCAGGCTGGCCATGACGCCACGTACAGCTTCTGCGAGTTCCGCGGCGTAAAGGTGATGTGCGGGCCGCGGGGACTCAAGGGAGAGGACGATCACCTCTTTCATAACAACGGCGACGGAACCTTTACCGACGTAAGCCTTGCTGCCGGGGTCTCGGACAAGGCCTTGAATTATGGCTTGGCGTCGCTGTTCGTCGACGTCAACAACGACGGTAAAATCGACCTGCTGGTCGCCGACGACTCAACGCCCAACTATCTGTATTTGAACAAGGGTGACCGCACGTTTGAAGATGCGAGCTTTGCCTCTGGGTATGCGTTCAATGGGGGCGGACGCGAAACAGCGTCCATGGGAATCGCCGCAGGGGATACAACGCATAACGGCCGGCTCGACCTTTTCAACACCACCTTCTCAGACGATTACAAGCCGTTCTATCGCAACGATGGCAGCGCCAGTTTCACTGACAGTAGCTCCCAAATGGGGATAGCGGAGCCGACCGTTCCGTTTCTCGGCTGGGGAACCGGATTCTTCGATTACGACAATGACGGCTGGCTCGATCTGCTCGAAGTAAACGGTCACGTCTACCCTCAGGTAGATGAACAGAACTGGGGTACAAGCTGGAAGCAGCGTCCTCTACTCTTCCATAATGTTGGGGGCAAGCTGACGTTGGTTGCGGCGGTGGAGGGGTCCGGGCTTGCCGTGCTTGGCGTGGCGCGCGGCGCAGCCTTTGGCGATTTGTTCAACGACGGCAAGATCGATGTCGTCATCAACAATTTGGACGGCACACCCACCCTGCTGCGTAATGTCACCCATACCGGCTATCACTGGATAGAACTGCAGCTTGCAGGTCGTGATCATGGCACACCCAAGGACGCGGTAGGCACGGCAGTGTACGTGAAGGCGAATGGCTTCACGCAGCGTGCGGACGTGGTGAGTGGCGGCAGCTTTGCGTCGTCGTCGGACAAGCGGCTCCATTTCGGGCTGGGTACCGCTACGTCGATCGAGTCCATTGAAATACATTGGTCTGGAGGCAAAGTGGAGACAATCACCCTGCCCGGGTTGGATGGAATCTATACCGTCGTTCAAGGCACAGGTATCGGCAAGAAGCAAAACTTTTCGCGCGTCGCGATCTGTTGCGCTGATTGAGGGAGCCGGAGCAATGACTTCCGTATTGCGCAATGGGTGTGGACTTAGTTGCCGCGTGGGGCTCGTCTACCGTGATGATGCGGTCACCAGCTACATTGTTCAGCGTCCGCCTGATACCGCTCGGCCATTAAATCTCAATACCTTCAAAGATGCCATCTTTGCGTTGATGGAATAGACGATGCCAGTCTTTGGCTGGGATGGCGTGCCTTGCCGTGGGTGCTGCGAGCAGAGCGCCGTTGACAAAGAAAGGTTAAGTAACCCGTCATTGCTATGAGACGCTACTCCGCCGAATTGACGCCGCTGTCTGCGGTGGTGTCTGGGAAATCTCCAGCAGTTATGTTGGTCGGATGAGTCGTAAGTTTTGGCGGTTCACCCTGTGCCATTTACTGATTTAAATGTGTTCTAGACTTCACGTTCTGAGTCCAGTCTGTCAATAGTGATTGCTGAAAAGCTGTTATTACAAAAGCATCTTTGTGCAGCCCCTGCGAATGATCCTATCTCGGAGCCGAATGCGCAAATCAGCGCATGAAGGAGCAAGCTACGTTTAGAGACCGTGGACAGGGGGTAATCATGTTTGTGCGACAACATAAAGGCGTACGATTAAGCAATAGACAGACCCTTCGTTATGACAGGCGATGCTGGGTTTATTAGGCGTAATGTGATGGCGTAATTGAACCGCCATGCGATGATTGATGACAGAAGACGTGGTAAGCGACGCCATTTAGGAACCGACACCAACGCTCGCGCTCAAATCGATTCAAATGCTCATCTGCTTATGATAGGCCGGATCTATGCCATACAAACAATTTGATCGCTCTCGCCTGAACATTCTTTCGCTCAACGAGCGTAAAAATAAAGTCTTGATTCAGCGGGACGCCGTATTGCCTGGAGCGTCGGCACACTCCTTATCCGGGACAGCATCAGACGTTCTGAAAGAATGCGTGACCAAAGTCCAAGCTGCAAGACAAGCAGGTCGGCCGGTCATACTGGCTTTTGGTGCCCATTCCATTAAGAATGGGCTGGCTCCTGTATTGATCCGTCTTATGGAACAGGGATGGGTCACGCTTTTAGCCACCAACGGCGCCGGGATCATCCACGATTGGGAATTCGCTTTTCAGGGCGAGAGCAGCGAAGATGTTCGCGCCAACGTCAGTGTCGGTCAGTTCGGCATATGGCAGGAAACGGGACTGTATCTGAATTTGGCTCTGATTGTGGGTGCCTTTGAGGGTCTTGGCTATGGTGAAGCCATCGGCAAGATGATTACGCAGGAAGGTCTGCAGATCCCGTCTTCGGAGCAACTACTCGCGGTGGCTCGGGACAACGCCGTACAGGAGCCTGGTACAGCCGCAGCGGCGCTCGATCTGCTCGCATCAATGCAAACGCTCAAGCTAGAACCAGGTTTTCTGTCGATTCCTCACCCCTTTAAGCAGTACAGTGCGCAAGCAGCTGCGTTTCGGCTGGATGTTCCCTTCACGGCTCATCCGATGTTCGGACATGACATCATCTACACACATCCGGCCAACAGCGGCGCCGCCATCGGCCGCACAGCCATGAGGGATTTCCTTACTTATGCAGAGCAGGTGTCTCGTTTGGAGGGTGGAGTTTATCTCTCCATCGGTTCGGCCGTGATGTCACCCATGATCTTTGAGAAGTCGTTCTCTATGTCGCAGAACATCGAAATTCAAGCTGGGCATAAAATTACGAAGCACTACATGGTGGTAGTGGATTTAGCGGAAAGCGCTTGGGATTGGCAAAAGGACGGTGATCCTCCGGCGAGTAGTTCCGCTTATTACCTGAGGTATTGCAAGACCTTCAGCCGCATGGGCGGAACGATGCGATACGTGTCCGCTGATAATCGTGATTTTTTGCTGGGCTTGTTGCAGGCGCTAGAACGTTAGGGATGATTAGCCCCCGCTCAGGAAGCAGTGGCCTGGGTCGGTACATGAAGTTTGGCCTCCATGTCTTCCAGGCTGACGCCTCGGGTTTCCGGGTAGATCTTTATAACTACAAAGAACTGTAAAGCGGTCATAGACGCGAAAAAGTAGAACGGCGCAGCGGAGCCCCAACGAGTAGCGAGGATCGGGAACAGAAACGAGACCACAGCGTTCATGAACCAATGCGAGAAGCTGCCGATACTCTGGCCTTTGGCACGGACGCGGTTAGGAAAGATTTCGCTGATGTAGACCCAGATCACAGCCCCCTGCGAAAAGGTGAAGAACGCAATAAAGCCCATCAATAGCCAAAGCAGACCACCGCGGCCGCGATTGAGTTGGAAGCTCACTCCTACCCCAGCCAGGCATAGCGTTGTTCCTACGGAACCGATCAGCAACAAGGGTCGCCGGCCGATTTTGTCGATGATCATCATGGCCGCGGTTACAGCGCCTAGGTTCACAAACCCGATGAGGATCGTTTGCTCATCGCTCGACACCTGAGTAAAGCCAGCCTGTTCGAAGATGCTGTTGAGGTAATAAAGAATTGCATTGATGCCCGACAGTTGGTTGAACATACCGATTGAGATCGCGAGAAACAGAGGCAGCCGATAGCGCCACTGAAAAACACGAGCAGCCTTGGAGCCCTGCTCCTCATGTAGCGATCTGGCAATTTCCTCTCGTTCGTGCTGCGGGTCCACATCGCCATTGCGCCGCAGCACTTCTAATGCATCATTGTCACGTCCTTGCGCGACCAGCCAACGCGGACTTTCCGGTATGAAGAACAGAGACACGAAGAAGCATAGTGCCGGGAAAGCGGCTACGCCGAGTTTCCATCGCCACTCCTGCGGCCCCGAGGTGATCTGGCCAACGACGTAATTTGAAATGTAGGCCAGCATGATGCCGAAGACGACGTTGAACTGGAAGGCACCGACTAACCGGCCGCGCAATTTTGGCGGGGAGATCTCCGCGATATATGTCGGACTGATGACGGAAGAGGCGCCGATGGCGAGCCCGCTGAGGGTACGGAACACGAGCAACGGGAACCAGCCCCAGGCAAGGGCACAACCGACTGCGGACAGGAAGTAGAGTAGGCCAACAAAGCGCAGGCAGGTGCGACGGCCAAAGCGGTCGCTGAGGGCCCCCGCAACTGCCGCGCCCACCACTGTTCCCCAAAGCGCACTGGAAACGGTGATGCCGAGTGTAAGCGCTGTAAGTCCGTACACCGCAGTCAAGGCGGTTGTGGTGCCCGCAATCACTGCGGTGTCGAAGCCGAACAAAAGCCCACCGGCGGACGCAATGACGGCAATGCCGAGGAGGTGCCTGTTGAGCGGCGAATGATCCGTCAGGGCGTCAGTCACGCTTTGCCCCCCACATCGACTTCAGTTCATAAACCTCAAGACGGTTGAGCGTGCCCGCGGTTCCTTCATTGCGGAGACGCAAGCCACCAGGGTCATTGCTGGCGGGAAGCTCGCGGACGATGTAGCGGCGGCCGCCGTTAATGAAGACCTCAGCAACCGCTTTATCGATCAGCACCTCTACCGAGCCCTGGCCGTCCTTGAGGTCTCCGCTATTGAGAGTGACCAAGTCTGTGCCCTGATATTGCAGGCTGAGCCCACCATCTTTTGGCAGACTGACGTTCAGCTTGATTTGTAGGGACCCCGGGGCAATCGCGTGTAGCTTCCCATCCGCCTGATCGACGGTGAGCGAGGTCCAGATGTACTGCTTGCCGTGCAAGCGATCGATCTCCTGGATAGGCGTGGCCACCATGCGTAGGCCGTCGGCTGTGGTTACGAGCTTGAACTCGGTTGGGAAAAGCACCATCTGCGTGAAGGGCATATCCTGTTCCCAAATGCGTCCCCAGGCCATCTGGATTCGCCTCGCATCAGGCATTTCGGCGAAGGACTGTGCCGCGTACAGGATGTCTTCACCCTTGGCGTTCTTGCCTTCCGCGTAGCGCATCTCGGCGCTTTCGGGTGTGAAGGTTTTACCATCGAAAGAGCCGATATAGTACGCAGACGAGCCGCCATGGATCACCCACTTCGTATGGTTCCGATCCCCGTCGATCGGCAATTCAAAAAGGTCTGGACATTCAAACAGCCCCTTCAGATGGCTGGTTCGTGTCCAGTGCTTGAGATCTATCGAATTGAAGATGGACGTCCCGTCCTTTTCAAATAGGACCATGACCCATTTTTGTGTAGGCGAATACCAGAACACGTGCGGGTCCCTGGTCTGGTCGGTGCCGAGCTCGGCGTTCGTGTCCAGAACCGGGTTGCCTTGAAACCGTGTGAAGGTTGCTCCGTTGTCTTTGCTGTAAGCGAGGCACTGCACCTCTTTTTTCGTCACTCGATCAAAGGCGGTATAGACCAGTACAAGGGCATCTTTGCCGAAGCCGGCAGCGTTGCCGTGATCGATCAGTGAAGAGCCAGACCAGGGTGAGCCTAGCTGGTCAAGCATCATGGCGGGGGAGAGTTCGGTCCAGTGAATCAGATCCTTGCTCGTCGCATGGCCCCAGTACATGAAGCCGGTATCCCAGAGAACACCGAAGGGAAAGGCCTGCCAGAAAAGATGATATTGGCCGTTGTAGAAGATGGGACCGTTGATGTCGTTGCTCCATCCGCGCTTCACGGTGAAATGAAACTGCGGGCGGTTCACCTCCTTGTACATCATCGCGGCGTCGTGGATGCTTCGATTCTGGTAGATGCGCTCCAGTGCGGGCTGCTTTGCCGGACCTGCCAGCGTGATGGTTTGCCCTTTGAATTCACCGATGTCGAGATACACCCAGTAATCCACCTGGTCGTCGGCCAATTGCAACGGAAACGTGCGCTTCACCACGCCATGTTCACTGATGGTGAAGAGCCGCAGTTTTGTCTGGCGTCCAATGGGTATGTTGAGATATTGCTGCGTGACATGCATGTCTCGCGTTTGAGCAGATGGTTTGGAAGGTGCGACAAGAAGAGCGATAAAACAAAGACCCATGACGAGCTGTCTTCGCACGCGATGAAGCACTGGCATCAACCACAGCCGGGGTGCTCCCCTATGATTCGGGTGAAGCGCCTGCATCTTTCACCTCTACGATCACCTCTACGACGACAACCACGTGTGCGGAGCGACTCAGGCCTCTGGTGGAAAGAACTTGAACGCTTCCAATTGACCTGTCCCTGTGTTTCTAAGCCTGTGCGGGATGCGAGCCTGCTCTTCTGTGACAAAGAACTCGTCGCCGGCACGCACCGGTTGACCATTCAACTCTCCCTCGCCTTCCCAAATCAGCATGGCGTAGGGCTTTTGCTCCAGCATCTCGAAGGTTCCTGTGACGCGAACTCTTGTTCCGCTGAACTTCCGTGTAACGTCCGGCGGAAAGATCCACATCTCTTCCCCATGCCCACGCTGCTGACGGTCAGCAACAGGCTTGGGGACGAGACGGTACTTATCCAGAATGTGCGGGTTCTCCGACGCTTCCCAATCGATGAACTCCAGGGCGTCGTCCATACGGTCGAAGCCGGGATGAGTCTGTTCCGGTGATAGTTTCTTGTTGCCGGAGTACCAGTCGAGATGGGTGTACACATCCGATGGCTGCTGCAGTTCAAGGGTGAGCGCTGTGCCTGGCCGGTGCGGTATGCCGGCCGGCACGTGGAACCCTTCTTCCCACGCCTGAGCAAAGGCTGGTGAAAGATCAAGCAGATCGTCGCCTCCATGGTCGATGGCACGGGCGAGCTGCTGTTTAGTCACACCCGGGCGCAGCCCCACATGGGTGTAGGGCATACGTCCTTTTGAAGCGCGCAGGAAGTAGTAAGCCTCCTCCTTGCCATTCCTGTTTGGAGCGAAGTATTGCGAGAACTTGAGTACATCCTGATCGCGTGCATGAAAGTGGAAGACAATCGGGTCGTAAGGATCGAAAACTTTGCTGAGCAGCGGAAATTCCGATGCGTAGCGCGCTGCCATCGCTTGTCCGAGAATAAGGTTGCCGCGCACCGACAGCGCATCACGGAGAGAGACGTTGCTTCCGGCAATGTCAAGAAAACTCAGGCCCTCGCCGGGAATGGGATCTGGATTCACGGCCGTGACCGTGGACGCGATCCAGCGTTCCGGCGTCCACGGGCCGGTGTCGTTCACTGCCGGCATGTTGCCCTGCCTGCGGGCCAGCAGTCTTCCACCGTCGCGGTAGTAGCGGCGAACGTAGTTCGGCCTGAGCCGGAGAATGCCCCCTGTTTCCTCCAGAAAGCGGTCGACCATGGAGGTGAGGGTCTCCGCGTCTGCCATGTTCGCCGTCTTTACGTTTGCCATGCTTATCCTTGCCTGAGAGGAGAGTTTTCACTGCCAAGTTTGTGCCATAGGTGTTGTCAGCCGTTTGCCGCCAGTTGCTCCTCAACCAGTTCACAGATGGTATGAAGGAGAAACTTGTGCCCCTCCTGGATACGAGCCGTTACCTCGCTGTTGATGAGCAACTCGATGTCCGCAAGGCCGGCGCACACGCCTCCGTGTCGGCCCAGGAACGCGATCGTATGCAGTTGCTTCTCGTTAGCCGTAACCAGCGCGCGGCGGACATCCTCGCTGTTGCCGCTGGTGCTGAAAGCCGTCAGCACATCGCCCGGCTGACCAAAAGCCTCAATCTGCCGCGAGAAGATGTCGTTGAATTCGTAGTCGTTACCGATAGCCGTCAGATCACCGCCGTGAACCGCGAGCGAAAGGGCCGGGTAGGGTCGACGATCGCGATTGTAGCGGCACACGAATTCAGTGGTGAGATGCGATGCATCTGCGGCGCTGCCTCCGTTGCCGCAGGCAATCAGCTTATGTTCCGAGAGCAGCGCCGAGGACACGGTATCGGCTGCGGCGATAACCTGCGGCTCCAGCGACTCCAAGCTCTGGAGCGTGGTCACGGCATTGTCTATGTTGTGTTGGAGGAGGCTACTCATGCGTTCGGCCTTTCGAGATTTATTGCCAGGTCCCTTGAGCGATTTGGAGTGCTTGCAGCGGAGCGCACATCAGGACAGCTGCATCACCTTCAGCAGGGAGGGCAGTTGACTGTAGTCGGGAATGATAATGTTCGCGCCGGCGCGGATGAGACGAGCACGCTTAGCAGGGTTCAAGCCAAAGCGGCGCACCTCGTCGCTGGCAACGCCAATCGAGAAGCCATCACGCTTTTGTGTTTCGCGGATCTCTACAGGGCCGTCGCCGAAGGTCGCGAACTGGCCGCCCGTAAGGCGGTTGTCGCGGAGAATCTTTTCCAGAACAATCTTTTTGGCCTCGACATCGATCCTGCCGACCGCACCGAAGATGCGGCCCTCAAAAAGGTGCGCATAGCCCATCAGTTCGGCTTCAAAGATTACATCGGCCTCATCGGTGCCGCTAGCCAGGTACAGCTTTATGCCGCGATCGTGCAGCGCCTGAAGCAGGGACACAGCATTCTTGATCTGGAAGTCGGCAGGATTCAGCTCATCCGACTCCAACTTCTGCACACGCTTGTGCACCAATTGCAGCAACTGTTCGTTGTAAATCCGCTTGTACCCATGTTCGTCGAGGATCTCGTCTTCAGGCACGAATCCGGACTGCCGCACCAGATCGATCAACTCTGTCATCTGCACCAGGGTTTGCACGCCGGTGGTGCGATCAATGAGCGCATGGACGTCCTCCGTCACCCCGGCCAGAAGTGCGGGGTCTGCAGCGGCGTAGCGCGACCCAAGCACGGCCTGGACCATCATCGGTTGCATGATGGTCTCCCAACCCTCCCGCAAAGTGGACAGAGTGCCGTCGTGATCGAAAATACAGTGCTGAATTTGCAGTTGTGAAGGGAGCTCTCCAATTTGCTCGATTTCCGTCCCTGCGATGAAGCGTGCACGCCCCGGCATCATGGCGAGCTCCGGCTCAAAGTTGTAATCCGGTACGCCCACGGCCAGGATCTCCGCCGGCGTCGCGGTGCCTGTGGTTTTCAGCTTGCGCACCGTGATGGAGGCGGCCATATTGGCCAGCCGAGCCACTGCCGCTGGTTCTTGCCCGCTGGAAAGGCCTGCGGCGATAGCAGCCACCACGCTGTCGCCTGCTCCCACCGGGTCCGTCCTGCCATGAATCAAGATGCCGGGAATCTCGTGCACCTGGTCGTGATCGGCTACAAGAATCCCGAGTTCCCCGCGGGTGAGAAAGGCCGCCTTCCCGGTCTGTTTTGAGATCCTTATGCCAATTTCCCGGGCCTTCTCTACCGGAAAATCTTCTGCCGGATCGCTCAGAAAGTCCGCCGCCTCTCGCATGTTCAGCTTCAGGACAGCTCCCTTGTAAAGATCAGGATGGTGCCGTGCATCGACCACAAAGACCGTGTCCTGGTGCCTTGCGATGACCTCATTCACCTGGTCGATAACGAAGGGATTACTGAGACCGGTTGGAACCTGCTGGTTGAGCACCACCACATCGCTTTCTGCGGCCGCACTATCGAGTGCCCGCATGAGGGTATGGACCGTGGTTTCGTGGAGCTTGTTGAAGGCTCCAAAGTCGATCCGGCTCTCTTCCTGATCCCCGCGATGCGGCTTGGTGTACACCATCGTCTGCCAGTGTTCGTCGACGATCATGCTCTTCTCGATCTCGGCGCCGCGCTCGCGGAGTAGGCGCAGCAGTTCACCCCCAAACGGATCGGGGCCTGCGACACCGATGGCGCGCACCCTGCCAACACCAAGGTCGAGCAGATTGGCAACGACGTTTCCTGCACCTCCCAAGCTGTACCGCTGGCTCCGAACACGGCGGACCGGCAGCCCGGTCTCCACTGAATATTCGAGGGTATCTGTGTCAAGCATCCAGTACGCATCAAGGCAGAAGTCTCCCATAACGCCTGCGCGGAGCCGCGGAAAGGAGGACAGAGCGAGTTTGAGCCAGGAGATCTCTGCTGGAGCAGCAATCATGCTAGATTCCACGATGCAAAGCTGTAATATCAGGAACCATTCGGTCCCCTTAACAGTAGGTATGTTTTGGCAGGATGGGTACATGCCTGTCAAGTTTGATCTGCAAATATCTGTGCTTACAACTTTAGTAAAGCCGATTAAGTACGGAGTCCAGTCACTCGTTAGCTCAATAGGGCTCTACGGTTCAGTCAACGCGGATCATCTATATTCGGGGTTTCACGGGCGGAGTGTGTGCCAAGGAGCTTGGAGACAACTGCAAACTCTGCCGCCGCCTCCGAAGTCCTCCCGAGCCGGTGAAAGAGCCGGCCGAGGAAGTAATGCGGCTGCTCGGCCTCCGGTGCCAGGGAGGAAGCGCGCTGAAATGAAGCAACGGCCTCGTCGCTGCGCCCGAGTGCCTCGAAGACAAGTCCCAACTGCTGATTGGCGAACGCGTTCCCTGAACCGAAGCGCACCGCCTGCTGTAATGGGTCAAGAGCTTCGGCCGGCTTACCTTGCCGAAACAGTAGATTTCCGAGATCCAGGTATGGCTGTGGATCGGGCTTTGGCTGGCCACTCTGCCAGGAGATGGCCGTCTGATACGCGCCGACAGCATCGGCTGTCTGCTGCAATTTCTCATATGCCAGGCCGAGGTTGTACTCGGCGCGGGCATCGCGTGGACGCAGCTCCAGGCAGCGCGTGAAGGAGTGCGCTGCATCCTCGTCGTGGTTCTCGTTGTATTGGGTCCGGCCAAGCAGGTACAGGACATCGACGTTGGAGGGTTCGTTAGCGGCCGCGTATTGCAACCACTTTTCCGCGTCAGCCAGGTCCTTAAGCAGGATGTAGTCGGAAGCGACCGCGATCCACTCTTCTGCCGTGGGCAGGCGCAGATGAGCGCCCGTGTTGTACGCAGCCAGCGACTCGGTCGGACGCCGTTCGTGGAGCAAGACGGAACCTAGGAGAAACTCAGCGTCCGCTGCTGCGGGATCAAGCGCGACGATCTCACGCAGCTCTCGTTCCGCTTCCGGCCACTGCCCCAAATTGGTGTGTTGCCGGGCGTCGGCGAGCTTCACCTCCGGATCGACCGTCGTCCTCTGCGCCTTGATACACAGCACACTAAGCAACGGCGCGGCAGCCATGAATCTGACAGCAAGAAGGCGAAGCCGGTTCAAACGTGATGCCACGTATTTCCTCGCGAATCGATGGATGCAGAGTAATAACGCCTTTGGTCGGCCGCCTGGCGCCGCTTCACTGGAGGGCAGCCTCTAACACGGCAGTCGGCGAGATCGGCTTCGCGTGATTGCTGCATCCACAAGACTCCCGTATGACGAGGTCGAAGGGAAGGAGTATCTGCTGAGGAACACGATCCGAGTTGTGGATGCGCCGCTGCATGGCTCTTACGGCAGCCTGACCGATGGCTCGGCAAGGTTGGTGAATGGTGGTAAGCGGAACGGTAAGCAGGGTAGCGTACCGGACGTCGTCAAAGCCGACCACACGGAGATCCCGCGGAAGCGAAACGCTCATGTTGGAGAGCGTTTGGATCAGCTTGGCCGCGGTTTGGTCGTTGGAACATAAAACGGCATCGGGCATCGTCGGCGAGAGCATTTGTCGAACGAAACTGGGATCGGTGGGCTCACCGAACCAAGCCAGCGCCTGCGGTTGAGTCACACCCGCCCGATTAAGGGCTTCCCGGCAGCCTGCGAAACGAAGATCGGTGGTAGCCGGGAAGTTCGGTCTGGCCAGGAACCGGAAGTCCCGATCGCCATGCGTCAGAAGGTGCTCCGTAAGCACGTACCCGGCCGAGAAATTATCAATTCCGACCAGGTCATACTCACTGCGCCATGGGAACTCCAAAACGTCGCGGTCCAGAAGAACCACCGCAATCGCGGCCTCCGTCAACATGGAGCAAATTGCTCGATTCACGCGCTCCCGGTCGGCGATGGCCTCGATTGGGGCAAAGAAGACGCCGTCCACCTTGCGCTCAATGTACTGGCGGCAGAGCGTCAGCGCGTCCTCGCCGGTGCTGACGGAAACAACCGTATCCCCCCACAGCACAGTGGAACCAAAACTCTGGGAGAAACGGGTGATTTCGTTGCAGATCGGGTCCAGGATCTCAGTGTTGCCGAGACCTGGGACAAGCAGGCCGAAGGTCGCCTTGGGAGCCACCCTGGGGGTGGTCGTTGGATGCGGGCTTAAGTAGCTCCCAGATCCTGCGCGTCGCTCGATCAAGCCGAGATGTTGCAAGTCCCTTAACGCGCGAGATGCCGTAGGACGAGACACCCCGAAGCGCTTGGCCAGCTCCGTTTCGCTGGGCAGACGTTTGCCGTGGGTATAGTGATCGGCCTCAATTTGCTGCTTGAGTGCGTCGAAAACTGCTCGATGTTTGGCGGTCACAATTCCTTCCTAAGCTGCAAGCACCTGTTATGACAGGAATCTTACCAGACCCTATTGACAAGCTCCTCAACGTTTATAGAGATTGTGTGTGCTTACATGACCGGTAAAAGCAGATGACTCAAACCTGATATTACAGGTCAACACAGGCCCAGGAACCATGGTGATGAGTTCGCCCTTTATGCAGGCGCACCCGATTGAATGCTGCGACAACAGCCGCCCGGCTGCTGCACTTTTGGAGGTTTTATGAAGGTCTCTCGCTTCTTACGCGGACTGGTGCTGGCGACTGCGCCCCGGCCGGCTCTACGCATCCTGTGCCTGCCCATGGCGGGGATTGTCCTGCTGATCGGGAGCGCAAGCCACATCCAGGCACAGGCGACTAGCGGTCTCACCGGCACGGTAACCGACGATGCGGGAGGCGTGATTCCGGGAGCCAAGGTCGTGCTTTTGAATACAGCGACCCAACAGACGACGAGTCTGGTGACGAGCTCTGCCGGGCAATACACCTCCGTGGGTTTGCCGCCCGGCCGCTATACGGTGACGGTCAGTGCAACCGGTTTTTCCAAGAACATCAAAAACGAGGTCAATGTCGAGGTCAGCACGCAATCAACGCTAGACTTCAAGCTGACTGCGGGCAGCACCGAGACCGTAGAGGTGAACGCGCCGCTGATCGCGCTGAACACCACGGACCCGGAGCTCGGCACAACCATTGAACCGGAGGTCGTCGCCTCGCTCCCTGTCACTATCGGTGGCGGGCGTGGACGTGGCATCGATACGCTGCAGCTGTTAGCTCCGGGCGTGACCGGCACCACGTTTTCGCACCAAACAAACGGCGGCGTCGATCTTGAAACCGAGATCCTATACAACGGCAATCCCGCACCCCAGCCGGAGACCGCCGGCTTCACCGGAAACTTTAATCCACCGTTTGAGCTCATCGGGGAGTTTCGTGTTGAACGATCGACCTTCTCTGCGAAATATGGCCTTGCACAAGGCGCTGTGAGCTACCAAACCGCGTCGGGCACCAACAACTACCATGGGGATGTCTGGTACATCAACCGGAACCAGTTCTTCGATGCCCGCGGCTACTTCAACACAACCACGCCCGTCGATCGGCAGAACAATTACGGTTTCACCGTCGGTGGACCCGCAAGCATACCCCACGTGTACAACGGCAAGGACCGTACGTTCTTTTATTTCGCGCTGGATTTCGCGAAGGTTAACGCCACCAACACATCCATTGGTACCGTTCCAACTGCCCTGGAGAAGATGGGGAATTTCACCGACTTTGTAGATGCGAGCGGAGCGTTGATCCCCATCTACGATCCATCAACCGGCCAGCAGTTCCAGTATCAAGGCCAGCTCAATGTCATCGACCCTGCGCGCATCAGCAAGCTGTCAAGCAGTCTTCTGCCGTTTATTCCCAATCCGGACCGGTCGGGCCTGACCGGCAACAAGAACTTCGCGCCGAACTCCTTACCGCTGGTCGATCACAACTGGGGCTTCTCCCTCGACCACAAGCTGACTAAAAATCAATCGCTTCACTACGCGGAGTGGCGCAACAACTTTACCGAGAATGTCTTCAACGAGGCACCTATTGTCCCGTTCAGCAATATCCTCACCAGTGCTTCCTCCAATCCGGCTCTCGGGACCGTATTTCTCCTCAACTACGTGAATACGGTGACGCCCAAGCTGGTGGCAACGGCGGGTGTGTCGTGGATCGGGGAAATCAACAACGTGCTCTCGCTCAACCCCGGCGTCTTCGGCGGTGTCGTGCAAAATCCGATCACCAATGTCTTTCCCAGCATCACGTTCAGTGGTCAGAATGCGCCCACAACCTTCGGAACGGGAAGCGGCTCGGGCGGTGCCGTAAATCGCAAGCTCGGTGTTGGTTTCGTGAATAATTATCTGTGGACCAAAGGCCGCCATACATTCAACATCGGTGGGGAGGTCCGGCGAACCTATCAGGATGATCGCGACTGCAATCTCTGTGGTGGTCAGTTCAACTTCAGCCAACACACCACTGCGGCTCCCGTGGGCAGCACAGCCTTCGGTTCCACCGGCAGCACGTTTGCCAGTTTCCTGCTGGGCGATGTGGATAATGCGTACCGAGTCTTTGCCGCCGACGAACGTCTCCGCAATCTTCTCTTCGCTCCCTACATTCAGGACGACATAAAATTCACTCCGAAATTTACGCTGAATCTGGGCATTCGTTGGGACATCATGGTGCCCTTCACGGAAAAAGACAACCAGATCGTTTATCTGAACCCGACAGGCGGCAACTCCGCGGCCGGCAATCTACCCGGCACGGCAGCTAAATTCGGCAGTAATTGCTCGATTTGCTCGGGAGTGACGCGTGCCAACATCGATTGGAAACACGTCGGTCCCCGCTTGGGATTTGCCTACGCCGCCAACGATAAAACGGTGGTTCAGGGTGCTTTCAACGTGATTTACCTGGATGGAGGTGCTTACGAATACGGCAGCAGTAAGGTGGCCGTAAGCTACGGCACGCTTCTACAGGGTTCCGTCAGCGCCAACAGCACCGGCGGCAACACACCCGGGTATGGCGAATGGGACAACAACCCCCTTCCAGCCCCGGTATCGCCTCCACTCGGACCGGGTCTTGGCATCGGCAATACGATCCACGCCTTCGACCCGCAACATGACGGGCTAGCGCCCTACCTGGAGCAATGGAGCTTCAACGTACAACGCCAGTTGCCCTGGAACACGTTCTTTCAAGCCGCGTATATCGGCAACCGCGCCGTGCACCTCGACGGTCAACTCAATCCCCTCAGCCAGCCCAATCCCTCTATTCTCCGCTATGGGCCGACGCTGAGTGCGAACATCAACAGCCCCGCCGCGGTCGCGGCCGGGGTCACCGCGCCGTACGCCAACTACAGCAACGACCTTGGCGGCAGTGCTACCGTGGCGCACACACTCTCGCCGTACCCGCAATACGCCAATGTCTACAACAACTTCGATCAGACCAGCGCAGCGAACTATGAGGGTCTTCAGGTCAGCCTGGAAAAGCGGTTCTCCAATGGTCTGTCGTTCCTTACCTCTTACACCCTTTCGCGGACCCTTTCCAACGTCGACGTCGGCCTGGGCAGCTTCAATGCTCTACCCGAAAATAAATACAACCAGTATGCCGAGTTCACACCCGGTCTAGCAGATACATTGAACAACGCACATGTCAGCGGCACCTACGAACTTCCAATCGGTCCAGGCAAGTCCCTGTTCAACAACCACGGGTTCACGGGACAGCTTTTACGCGGGCTGCAGGTGGGCTTTATCACGACCTATCAAACCGGCAATCCGTTTGGAGTTTCGGAAAACGACAATCCGCTTGGCTGCGTCGGGTGCTTCAATCGACCCAATGTGGATAATGGAGCTTCGTTCAAAACGGGCAACTACAAGAACCTCAACTTCGCTGCGGGCAAGAGCAACCGTAAGCTGTTCAATACAGGCGCCTTTACAAGCACCACGGGAACCTTCACCTTGGGTAACTCCTATCGCACCTATGCCCAACTGCGTGGTCCGGGCATCTACGACGAGGACGTAAACGCTTCAAAGAAGTTTGCCCTCGGCGACCGCGTCAGCTTTATGCTGCAGATGACGTACTTCAATGCGTTGAACCGCGTTCGCTTTGAAAATCCCGATGCCAATATCGACGATGGAACGAACAACTTCGGCTACATCTTTCCTGGGCAACAGAACACGCAACGACAGGGACAACTCAGCGGCAAATTTACCTTTTGACGGGAGAAATATGTGCAGTAGCTGGACCGCTGCAAGCGGTTCGGCTACTGCTTTTGATCTCCTCCTACACTGGGCTCTTGATAGTGTTGAACAAAAAAATCAGCTTGGGCCTTCGGGCAACGGCTCTGGGCATAATGGCCGCGATTGCCCCTCTGCGCGCTCAAGAGATAACGCCGGAGGTACAGAGGCTGTACTCGGAGGCGCAGCAAGCGCAAGCTGCCCATCTCGACGAGACGGCGATCGCCGACTACCAGCGCATCCTGAAACTTTCACCCGGTCTGGCGCCGGCCTACAACAACCTTGGACGCCTCTTCTACAACCTTGACCGTTACCCCGAAGCAGTGATCACGCTGCAACGAGGATTAGCCCTGGCGCCGGAGATGCATCCGGCGCAGATCATGCTCGGTGCATCCCTCTTCAAGCTTGGGCGGTTCAGCGAGGCGCTGCCGCTGCTGCAGGCCGGAGCCAGTGCCATGCCGGACGATCGCTTTGCGCATGTCACCCTAGCACAAACTCTTATCGGCCTGAACCGCCTGCCGGAGGCGGTTGCTGAGTTTGAGCGCATCGTTGCGGCGAACCCCAAGGATCAGGAAGCATGGTACTTGCTGGGCAAGCTTCACCTCCAACTCTCGCAAGCCGCCTTCTCTCAGGTGCAAGCCATTGATGCTTCGACGTCCCTGGCACATCAGATGGCCGGCGAGATCATGGAAAGCATGCAGAATACGCCAGGTGCAATAGACGCCTACAAGCAGGCGATCGCAGCGGCCCCTAATGACCCAGGCCCCATGGAGCATCTCGCGGACCTTTACTGGAATAGGGGAGACTGGGTCAACGCACGCGACATCTACAAGGCGCTGCTTGCCCAACAACCCCGCAACTGCGCCGCACACTGGAAGCTGGCTAACTCGCTCGATGAACTGGGCGAATCGCCAATAACAGGTCTTGCGGAGGTCAACATCGCCCTGGAGCAGTGTCCCTTCTTGGCGCAAGCGCATGCCGAACGCGCGCGCCTGTTGCTCCGATCAGGCAAAGCAGCGGACGCGCTTCCTGATCTCGAGTCAGCCGAAAAGGCCGCACCACGCGAACCTTCGGTGCAGAGCCTGTTGGCGCAGGTCTATCGAACCCTGGGCGACCGCGTTCGCGCCGATGCCGCGAATCAAAAATTTCTGCGGCTTGAGAAAGAACTGCACGATGAGCAGGAACAGCATGGCGCACGGCTAGCCGTGCGGCCGTGAGCGCATTCGTGAGCGCATTATTGTTGCTTTTTAAATGATCGCTGTACCCTGGGCAACATCCCGCAGCGTGTGTGATTGAGGGATGATCATCATCTATTTTGGTCCACAGAGGGTTCCGTGCGCATACCGATGGAAGAAACGAAAATTGAGAGATTGACTTCCTCCGGAAGACGGATTCCGCTATTTGATCCGAACTATCGTGTCCCTTTTCTTATGGTGACCGCGCTGTTCTTTCTTTGGGCCATGCCGAACAATCTCAACGATGTGCTGATACGGCAGTTCATGAAATCGTTTCAGATCTCACGCCTGGAAGCCGGTTTGGTGCAATCTGCCTTCTACTTCGGCTATTTCTGTGTGTCCATGCCTGCCGCCTTTGTTCTGCGCCGTTTCGGCTACCGCATTGGGCTGGTCTCTGGACTGCTGTTGTATGCCCTGGGTTGTTTTCTGTTCTGGCCGGCTGCGGAGACCAATCGCTACGGCTTTTTTCTGCTTGCGCTGTTTGTAATTGCCGCAGGGCTGGCATTCTTGGAGACCGGCGGTGCGTCGTTCATCACGCAATTGGGCGATCCGGAAACTTCGGCAAGACGACTTAACCTGGCTCAATCGTTTAATCCGCCGGGTACAATCGCCGGCGCCCTGATCGGAACAGTGTTCATCTTCTCCGGCATTGAGCCTACGGCAGAGCAGGTGCAAACCATGAAGAACTCCAGCCAGTACAACACCTTCTTGCACCATGAAACGCTGCGCGTGATTGCACCGTACCTCGCGCTGGGTGTCCTGGTGCTGCTGTTCGCAGTTTGCCTTATGCGTGTCCGTTTTCCGCCGCCGCCTGCCGACGCAGCCCAGGCGTCGACGTTCAGGCGTGACACGATGGGCAATTTGCTGCGCGTGCCGCATTTCGTCTGGGCCGTGATTGCGCAATTCTTTTATGTGGGGGCGCAGGTCGGCACCTGGAGCTTCCTAATCCAGTACGTCGAGGAGTACACACATCAACCGGAAAAGGTGGCGGGCTATTTTCTCAGCGGAACGCTGATGTTGTTTGCGTTGGGGAGGTTTACCTCCACGTACCTGATGCAGTACATCCGGCCCAACGTGCTCATGGGCGTCCTTGCGCTCGCGAGTGTAGCACTGCTGACCGTGGCAATCGGCCTGCCTGGGTGGATCGGCCTATGGGCCTTGATGTCGACGAGTTTCTGTATGTCCCTGATGTATCCAACCATCTTCGCACTCGGCCTAAAGGGTCTCGAGCCCAATACAACCCTTGGCGCTTCGGTGCTGGTCATGGCCATCATCGGAGGCGCCGCGATCACTCCATTGCTGGGCTGGGTGGCCGAGCGTGCGCATAGCATGGCAGTCGGCTTCGTAGTTCCCCTCGGATGTTATCTGGTAGTTGCGTATTTCTCGTTTCACGGATCAAGATCGCGCCTCCTTCCGGCTGAGGTCCTGCATGCGGATCTGCAGCAACAAGGCAGCATTTAGCCTTAGGGAGTTGGGCAAACCTCGTTGCCAGAGCGCAGGGCGGAGAGCCGTTGACGAGCTAACAGGACATCGGGATTGAAGTGCAGAACCTGCTCCAGCGTTGCCTCAGCCGCCCGGCGATCCCCGGTTTGGCACAGGGCGATCGAGAGGTTCACGCCGAGGCTTTCCACATTGCCGTTGCGCGCGAAACTTCGTTGCCACACATCTCGGGCCTCGGTAATCCGGCCGGATTGCACCAGCAACGTGCCAAGATTGTTGGCGGCTTCCAGATCGTTCGGATTCAATTGAAGTGCGCTCTGGTACAGCGCGATCGCCGGCTTGGTGCGACCTCCCATTTGATTCATGTATCCAAGCGCCACCAAGGTTGCGAGATCGGTCCGATCCGCTACAACGGCACTGTTCAGCATTGTTCAAGCCTTCGGTGCAAAGCCGGTCTGCCCCTTGAGCAGAAGTTTGTAGTAGGCCAGCGCAAGGTCGCGGGAAGTGACGCCAGCGTCTTCTAGAATCGAGGTTAGCTCCGCGGCCGACGCCCCCTGTGCCAGCGGGCAGCGATGCCTGCGGCTCCCGCCGGATGCGGTGATCTGTCCACGCTACATGGGCGTGTCCTGGGCCCCCGGTACGAGGCATATGGCAGCTGGTGCAGTCGGGGGTTGCAGAGAAGTGCGACGCAGCGAAGCTCGGCTGACTGTGGCAGCCAAGGCAATTGCCGCGATAAACGCCACGCGCGCCTCGGGGGTGGGTAAGTCATGCGGGTCGTGGCAGCTCATGCATGACATCTTTGTGCCACTTGCACGCTTGCAGCGACTGTCATTCAGCTCTTCGACTTCGCTCACGCTGCGGTCGGTGCTGTTCCCGCCCCAGAGCACGAAATAGGTCACCTCATCGGTGATACGTTCACCCACGCGGTAATCCAGTACTGAGTGTCCTTTATGCTCGACGCTAGTATCGCCTTCCAGGTGGCAGTTAATGCACACCGAGTCGCGAGCCGCCGGCTCCAGCTTCGTGGGATTGAGGATCAGCTGCTTCCCGCGGCTGGCCACATGGGCAGCGGAGTCGCCATGGCACTGCTCGCAGGTGATGCCGCCGTGCAGGAAAGGTAATCCACTGAAGTGGTTTTGTGTTCCCGGGTCAGCCGCCTGCACATCGCTCATGTGGCAGCGCATACAGCCCGGCATCATGGGTAGAGCGGCCGGCATCGTCGTGCTCTTCGCCAGACCGGGAGCCATGTCGTGCCTGCTGCGGAACGGGAATCTGTTGTGCAAACCCGCAAGGGGTCCCACTGCACGGGGCAAGCAAAGCTATTAGCCAAAGATAGAGAAGCAAACGACGTACTTTGGAAGCCATGATCGGTTGTTCGGAGGTTTACTGGCCGCATCAGTGTACGAGCAAGGTGCCTAGAGGAGGAAGCAAATGACAGTGGTATGAGCAGCGTCGGAGTCGTGCGGATCAGCGCTCGGCAGGCCAAAGCCAAGCGGCTCCGCGTACACCGCTTGAATCTCCGAATGCATTTTTGAGAATCGGCGTGCGGCCGTTCCCTCCAAATATATGGGCATTCATCTGCCGCTCCAGAGAGCCGTTATAGAGTTGCTCGATCTGCGAAAGGCCGCCCCCGAGGACAATGGCGTCAGGGTCGAGCACGTCTGCCACCACGGCGAGACCACGGGCCAGGCGATCCTCCAAACGGGTCAGAGCGGCGGCTGCCTCGGGGTCTCCGCGCATGGCTCGTGCAACGATCTCCTTCGCGGAGAGTATACGGTCCGTTTGCCTGACATAGTCCGCCTCGAAGCCGGGCCCCGACACCCAAGTTTCCATACAGCCCGTCCGTCCGCAGTAGCAAGGCGGACCTGGCGTCTCCTCCTGTGTCCTCCACGGCAGTGGGATATGTCCCCACTCGCCCGCGATGCCGTTCGAGCCGCTCAGGAGTTGCCCATTTACCGCAACACCGCCGCCACAGCCTGTCCCGAGGATGACGCCAAAGACCACGGCAAAACCCCTTGCCGAGCCGTCAGTCGCTTCACTCACGGTGAAGCAGTTGGCATCGTTGGCGCAGCGCACCTCGCGGCCAAGCTGTAGGCTTAGATCCTGTTCCAGCGGCTTACCGTTCAACCAAATGGAATTTGCGTTTTTCACCCGTCCCGAGGGGTAGGTGACGGTCCCAGGAATACCTACGCCCACACTGCCGCGACTGCCGGTCCTGGCTTCAAGTTCGAGAACCAGCGAGGTGATTGTGTGGAGGGTCGCTCCGTAATCTTCCCGGATGGTGGGAACCCGCAAGCGATCAAGCTCAATGCCCCGGTCATCCATCGCCAGAGCCTCCGTCTTGGTGCCTCCGAGATCGACGCCGATTCTCATCTCTCGTAAATACCTGTCTACAACCTGATTGGACAGTTCAGTGCCTGAGTGTGGCACATTTTGAAAGCTCGTCGCTGGAAGGCATCTCGCGGTAGGTTTGTGCCGCCATGTGCCTTGGTCGAGACCTCTTACCCTCCCCCCTCCCCCCGGGGGGGGTACTTTGGGCACAAAGTACCCTCAATAAACAGGTTAGGTCTGTACCGTTCGGCTTGATTTGGATGGCCTACCCCTCGATCTATGGCTGACGATCTATGGCTGACGATC
>CAXTBJ010000064.1:0-14050 GCA_964242585.1 uncultured Bryocella sp.
GGGAATCTGCGTTTGCCTTTGCCCTTGCTTTTCTTTCTGTCATTCCCGAAGGGAACCTGCTGTTCGCCTTTGCCCTTGCTTTTCTTTCTGTCGTTCCCGAAGGGAATCTGCTGTTCGACCGTTCTTCAACGGGATAGCTCAATCACCCTGCATTCCGGCATTTGGAAAATGTCCTTGCGTCCTTTAACAGTCTGAGACCATGGCACATGCACGACAGTTCGGCACTAATTTATGGCTGTTGCGGGGCACCCATCGCAATCTCCATCGCCGTTTACATCGAGAATTTCGACCATCCGCGATGACACACAGGAGAAACCCTCAAACGGTTCATGTACGGCATCCGTTCATTGCATGGTTGCTGATCGGTTGTACGCCGTGGTCGCACAGGTAGAAACCATCCTGGCTTGACCCCCACCGGCGCCTCGCCTAGAATCATAAGGTTGCAGGAGATGCGGCCCGTGCTGTGTCCGCACCAGCGCCCGGTCTGCACCCATTCCCCCGTATTCGGGTACAAAGAGAGTTTTCCATGGCAAATCATGTTTCATCCCTGAAGCGCGCTCGTCAAACTATCACCCGCACGGCGGTCAACCGCTCGAACCGCAGCAAGCTCCGCGGCTCCCTGCGCGCTATGCGTGAGGCCCTCGTAGGCGGCAACGCCGAATCCGCCGCCACCCAGTACCGCGCCACCGTCTCCATCCTGGACAAGAGCGTGCAAAAGGGTGTGCTGCACAAAAACACCGCCAGCCGCTATAAGGGTCGCCTGAACGCCCGCCTCAAGACCCTGGCCACCAAGGCCGCTTAGCCGCAACGTTTCCCGCTACAAGATCTAGGTTTAGGCCCATCTCCAGCTTTAGGCGCATCTCCGGCTTTGACAGATTTGTCATCCCGTAACGCAGTGGAGGGATCTGCTTTTTCTCCAATCACCTGCAAGGGGGAAGGAAAAGCAGGTTCCTCCTCCATACAGCGGAATGACAATCCTCCATGTCTTTCTGAACGGACCAGTCCCAAAAACCGGCCTGATACGCCTTTTCCCTATCAATGTTCGCTACAGCAATCCATCCCAGAGCCGTCGCTCCGCCTCCTGCGGCCTATCCTCGATCCGGCTCTGCACGTCAAAAACCATCGTCGCTCTACGCGTCGTGTCATACCTGGGCCACTGCGGCAATCCCGGTGCCGAGGGTGTCTCGCCGGAGATGAACGCGACCCAGGCCGTGTGCATCTGCCGGGCAAGCGCCGCTTCGGCCTCCGCCTGCGCGATCCCCATGTTCGGTTTATCCCACACCAGCCCCACATCAAGTGAATGGTAGGCAAAACCCCGCAACCGCCCGCTCGCCTCCGCAAAATCCAGCCGATACATCCAGGTCTCGCTCCCGGCACTCGCCTGCGCGTCCGCCACACGGATGGAGGGTATCCAGTACTCTTCCGCCGTCAGCGCGCGAATACGCCGCGCCGCGGGTGTCATCTGCGGGTACACCATGCTGTATCGCTGCAATACAGGCTCGAACTGCGCTGAAGACAAATTCCCAAGCTCGCCGGGACCGGGGTCCTGTTTCGGTTCCGGGCCAACGAACAGGGCGCTCTCATCGCGATTGGTGCCGATCAGCAGGCGTTTCCCGCGTGCCGAACCGGCACCGATCAGCGCCGGCGGCAACCCCGGCAAAAACCCGGGTTCGATCTCAGGGCGGAGCGGGTATTTTACCGGCCAAGTCGCGAGGAACTCCACCTGCGCCTCCAGGATCGACGCGGCCGGTGCCGTAAGCAGGCTGCCGAACCCCGTTCCCGCACGCCCGCTCCACGTCTTGCCGAACCCCTCGGCGGTCCTCGCCGCCACCGGCGGCGGCGAGACCCGGTCACCCCCGCCGCTCTCGGAGATGGCCTGCTGAAACAGCGAGGCAGCCGCGGGTATGGCAAGCAGCGTATCCGTCAGCTTCGCGCCCGCGGACTCACCCCCGATCGTCACACGTCCCGGATCGCCCCCGAAGGCGGCAACATTCTCCCGCACCCAATCGAGCGCCAGCACCAGATCGCGCAGCGCATGGTTTGCCGAACCCGCATAGCTCGCACCCAGCAGCGGCGCCATATCCAGAAACCCGAAGACTCCCAGCCGGTACGCCACGGTAATGCAGACCACGCCCGCCCGCGCGAACGTGCGTCCATCCTGCTCCGGCGAAAACGACGTCCCGCCGGTGAAGCCGCCGCCGTGAATCCATACAAAGACCGGCGCTCCTTTGGCCTCGGCCGGGGCCCACACGTTCAGGTAGAGGCAGTCCTCACTGCCCTCCACCGCGCCCTGGGCCTCTTGCAGAGAAGCGGCCGCAAAATGGATCGCGGCCCTGGGTTCGCTCGATGGTTTCAGCTTGACGGGGGGCCGGAAGCGCAGCGCGCCGACCGGCGGCTCGGCAAACGGCACCCCACGGAAGATCCGCACGCCCTCGATCGACTCGCCGCGCAGGGGGCCGCTGCTGGTCCGCACCGTGGTCGGGCTAGCGGCAGTAGGCGGCAGGCTCTGGCCAAAGACTCCGCGGCTAAACACCGAGCCGGCAGCCATGGACATCCTGCCGAGAAAACTCCTGCGCGACTCTTTCATGGATTAAAGGAACTCCTTTGCGGCGAGGGGGATAACGCACCCGAAATGACGATTCGAGAACCTAAATCGAAATCGAGAAGGAACGGCAAACCTCATTGCGGCGTGCTCTTAGGCTTGCCCTCCGGCGACTCCCCCGGATTCAGCAGCGTCGGCGGCTTCCGCGGCGCATCCCCCGCAGGAGCGGCTTGCGACGGGTCCGCTCCGGCACCGGCTCCTCCGCTACCCGCCCCCGCAGCAGGGTAATTCGCAGCCGAAGAATTCGCAGCCGGGGGAACATTGCGGCTTCCTGCGGCCGGCGCAGTCCCCGGGGCGGCCGCCGCCGCCGGCGCGGCTTCCACAGCGGTCGTCGCCGGCACGTCTTCTTCCCCCTTCGCGGTCTCTTCCGCCTCCGGTGCGCCTTCGTGAATCGGCCGCGTGATTCGCCGCAGCACCACCGGTCCATGGGCCTCAGGGGGGCGCATCCCTTCAATTTCGGCCAGATCCTTCAGATCGCGCGCGCTCAGCTCCGGCAGCGTGTACAGGTCCAATGTCTTGCTGCCCAGCACCGCGAGCGTCCGGCCGTCGGTAGAAAGATCGAAGTTTTCCGCGGTCCGCGCGACCGGATCGCACTGCACGTGCAGCAGCAGATCGCCGCTTTCGCTTTGGTAGACGCGGATCTCCTCCCCCAGCGGAGCGCCGCCGCCGGAGCCGTTCGTCTCACTCCCGCTTGAGGCATACAGGCGGCTGAACGCGAAGCGGCCCGCCGTGGGCGCGGTTAAAAACGTGGGTGCCTGCAGCGTTTCGCCGAACGGCTCCTCCCAGTTCTCATGGCCGTCGAAGCCGTAAACCGCCAGCTGCGGGCTTTGATCCGATCGGCAACTGACCGCCGCGAACTGGCTGCGGCTCAGCAGCCGCAGCGTGGGCGCGCACAGGCTGTGCACCGCCGCCAGCGACTGCGGCTTGCCCTCGTACTCGTTGAAGCTCACCGACCACACGCTGCGGTGGTCCTCCTCGGCCCACAGGTAGCCGTCGCCGTCCAGCGCCAGGCGCAGAAAGCCTGGGGCGCCGACCACCCCCGCGGGCTTCAGCGACACGGGCCGCTCCGGCTGATCGACCGTCAGCCGGTAAAACTCAATGGTGGTGCGCTTGCGTTTGGGCTGCTCGTCGCCCTCGGCCCCGTCGGTCGTCTCCTCCGGGTGCTGCATCTGGACGGTCAAAATGCGTCCGTCGGGCGAGCTCTCAATCAGCTGCGGTATCCCCGGCCGGTGCGGCAGGGCAACGCGCTGGAACGACGTCCCGGTCGCCAACCCCCGCAGCGGGGCAAACAACGAAAGCTCCTGGCCGCTGCGCAGCACAAACAGGCCCTGGCCCGCGCTCCAAAGGTAGCGGCCGTGATCGTGTAGGTGCCACTCCGTGCGTGCCAGCACCTTCCCCGTGGTCAGGTCGATGACCTCCCCGGCCACCAGCCGGTCGGAGTCACCCTCATCATCGCCCGGCAGCCGCGGCACCAGGGAGCGCAGGCCAAAGGTCACCAGGACATGCGTCTTATCGAGCAAATGCACCGTAGCGATGGACGCGCCCGCGTGCAGCATGGCCATCTGATAGCCGGGAAACCCGAGCTCGGCCAGCGGAACGCGCAACGTGGGGACAGGCGGTTTTTCCGCGCGAGCGGACGCCGTCGAAAGCAGAACACCCGGGATGAAACTTCCAGAAGCGAACAGCAGCGCCGCCGCTCCCAGCCTGCCGCGGCGCACCCACGACCGAAGACACAGTACAAAGGACATGGAGATTGGCCCGCCTCCCGCTCCGTTTTCCTTATAGGCTCTAGTCTAGCCGATTGGAAGCCTTCCCATGGATCGCACGGCCATGGGGAACCCGCTTTCCGATGCCGGCGTAACAGCTTGTACCGCGGCCGACCGACTGTGCCCTGCGCACGGCAGAGCGGAACGCGGGCCGGAGATCTCTCATGTCGCCTGTCCTCCGCTGCCGCCCGTTCCGGCGCAGCCTCGCTCTTGCCCTTGCCGCCCCCGCGCTCGTCCTTCTGCTCCCTCGGCTCGCCGCCGCGCAGTCCGGCACCGGTTCCGGACCTGCGGTGCCCGCGACGCCCACCATGCCCGCGACGCCCACAGTGCCGCACTATCAGCTCACCCCCTCCTTCGACACCTCCGCCCTCGATACCCAAGCCGACCCCTGCAACGACTTCTACCGGTTCGCCTGCGGCCACTATGACGCGAACCATCCGATTCCGAGCGACCAAACCGGCGCCGGCCAGTTCCAGGCCCTCTACAACGTCAATACCGAGCGGCTTCAGGGAATTTTGACGAAGTTTTCCGCCCAGACCACCAGCCGCACCCCCAACCAGCAGAAGATCGGCGACGACTACGCCGCCTGTATGAACACCGAGCTGATTGAGGGAAAGGGCCTCGCGCCCCTCCAATCCCTGCTGGACCAGACCGATCGCGTCAGCAAGCCCGGCCTGCCCTACTTTGCCGGTGAGCTGCAGCGCTACGGCGTGGATGTCTTCTTCAGCTACGGCGAAATGCAGGACTATAAGGATTCCTCGAAACAGATCGCCGTCGTCCAGCAGGGCGGCCTGGGCCTGCCCGAGCGCGACTACTACACCCGCACCGGCGATAAGGACAAGCAGCTCCGAGGGCAGTACGTCGATCACATCGCCAAAATGCTTACCCTGGCCGGCGAGCCCGCCGACCGCGCCGCGGCCGACGCCCGCGACATCCTCGCCTTCGAAACCAAGCTGGCCGAGGCCTCCCTGACCAACACCGAGATGCGCGACCCCGCCGCCATCTATCACCCGGAAACACTGGCCGCCTTCGAATCCGACCTCCACGGCGTTCCCTTCGCCCCGTTCTTTGGAGCCGTCCACTCCCCCGAGATCAGCTCGCTGAACGTCGCCACGCCCAAGTTCTTCCCGGCGATGACGAACGCCATCTTCGCGGCCCGCCTCGAGACCCTGCGCGCCTATCTGCGCTACCACCTGCTCACAACCTATGCGGGCAACCTGCCGACCGCCTTTGACGCCGAAAATTTCCACTTCTACGGCACCGAGCTGCACGGCCAGCCCGAGCAGCGCCCGCGCTGGAAGCGCTGCTCGCAGACCGTGGACAACGCCCTGGGCGAGGCGCTCGGGCAGGTCTACGTGCAAGGGTACTTTGCCGGCGATGAGAAGGCCAAGACCCTTGAAATCGTCCACGACATCGAGGCCGCCATGAACCGCGACATCGATACGCTGACCTGGATGAGCCCCGCCACCAAGGTGCGGGCCCGGGAAAAACTCGCCGCCATCACCGACAAGATCGGCTATCCGGAGCATTGGCGCGACTATTCCAATCTCACAGTCTCGGCTACCGACGCCTTCGGCAACCAGCAGCGCGCCACCGCCTTTGAAAATGATCGCGAGCTCGCTAAAATCGGCCAGCCGGTCGATCGGCTGGAGTGGATCATGACCCCGCCGACCATCAACGCCTACTACGACCCCAGCATGAACAACATCAACTTCCCCGCGGGTATCCTGCAGCCGGCCTTCTATGATCCGAACGCCGATCTGGCCGTGAACTACGGGCACATCGGCGGCGTGGTCGGCCATGAGCTGACGCACGGCTTCGACGACGAGGGCGCGCAGTTCGACGCGCAGGGCAACCTCGACAACTGGTGGACCCCGTCCGATAAGAAGAACTTTGACGAGCGCACCGGGTGTTTAGTCAAGCAATACAACAGCTTCGTCGCCGTCGACGATGTGCACGTCAACGGCAAGCTGACGCTCGGTGAAAACACCGCCGACAACGGCGGTCTCCTGCTCGCCTATCTGGCCTATCTCGAGCGGGCCAGGCAAGCGGGCATCGATCCCGGCGCAAAGATCGACGGCTACACTGGACCGCAGCGCTTCTACATCTCCTGGGCGCAGAACTGGTGCAACAACATTCGCCCGGCGGACGTGCGACAGCGCGTCTTCACCGATCCGCACTCACCCGATCACTTCCGCGCCAACGGTCCGATCGTGAACCAGCCCGGATTTGCAGGCGCCTTCGGCTGCAAGGTGGGTTCGCCCATGGCCCCCGCGCAGAACTGCCGCGTCTGGTGAGTTCACTTGAACAAAACAGGAAAGGCCGCGCGCTGGGCTTTGCCGCCTGCGCGCTGGCCAGCCTGTTCTGGGGCTGCGGCTTCTTCTTCGGCAAGATCGCGCTGGCCGAAATGAACGTCGGCGCGATGGTCTTCTACCGCTTTGCCTTCGCCCTGCTCGGACTCACGCCGATCTTCTTCACCCACCGCCCCGGGCTCAACCGCCGCGAGTGGCAACTGCTCCTGGTCGCGTCTCTGCTGGGCATTCCCCTCCAGTTTCTTCTGCAGTTTTATGGGCTTTCGCTCACCACCGTCTCGCACGCCTCGCTCATGGTCGGCACCATGCCGGTGCTGCTCGCGGTCGGCGCCACGCTGTTCGCGCACGAGCGCCTCCACGGCCTCGGCTGGGCCGCGCTGACTGTTTCGACCACCGGCGCCGCACTGATCGTCTTCGGCGGCCGCCACGGCGAAGCCTCGCCCGGCGCGGGACCTTCGCTCATGGGCGACCTGCTCGTCGTCCTCTCCATGGTCATCGCCCTCTTCTGGATTCTAGGCAACCAGCGCCTGCTGGCTCATCACAGCTCCGTTACGGTCTCCGCCTACGGCCTGCTCGCCGGCACCCTCATGCTGGCCGTCTTGGTACCGCCCTTCTGGGGCCTGCCGCCGGTGCACGGCATCTCGGCCAAAGCCTGGCTGGCTCTGGTCGCCAGCGGTCTGCTCTGCACCGCCAGCACAACCCTGCTGTGGAACTGGGGCCTGACCCGCGTGCCCGCCTCGCAGGCCGGGGTGCTGCTCAATATCGAGCCCCTGATGGGCTCGGTGCTCGGCGTGGCCCTGCTGGGCGACCGTCTCGGCGGCTGGGCCTACCTCGGCGGCGGCATGATCCTGCTCGCGGCCCTGGTCCTCACAGCGCTCTCCCCTGCCGCAGCCGCGGAAGCCTCCAATGAAATCGCGGTCTCGTGATCACTTCTCCCCACTGATCACTTCTCCCCACTGATCACTCCCCCATTGCTGGTAGCATCAACCCCGCGGCTGGCTTTCAACCCTCCGCGTAAGGAGATTCAATCCCGAAAATGAAGCGCTTCTCATTCATCGCTGCCGCCCTGCTCGTCTGTACCACCCTGCTTCCCGCTCAAACGCCGAGCAGTGCACCGGGGACCCCGGCGTCCACCTCGCCAAGCACCCCTGCGCCGAGCAGATCTGCGCCCAAGCCGGCCGCGCAGGAAGCCCCGGGCGGCGGCCCCGACAAGGTCTGGGTCAACACCAACTCCAGCGTCTATCACTGCCCCGGCGACCGCTTCTACGGCAAAACCGCCCACGGCCGCTACATGACCGAAGCCGCCGCCAAATCCGCCGGCGCCCATGGCGTAGGGGGCAAAACCTGCTCCACCGGCAAGTAACGTCAAAAAACGGCGGACGCGAGCCACGCGAAGCACGCTGCAAAACTCCGCGGCCCCCGCGTACGCTGCGTTCGCCGTCCGTCCGAACTCCTGAATCACAAACACCTACACCGGCGTAATAATCCCGCCCACCGGCAATGAGGTCGGCAGCGTCCCCGGACGCCGCAGATGCATCGCCTCCGCCACGGTGTCGGTGTACTTCAACCCGGCCCCGGTGTTGAACAGCACCACCCGCTCCTCCCGCCGGATCTCCCCCGAGGCCAGCAGAGCGTCGTACGCCGCCGTCGCCGCCGCACCTTCCGGCGACAAAAAGATCCCCTCCTGCTTGGCCCAGTCCAGGATCGAGGCCAGCAGCGTCGCGTCATTCGCACTCACGGCCTTGCCGCCCGACTTCCGTAGAATCTCCAGGATGATCGCATCGCCGTAGGGCTTGGGCACCCGCAACCCGGACGCAAACGTCTCCGCCCCGTTATAAAACTCGCTGACATCTTTGCCTTCCGCAAACGCCTTGGCCACCGGCGCGCAGCCGGCGGCCTGCAGCGCGTACATGCGCGGCCGCTTGCCTGTCACCCAGCCCAACTCTTCCATCTCCTCGAACGCCTTCCACATGCCGATCAGCCCCACCCCGCCGCCGGTCGGGTAGAACACCGCATCCGGGTAGGTCCACCCCAGTTGCTCGACAAGCTCATAGCCCATCGTCTTCTTGCCCTCCACGCGGAACGGCTCCTTCAGCGTGGAGATGTCGAACCACACATCCTCCGCCGCCACACCCGTCTCGCGCTGCCGCTTCACCCGCTCGGCCACCATCCGCGCGCAGTCCGAGATCAACCCGTCGACCATCGTCACATCGGCTCCGTACACGATGCCCTCCAGGTAGTTCGCCAGCGGCACATCCAGCGGCATGAAAAGGTGCGCTGCCATGCCCGCCGCCGCCGCATACGCCGCCAGCGCCCCCGCCGCATTGCCCGCCGAAGGCACCGCCAGATGCCGCAAGCCGTAATGCCTGGCCATGGTCACCGCCAGCCCCAGCCCCCTCGCCTTGAAGGTGCCCGTCGGGTTCGCGCCCTCCTCTTTGATCAGCACACCCGGATAGCGCTTCGACTGGATCATCGGCGTCCATCCTTCGCCCAGCGTCACCGGCACCGCATCCGGCAGCACATCGCGATAGCGCCACATCCCCAAACTCGCCGCCGACCCCGCCGCATACTCCGCCGGTGCCTCGCGCCGCGCCGTGCGCTTCAGCGCCACCATGTCGTACCGCACATACAGGGACCCCGCATCCAGCGGGCAAAGGGTCTGCGGCACCTCCGCCGAAACCTGGTTCCCGCAACGCGCGCACTCAAGAAAAGCAATCTTCGGCATACCCTTCCATCGTAGCGGATCGGCCGTAACGGATCGGGCGCCCAGCCCGCTCGCCCAGCCCGCTCGCCCAGCCCACTCGCCCAGCCCGGCCCATGACACCTGCACCGCCCGCGCGAAACGTAAATCGCAGAATCGGTTTTACAAACCGAGTCCTCGCTGCCGGCATCCCACCACACAGTGCTTGTACCCGAGCCAGTACGCGAATTCTGTCGCTGCAGGATTCTGCGCCCGCTCCTGCGTCAACTGCGCGGCGGGGTCACCCCTCGTCGTCTCGCATGGAGCCTGGCCTTGGGTATCATTCTCGGAATCAATCCGTCGGTGGGCCTCACCACACTTCTTGTCATCCTGTTCGCCTGGACCTTCGGCCTCAACCAGATCGCCTCGCAGATCGGGGCCCAGGCGATGGCGCCGCTTCACCTACTACTCTTCATCCCCTTCATCGAGCTGGGCGTCCACCTCTTTCATACCCGCCAACTTCCGCTCAACCGGCGTCAGATCGAGCACCTGAGCCACCATCCCCTGCGCCTATTTCGCGACATTTGGCAATGGGAGTGGCACGCGCTGATTGTCTGGGGCCTTGTCGCCGCGATCGCCATGCCGCTGCTCGCCTCCTATCTTCGGCGCGCTCTGGTATTACTGCTGCGCCGCAACCGAACGCTTGTCCGCGGACGCCCCGCGCTGCCCCAGGCGGAGTAGCTCGTTGCGCACCACAACACGGGGCGTTGCTGACGACAATGCAAATCACCACACCGATCCTAAGCTGAGCGAAGGACCTGTTTGCTTCCCCCGCCCAGGACTCCGCCCAGCGGTTCGCCTTCCCAGCAGGGCTTGATCGATCACCCGCATCCCGTACTCCTCGGTCAGTGCGGGATGACGGAGCAGAAGCCGCAGGTACACCGGCGAAAAGATCGCATCCATCAGCAGCTCCGGGTCTGTGCCGGCCACGAACTCGCCCGATGCGATCCCACGCTCGATGTCGGCCGCGGTGGACGCTCGTCTGAGGCGAATGTGGCTCTCGTACAGATCTCCCAGGATCGCAGAATCCCCCTGGCCCTCCGCGATTAGATCGGCGACCACCTTTCCGAACAGGCCATTGCATTGGCCGATCAGGTGCCGCACCCTTATCCGCAGTGCCTCCTCCGCCGTGGTCGTTTCGGGGACTTCGAGGGTGCCTCCAAACCGCTCATGGAACATGGCGATCATGAGGGCAGGCTTGGAGGACCACCACTTATAGAGTGTCGGCTTCCCCACACCTGCTCGCTTCGCGACCGCATCCATGGTCAGCTCACGAGCGGGTTTTTCTTGTAGCAAATCGTAGACGGCGTCCATGATTGCGGCATGGGAGACCGCCGCTTCGCTGCGGGGTCTCCCGAGAGGGACCGCTTTGGACCTCGTTTTTCCCATGCTCCAACTTACCGGAACGGCGCGTAAAACATAATGAGCCCTTTTATTTTACTTTACGTCTAGTCAAGTGAAAGCTGTCCGCAGGCGCCAGAGACAGAGGAGGAGCATCATGCAAATACTTCAAGAAGATCACAGTACATCTTCGTGGTGGGTGCAGCATCCATGCAGCGCGGAAGACCAGGCTGCGATGGCTGCCATGCGCACCATCGTCGAACCCAACAAAGGCAAGCTTCAGGGGATTGCAGCCCGCGTTCCGTACAACGCCATCATGGAGCGCGTCGCCGCACCTGACGGCGTAGTCTACGAGGCGGACCGTGTCGGTGGTATTTCGGGATGCTGGTGCCGGCCCCAAGCTCCGCGGCCCGTTCAGGCCGTCATGCACCTCCACGGCGGCTGGTTCAATTGGGGTTCCGCACAGGCGTTTTGCCATTTGGCAGGCCATATTGCTGCCAGTGCGGGGGTAGCGGTATTTGTGCCTGACTACCGGCTTGCGCCGGAGCATCCATTTCCTGCTGCCGTGGAGGATGTCCAGGCTTGCTACGCCGGTTTGAACCGGCAAGGCTTCTCGAAGATCGCCATCACCGGCGACTCCGCCGGCGGCAACCTTGCGATCGGTTTGCTTGTGCATCTTGCAAAGGTAGGTGCTTCCGGCAGTGAAGCGCTCGTCGGCGGAGTGGCGCTCTCGCCGGTGACCGATTTGACCTTCTCCGGAGAGAGCTGGTCGACACGCTCTGTTGCCGATCCATACTTTACTAGGCCCCAGATAGAGGAGCTGGTGCGTTCCTACCTGGCTGGACAGGACCCGGAAGATCCGGTCGCCTCTCCGCTCCACGCCGATCTGAAAGGCCTCGTGCCGATGCGAATCCATGTCGGCACTGATGAGGTTTTGCTCGATGATTCGAGCCGTCTGGTGGAGCGGGCGGTGGCAGCCGGCGTCGACGCTCGGCTCGATGTATGGCAAGGGATGGTCCATGGATTCCTGGGCAGCATTGGACGCTTAGAGGCTTCTACAAACACCCTCGAACTCATTGGAGAGTTTCTCATCGACCGGTTCGCCGAAGCAGAGTAAACCCTTCCCATCCCCCACGGCCGCTCCGGGCCGTGGTGTTCGTCAGGGCTCATTAGCAATGGGAAACGCCCGTCGCGGAAGCAATACACAAACGAATCACACACCCGTGATGCGGCTCTGCCCCGTCGCCGCCATCCTCCGGTACCCTTAAAGGATGCGCCCCTGCCTCATCGCCATCGACATGGACGGCACCCTGATCGGCTCCGACGGCCGCATCAGCGACCGCAACCGCACCGCCCTGCTCGCCGCCGAGGAGGGCGGGGTCGAGATCGTCATCGCCACCGGTCGCCGCCATGCGTACGCCATGCGTCTCGTCCGCGCACTCGGGCTGCGCGGCCAAAGCGCGCTCATCAGCTCGAACGGCACCGTCATTCGCACGGTCGGCTCGCAGCTGCTGCAGCGCCGCCACATGAGCGCCGCCACCGCGCTCTGGCTGTGCCGCGCCCTGGGCGATCTGCGCGACACCTTTGTGCTCACCTACGACCGCGTCGGTCCCGATGGCGACGACACCCGCGGTGCCCTCGTCTGCGAGCCCGGCAATGCCCTCCACAACAGCATCGGCAACTGGATGCGCGCGAACGAGCCCTATATCGCCCACGTCGAAAACATCGAGCACGCCCTGGTTGCCGCCGTCAAGGCCACCGACACCGCACCTGACCCGCAAGCGCCCAACCTCCATGCGCCCAACCTCCACGCACCCATTCAGGCCATGCTCTGCGGCACTGTCATGCAGATGGAGGCTGCCGAGACCCTGCTGCGCCGGCATCCGGCGGTCGCCGGCGTCGGCGAACCCGAGCCGCCGGGCTGCGAGATCGTCCTGCACCGCACCGCCTACCCCGACCGCAACCTGAGTATCCTCGACATCCTGCCCGCCGGCTGCTCAAAAGCCTCCGCGCTCCGGCACCTCACGGCGCTGCGCGGCTGCACGATGGCCGATGTCCTCGCCATCGGCGACAACTGGAACGACGTCCCCATGCTCGAAGCCGCGGGCGGGGCCGTGCTGATGGGCAACGCCCCCGCCGCGCTGAAGGCCACGGCCGCGGCCCGCGGCTGGACCGTCGGCCGTACCAACGACGAGGACGGCGTAGCCCTGGCCATCGAAGCCGCGCTGGCTGCCGAACCCGTCCTGGCCTGAGTGTCCGTCCGTCCCAAAAGGCGACACCTCCCCCGCGCCGTACCCCAAAAGTCCGCCTGACCTCCCGTAATCCGACGCTCTCCTCTTCTGTCCGCTGGTAGTCTTGACGACAGTGCCCGCGCAAGCCCATCCGAGCCGCTCCCGACGCGTTTCACGACGCGTTTCAAGACACCTCGCGCGATTCCTCGTACAACACCTCAGGCAGCGCCTCGCGCAATGGCTCGCCCTGCTGCTGGTTAGCCTCACCTGCACGTCGGCAGCCCAGGCCATGGAGCGCGTCACGCTCCGCAACGGCTTCGCCTATGACTGCACCCGGCAAGAATCGCTCGACAGCACGCACGTACGCCTCTATCTGCTCGCACCCCAATATCTGCTCGCACCCCAAACGCCCGCTTCACCGCAGGACACAAACTACGTCGATCTGCCCTTGAGCGCCGTGGCCGGCGTGGAGTACCTGCCCGATCCGCCGGCACCACCACAGCCGGTCGCGGCAACCCCCAAACCGTCCGATCTCCCTACCCTGCTGCGGGGCGCCGGCGCCGCTCACGACATCGACGTGGCGCTGCTCGCCAGCATCGTGCACGCCGAAAGCGGCGGCCGCGCGGCGGCCGTCTCACGCGTGGGCGCGAGGGGGCTCATGCAGCTCATGCCCGCTACCGCCCTTTCACTCGGCGTGCTCGATCCCTTGCAGCCGGAGCAGAACATCGCCGGCGGGACCGCGTATCTTGACCTCCTGCTGACCCACTACAAGAACGATCTGGCGCTGGCGCTGGCCGCCTACAATGCCGGCCCCGCCGCCGTGGATCGCTATCGCGGCATTCCGCCCTTCCGCGAGACCCGCGCCTACGTCGTCCGCGTTATGACCGAGTTCAAACGCCGCAAGCTGGAAATGGAACGGAGCGAACGCGCGGCCCGCTAGGCCCTGCGATCCCCCATGCGCCGATCCCCCATGCGCCGAGTTCGTCCGAGCTCACCCAACTTGCCCGTAAACCGGTCCAGCTTGAGCCGGCCCAGATTTAGCCCGTCTAGATTTAGCC
>CAXTBJ010000064.1:14150-23722 GCA_964242585.1 uncultured Bryocella sp.
TCAAGCGTCTTCAAGCCAGGCCCCTCCGGTCCAAGCCCTTCCCTCCAAGCCGGAGCTTGGGCCTTCGCTCCCCCGTCTTCCGGCTTCCAGTCCGGCTCCTAGTCCTGCTCCTGACCGCAGTCGCCCAAGCCGGTGCCCAGATCGGTGCCCAGACCGGTGCCCAGATCGGTGCCCAGCCCACCGCGGCCACCCTCCGCGCGGACGTGCAGGCCATCTCGCTGCCCTACCTTGCCCTCGGGGTCCTCGCGATCTACCTTTCCAACAGCCTGCGCGCCGCCCGTTGGGCGCTGCTGATGCCTGCAGAGCAACGCCCCCCTGCCCGCATCCTGATCCCTTCGCAGTTCATCGGCTTCGCCGCGGTCGCCCTCTTCGGCCGCGTGGCCGACCTTACCCGGCCCTACCTCATCGCGCGGCGTACGGCAACACCGATTGCCCTGCAGATCGCCGTCTACTCGCTGGAGCGCGCCTTTGATCTCGCCGCCACAGCCATTCTTTTCTCCCTCACGCTGCTCTTTGTACCCCGTTCCGCACCGCACCACGGGGCCTTTGCGCGCGCCGGCATCCTCGCCTCCGCCGCCACGCTGTTTCTGCTCGCCTTCGCCGTCCTGATCCGCTCCGCCGGCGACCGTCTCGCCTCCTGGACCCGTCGCCGCTTCGCCCGCCTCTCGCCCAAGCTCTCCGCAAACCTCGCCAACCGGCTGCTGGAGCTGCAGGCGGGTTTTGCCACCCTGCGTTCCGCGACTCACCTTCTCGGCACACTCGCCTGGTCGCTCGTGATTTGGGGTCTTGTCGCCCTGTCGTATTTGCTTGCCGCGCACAGCCTGCCCGGCACGCCGCAACTGGCGCAGCTCGGCCCTCCCGCGATCATGCTGCTGATGGCTACCAGCATGGGCGCCTCCTTGTTGCAGCTGCCCGTCCTCGGCTGGTTCACGCAGATCGCGGCGCTGGCGGCGGCGTTCCACGGCTTCTTCGGCGTTCCTCCACGGGCGGCCTCGCTGTGCGGTTTTCTCACCCTTGGCGTGAACACCTTCAGCGTGATCCTTCCGGGGTTGCTTCTGGCTCGGCGCGGCGGCCTCTCTCTGCGCCAGGCCCGGCACGCCGCGGCACAACCCCAGGCACCGGCCGCCTCCGTCGGCAGCCCCAGCCCGCATGCCTGAGATCCCCTCGCCGCCATCCAAGCTAAAATCGAACATAGAATCGACTTCCGCATGAAATGCCCGTACTGCGGCTACACCCAGGACAAAGTCATCGACTCCCGCGAGAGCAAGGAGGCCGACTCCATTCGCCGCCGCCGCGAATGCGAGCGCTGCGCCAAACGCTTCACCACCTATGAGCGCCTTGACGAGATCCCCTACATGGTCGTAAAAAAGGATGGCCGCCGCGAGCGCTTCGACCGCCAAAAGGTCCTCGACGGCCTCATGCTCGCCTGCCAGAAGCGCGCCGTCTCCGCCTCCCAGATGCAGGCCATCGTCGACAGCGTGGAAACCTACGTCGTCGACAGCCCCGAGCGCGAACGCCCCACCGCCGCCATCGGCGAACAGATCATGAACCGCCTCCGCGAGATCGACTCCGTCGCCTATATCCGCTTTGCCAGCGTCTACCGCGATTTCAAGGATGTCAATGAATTCAAAGCCGAACTCGAAGGGCTGCTCGGCGGAAGAGGCTCCGGACAGCAACGTGGCGGGACGGGTTCTAAGTTGTAAGTTGTACGTTCTACGTGTGTAAGTGAGGGGTCTGTGCCGAAGTCGTTTCGTGAACTGAGGGTGTGGCAGGCTTCCATGGATCTCACGCTTCTGATCTACACGTTAACTTCCGACTTCCCGAAACACGAGACCTACGGTCTGAGCTCACAAATGCGGCGAGCCGCGGTATCCATCTCCAGCAATTTAGCCGAGGGTTCGGCTCGTCGAACCCGCCGCGACTTCCGTCAGTTCGTCATCGTCGCCCGGGGCAGCAACTTTGAACTGCAAACGCAACTACTCGTTGCAAGAAGACTAGGCTACGTCTCCAAGGAAAAATTAGACCAAGCTGAAATACTCGCCCTGGACATCGGCCGTATGCTGAATGGCCTATCTAACTTCCTCAAGCGGAACCAACAAACCGACACCAAACAACAAACCACGTAGAACGTAACACTTACAACGAGGAGCCACCACCTTGCCCCGTACCCACAAAATCACCCTCATTCCCGGCGACGGCATCGGTCCTGAAGTAACGGCGGCCACCGTCGCCATCCTTGAAGCCGCCGGCCATCGAACCGGCTGCAACTTCGAGTGGCACAGCTTTGACGCCGGCGCTGATGCCTACGCCAGGACCGGCGAGTACATCCCGCAGGCCCTCATGATCTCCATTCTCGAAAACAAGGTCGCCCTCAAGGGCCCGGTCACCACCCCCATCGGCGGAGGCTTTTCTTCCATCAACGTCCAGCTGCGCAAAAAGTTCGACCTCTATGCCAACTTCCGCCCCATCAAATCGCTCCCCGGCCTGAAGTCGAACTACCCGGACATCGACCTCGTGATCTTTCGTGAAAACACCGAGGACCTCTACGCCGGCATAGAGTTCATGGCTTCGCCCGAGGTTGCGCAGAGCGTCAAAATCATTACCCAAAAGGGCTCCACACGCATTGCGGAGGCCGCCTTCGAGTACGCCCGCAAGCATGGCCGCAAAAAAATCCACGCCATCCATAAGGCCAACATCATGAAGCTCTCCGATGGCCTCTTTCTGCGCTGCTGTAAGGCCGTCGCCGCCGAGTACCCCGAGATCACCTATGCCGAGCACATCGTCGACAACACCTGCATGCAGCTCGTCCTGAATCCCTACCAGTACGACATCATCCTCACCGAAAACCTCTACGGCGACATCCTCTCCGATCTCTGCTCCGCCTTCGTCGGCGGCCTCGGTCTGGTCCCGGGCGCGAACCTCGGCGTCGACGGCGCCATCTTCGAAGCCGTCCACGGCTCCGCCCCCGACATCGCCGGCCAGGACAAGGCCAACCCCACCGCCCTGCTCCAGTCCGCTATCCTCATGCTCCACCACATCAACGAAACCGAAACCGCCGGGAAGGTCCAGACCGCGCTCGAAATCGTCTATGCCGCGGGCAAAGCCCTCACCCGCGACGTGGGCGGCCAGGCCGGCACAAAGGCCTTCAGCGAAGCCGTGATTGCCGCGTTATAGGTCCGCCAAATGCCGGCGAGGATATACACCGCTCGCCGGCCTCGGGAGGTCCCTTCTCTCAGCGAGATGAATTTATGTACTTCTCCGACCAGCGATGTACACTAAGCCCTCCCCAATCATGTACACTACTTCCATGGACATCACGATCACAGACTTCCGGCGCAACCTGTTCGACCTCGTGCATCAGGCGATGAACGGTGTCGAAGTGCATGTAACCCATAAGGGAACGGGATTTACGGTCACCCCGGATCGGCCCGTCGCGGCGGATCGGCTCAGCCGCATCACGCCGATGAAAATCATCAACGGCTCTCATGGATCGCTTGACGGTGCGAATGAAGAGCTGATGGCGGAGATGACGGCGGAGTGGGAGCGCGACTGGGCCGAGCTTTGATCGCCTATGTGGACACTCACGTCCTGGTTTGGGTTCTGGAGGGCAATCTCCAGAACCTGAGCGCCCCCGCTAAAAAAGCCCTGAACTCCGCTGACCTGCTCGTCTCGCCTGTGGTGTTGCTGGAGCTGGAATACCTGTACGAGATCCGGCGAATCACGCTGACCGCCCGCGATATCCGCTCCAAGATGGAGCGCGAGTTGAAGGCCCGTGTCTGCGATCTACCCTTCTCCCGCGTCATCGAAGTCGCCCTGGATGAGAGTTGGACGCGCGATCCGTTCGATCGCACGATCGTCGCGCAGGCCAAAGCCAACGGCCTGTCCGCTCTGATCACGGCCGACGAAAAGATGCGCAAACATTACCCCAGATGCCTCTGGTAGACCTGCCCGGCAACGCCGGCAAATTCCATCCCCCCTGCGCTCTGGCGATAAACGACACAGGGTGAGGCGGCTTCTCATCGCCCGCAAATCGTTGTCGCATCCACCTCGGCACGCAACTTACGTACCCATCTTGGGTATCAACACCTGCGGCCTGCACTCCCACGGCCGATTGGAGCATTGATGAATTTTGCGCGTACGTTGCAGCTTGTGTCTGCATCCTTGGTGGTTTCAGCCTCGCTTTTTGAAACAGGTTTTTCGGCTTCGGCACAAAGCACAACGCCCTCCCCAGCACCGTCCACATTGGCCATTCAACCCATGACGACGGTGGATACGGCCACCCACACGGGCTACTTCTCCGACCCTTACCCAATCCACCTCGCCCCGTGGATGAAACCGTTCCTTCCGCAGGCATTCTCTGGCACGACCAAAGAGATCCTCAGCTGTCCCGGAAAGCTCGCGGCCGCCTGCTTCAACCAGATACCGTTCACGGTAACGGTCGGCGACGCTCTGAAGGCGCAAGCCAAGGCCATGGGCACCACGATCACGGACACGATCGAAAACAACAACATCTACCAGGACCAGTACGGCCAGTATCAGATGGCCACCACGCTCTTTGTCAAAAATCCGACCTATCCCAATGCATCGCACTGGAACGTCATCGTGCACGCCCATGCCACCGATCCCTACTACCCCACCGCCTGGATAGCCGATACGGTTCTGGTGGGCACCTTCGCCCGACCCACCAAAGCGAACTACGACGGCAAGTACTTTGAAGACAACGGCAAACTGTACCTGATCTACAGCAAACGGCTGACCACGGCGGCACCCGCCCATGATGGGATCGTGGCGCAGTTGATGGAGTCGCCCACACAGGTGGCCGCGGGCGATCCCACCATCCTGCTGCAACCCGACGACGCGAACGGCGGCTTCAACTCCGAATACTTCTTCGTGGATCACGCCACGAATGCCTTCAAACTGATCGAAACCGGCAACATCACGCAGATCGACGGCAAATACGTCATGGCGTACTCCACCGGCGCCTACGATGAACCGGACTACAAGACCGGCCTCGCGTGGTCGGATACCCTTCTGCCGCAGGGGGGAGCGTCTTACAAGAAAATCCTCAAGCTGGACACGGCCGGCGTGTGGGGCCAGCCGGATCACGAAGAGGTACAGTACCTGCTGCAGGCGCAAAAGCCCGCGTGGCCGAACTTTGTGGCCTCGCAGGTGATCGCGCCCGGCGTTCCCTCCGTCGTTCAGGACGAAAAAGGCGCCTGGTACCTGTTCTTTGCCGCCTACCTGCCGGGCGACAGCTATACCGATTCCACCACGGGGCTCTTTAAACCCGATTTTCGACGTCCCTTCTTCGTGAAACTGAACGTGAACATCCCGGCGGACACCACGGTGGCCAACACGCCCAATATGGACCTGGCAGGTTGGATCACAACCGTAACGCAATAGGGTTGCAAGCGAGCGCGGAGGGTAGGAGAGGGTGATCGGGCAGGCAGACCGCAGCGTTCTGCCCTGCCCCCCACCTCGACTCTTACGCCCCGCATAGACGCTGATCCTTCCCCCTGTAGTCCGCTTGCAGTCCGCTTGCATCCAAGGCAATGTGATCAAAGCACGTCCAGTGACCTCCGCCTTCGTTGCCGCTCTCCTTGGGCTTGGGGGCTGCCGTTCCCACTCCGCAGGCAACGATGCCGCAGCCGCCGCACCTTCAAAAATCACGGCTTCCGCCCCGGCGGCAACGCCCGCCGACCCCGCGACCGCCGGCAGCATTGCCGGTACGGTGCACTTCAAGGGTGCCCCACCCGCGCGCGTGCCGATCGACATGTCCATGGACCCAGCCTGTTCGCTCGCCGGCGAGAATCTCACCGAGCAGTACCTGGTCAGTAAGGGCGGCCTCGCGAACGTCTACATTTACGTCAAATCCGGCCTGCCCGCATCCTCCGCGCCCGCCGGCGGCGCCCCGGTCAAGATCGATCAAAAGGGTTGCCGCTTCCTTCCGCATGTCGCGGCGGTGCAGCAGGGCGGCGACGTTACCTTCACCAACTCCGACCCCACCATGCACAACATCCATACGATCACCCTCGGCGACAACCCCGCCCTCGACGTCTCCCAAGGGCCCGGCGCGCAGCCCCAGGTGCGCCGCATGAACACGCCGGAACCGATGATCTCGCTCCGCTGCAACAACCACCCCTGGATGAACGCGTTCCTCAACGTCGCGCCCAATGCATTCTTCACGGTCACGGGTCCGGACGGCAGCTTCAGCCTCGCGGGCCTGCCGCCCGGCACCTACACGCTCGCCGCGGTGCATGAAAAACTGGGCGAGCAGGACACCCAGGTCACTGTCCCGGTGCACGGCAGGGCCGAGGCCGCGTTCGCCTTCACCATGCACTAAAGATGTCATGGACAATGGGCCCTGCATCCACTTAAGGTGGCGTTGATGCAACTCCCACACGATCTGCTGGCCACCCATACCCTTCCCCTGTGGTTTCTTGTGCTGTCCCTGTTTCTTCCCAGGCTTTGCCTGCTGGTGGCCTGGCTGCAGCACAGCCTGCCCACCCATGTGCCCAGCACGCTGAATCTCGTGCAGATCGCCGTGGGCCTGCTGATTCCGCGCATCCTGATTCTGTTTTGGATCTATGGCGATCAGGGCATCGGCCTGTGGTTTCTGATCCATGCCATCGGCCTGCTCATGGCCTGGGGTGGCGGCGGCACGCGCGTGGTGCGGCGACGCCGCGTGGAGGTGGTTGACTGACGACGAACAGCCTGCCCTCCACGCGGTGCGATAAACTCTCCCCATGGAACGGCGCGACGTCGGTATTCTTGGCGCCACGGGCACGGTGGGTCAGCGCTTCATCCAGCTGCTCGCCTACCACCCTTGGTTCAACATCACCTGGCTCGCCGCAAGCGACCGCAGCACCGGCAAATCCTACGCCGAGGCCTGCGCCTGGAAGCTCGACACCCCCCTGCCCGCGCACATCGGGCGCATGATCCTCCAGCCCAACACGCCCGAAGCCGCAACCACCCCGCTGCCGCGCGTGATCTTCGCTTCCGTCGACACCCCGGTCGCGCGCCAACTCGAGCCGCAGTTCGCCGCGGCCGGCTGCGCGGTCATCTCCAACTCCTCCGCCTTCCGCATGGCTCCGGACGTCCCCCTGGTTATTCCCGAGGTCAACCTCGATCACCTGGATCTGCTCGAAACCCAGGCCACGCGCCGCGCAGCTCAACCGATGCAGTCCTCCGAAAGTCAGCTCTCCAAGAGTCAGCCCTCCGGCGGCTATATCGTCACCAACCCAAACTGCACGGTCATGGGCCCGGTCATGGCCCTGAAGCCCCTTCAGGACCGCTTCGGCCTCCAGGCCGTCTTTCTCTCCAGCATGCAGGCCGTCTCGGGCGCGGGCTACCCCGGCGTCCCCTCGCTGGACATCCTCGGCAACGTCATTCCCTTCATTCAGAACGAGGAAGAGAAGGTGCAGGAGGAGAGTCGCCGGCTACTCGGCGCGCTCCACGGTGGTGGGGACAATCAGGTGGTGCCGCTCGCAGCCGGGATCTCCGCTCATTGCAACCGGGTGCCGGTCGAGGACGGCCATACGGTCTGCCTCTCCGTTAAGCTCAAGACCCCCGCGACCTACGAGCAGATTCTCTCGGCCTGGCAGCAGTTTCGCCCCTTCGGCCCCACCGCCTCGCTCCTCGGCGTCAAGCTGCCCACCGCGCCCCTCGAGCCGGTCGAGTTCGAGCCCGCACCCGACCGTCCGCAACCGCGTCTGGACCGTAACCGCGGCCACGGCATGGCCGCCACCGTCGGCCGCCTGCGCCCCTGCCCGCTGCTGGACTGGAAGTTCGTCGTGCTTTCGCACAATACCGTGCGCGGGGCCGCCGGGGCCGCCGTGCTTAACGCCGAGGTGCTCGCCGTGCTCGGCAAACTTGACTTCAAACGCTTCCCGCCCATGCGCTTCGGGGCCCCTTCGCCCCTGCCGCAGCCTGCGACCGAGCCGGTGAGCGCGTGAGCACCCCAAGACCCGACATCGTCGTCATGAAGTTCGGCGGCACCTCGGTCGAGGACGCGCCCGCCATCCTGCGCACGGCGCGCATCGTCGCCGGCCGGCGCGACCGCGGCCTCCGCCCCGTCGTCGTCGTCTCCGCCATGAGCAAGGTGACCGATCAACTCCTCGCCTGCGCGGCGGCGGCATCGGCTGGCCGCGGCGACCGCGAGGCCGCCCTCGAGATCGCTCGCCGCCTGCGCGCACGGCACCTCGAAACCGCCGCCGCGCTCATCCCCGCCGCCTCCGTTGCCCGGCGCACCGCCCTGCACGAGGACATTACCCATGCCTTCGATTCGCTCGATGAACTCATCCGCGGCATCGCCATCCTCCGCGAGCTCACCCCACGTACGGCCGACCTCATCGTCAGCTACGGCGAGCGGCTTTCGAGCGTCATGGTCACCGCCGCCTTCGCCGAGAGAGACCTGCCCAGCGTCCATATCGACGCCCGCGACGTCATCCTCACCGATGCCCACTACGGCAAGGCCACCCCGGACCAGGCCGCCATCGAACAGGCCCTCCAAACCCATGTCCTGCCCCTGCTCGAGCGCGGCCGGATTCCCGTCCTGGGCGGCTTCATCGGCTCCTCGGAGGGCATCACCACCACACTCGGCCGCGGTGGCTCGGACTTCACCGGCGCGCTCGTCGGCGGCGGTCTCCATGCCGGGGCCATCGAGATCTGGACCGACGTGGACGGCATCATGACCACCGATCCGCGCCTCTGCCCCGACGCTCTGCGTGTGAAAACCATCAGCTTTGAGGAGGCCGCCGAGCTCGCCTACTTCGGCGCCAAGGTGCTGCATCCGGCCACCATCCTGCCCGCGGTGCAGAAAAATATTCCGGTGCGCGTGCTGAACAGCCGGAATGCCGAAAACGGCGGTACGGTCATCACCGCCATGCCGCCTCCCTGTGGCAGCGCCTTCAAATCCATCGCGGTCAAAAAGGGCTTGACCATCATCGACATCGTGGCCAGCCGCATGTTGCTCGCCCACGGCTTCCTCAAGCTCGTCTTCGACGCCTTCGACAGGCACGGCTGCGCCATCGACATGGTCTCCACCTCCGAGGTCTCCATCTCCGTCACGGTCGACTCGCGCGAGGCGCTGCCCGCCATCTCCGCCGAGCTCAGCAAGTTGGCCGACGTCAAGTTCGAGGGCAACAAAGCGCTGGTCTGCCTGGTCGGCGAGGACATTCGCGGCCAGGCCGGCATCGCCGGCCAGCTCTTCGGCGCCATCTCGCACATCAACGTCCGCATGATCTCGCAGGGCGCCAGCGAGATCAATCTCAGCTTCATGATCAACGAGGAAGACGTCCCCGGCGCCGTCTGCGCCCTGCACCGGCACTTCTTCTCCAACCCCGACCCCACGGTCTTCGACCTGGAAGGGAGAACCGCGGCAAGCGCATAACAGCATAAGTTGCATGTTCTAAGTCTTAGGTTCTAAGTTTTAGACTCAACCCCGGAGACCTCAAACCCAAACGACAGACCGAACGGGACAGACAACCAAAAACCAAGCCTCCAAGCCCCACACCAAAACTTACAACTTACAACTTACAACTTACAACTTACAACTTACAACTTACAACTTA
>CAXTBJ010000065.1:0-23041 GCA_964242585.1 uncultured Bryocella sp.
CGCGCCGAAGCCGCCCACACCGCCGCCGGGCGTATTTTGCACCACGCCGATATTGACGCCGCGAAAGATGCCACCCGCCTTCGTGCGCAGGATGTCGGCCTGCGCGATCGGCAGGTTGTAGCGCGCAATGGCGAGATCGAGATTGTTTTCAAGCGCCAACTCGATGGCATCGTTCAGCGAGAGCACCAGCACGCCCTCGTGAATCAACGTGTCCAGCCGCGCCGAGTTGGCGAGATTGGGCTCGGGGACGTGATCGGCCCGGTATGCCTGGATCGGATTGCGCGAGTGGGGCAGATCGAGCCGCAGGGTCGGCGCGGACTGGGCAAAGAGCTGGGAGGCCGCGTTCGGGGGTGCCGTGTTCTGGGGTGCGGTGTTCCGGGGTGCGGCGTTCTGGGACAGCGCGTGCAGCCCAAGAAGAGCGGCCGCACACGCGAGCCGTGCGGGGAGACGGGCGAGGGACGAACGTCTCATCGAAGTCCGCTCCCAGCTGTATCCGCCGGTGCCGCATCGTGCGGGGCTGTATCGTGCGAGTTCGTGGGGCCTGCGGCCGTATCCAGCGTCAACCAGCCGTCGCGGAGCTCAAGGGTGCGTGTGCCGTAGGCGGCGTTGGTCTGGGAGTGCGAGACCTGCACGATCGTGGTGCCCTCCTCGTTCAGCTTGCGGAAGAGTTGCATGATCTCGGCAGCCTGGGCGGAGTGGAGATTACCGGTGGGCTCGTCGGCGAGCAATAACGCGGGTTTATGAATGACGGCGCGCGCGATGCCGACGAGCTGTTGCTGGCCGCCGGAGAGCTGCGCCGGGAACAGGTCCTTTTTGCCAACGATCTGAAAGCGGTCGAGCGTGTCGGCGACCATGGCCTGGCGTTCGGCGCGGGGGATGTTTTTGTAGGAGAGCGGCAGGTCGATGTTTTCGGCGACGGTGAGGTCGTCGAGCAGGTGGTAGCTCTGAAAGACCATCCCGATCTCGCGGCGGGCGAGCTCGGCGCGACCCTTGCGCGGCAGGGTCCCGACGGCGGTGCCGTCGAAGAGGAACTCGCCAGTCCAGGCGTCGTCGAGCATGGCGAGGATGTTGAGCAGGGTCGATTTGCCCGCGCCGGAGGGGCCCATGACGGTCACGAACTCGCCCCTGCGGAAGGTGAGGTCGATGCGCCGGAGGACGAAGGTCTGGGTGGGGCCGGTCCGGTAGGAGCGGTCCAGGTGTTTGAGTTGGATCAGTTCATCTGTCTGGGTCATATGGTTTGCTGTTCGGTCCTAAATGGGTTCTTTCGACGATGGGTTTCGACGATTCACTGCGCTTGCAGGGCCTGGAGGGGTTCGAGGTGGGCGGCGCGGCGGGCGGGCAGCCAGGCCGCGGCCAGGCCGACGGCAAGGAGAAGCGTGGGGGCAAGCACGAGGGTGAGGGGATCGTGCGGAGGAACGCCGAACAGAAAGCCTTGCAGCAGACGGGCGGCGACCAGGGAGAGCCCAAGACCAAGGGCGGAGCCGGCCAGCAGAAGGGCACCGGCGCCGCGCAGGACGAGCGAGAGAATCTGGCCGCGTTCCGCGCCGAGCGCGAGGCGTAGGCCGAACTCGCGGGTGCGCAGCGTGATGAGGTAGGCGAGCAGGCTGTACAGGCTGGCTAACGCGATGAGCAGAGCGAGGCCGCCGAGGGTTTCAAGCAGGTGCGCGGCCAGCAGTTGGCTGCCCATGGCATCCTCAACGATCTGGTCCATGGTTTCGATCTCCGCGCCGGCGAGGTCGGGGTTGGTTTCGACGAGGGCGTGGCGAAGTTCCGGGAGCAGGCTCCCGGGATCGCGGTCGGAGCGGAGCAGGATTTCGGCGTGGGCTTCGAGGGTCGGCTGATAGAAGGGGTCCGTCGGACGCATCTGCGCGGCGTTCAGGTCGATCTCCGGAACAGCGGGCTCGGCGATGCCCTGTTGGTGAAAGTCGTCCACCACACCGACAATTTTGAATTGGCGCTGTGTACCGCCGCCGAGATGGAAGCGGCTGATGTCGCCGCCGGCCGGTGTGAAGGTTCGCTCGAAGGCACGATTTACCACGGCGGCAGGCCCCGAGGTCGGGGTGTCGGAGGCGTCGAAGAAGCGGCCCTTAAGCATGCGGAACCCGAGCACCTGTTGGAGCTCCGGGCCGGCGGCGCGCAGTTTGGCCTGCAGCGTGTGGGTGAGTTTGTTGTCGTTGGGATTGTCCCCCACGTAGAACATGAAATTGACGTCGAACCGGCCCGCGAGGGGAGCAACGCTGGTGACTGCAAGCGACTGGACCCCCGGCAATGCCCGCAGCCGCGCGGCCAAGGGTCGATACACCAGCAGGTTGGAGTCGAGATTTTTGTACTTGTAGCGGGGAAGGTGCGGCGTGATGGAGAAGATGTGGTCAGTACGAAAGCCGAGCGGCACCTGGCGCAAGGCAAACACGGTTCGCAGCAGGAGCCCGCAGCCCACAAGCAGGCAGAGCGTAAGGGCAAGCTCGCCGACCACCAGCAGCCGCCCAAGCCGGTACTGAGCGCGACCGATGCCGGCCTGGGCGCTATCTGTCTGTAGGGCCGAACCTAGAAAACTAGAAACAAGAGAGCTAGAACCTAGAGGGCTGTTCGACGCAAGCAGCGAGGGACCTGCGCCGAAGGCCAAGGCACTTACCAGGCTGAGCGCGAGTAGCGCGGAGACGATCAGTCCATCGGGCCGCAAGGTCAGCCCCGGTCCGAAGGTCTGTGTCAGGCGGTGTTGGAAGAGGCTCAGCACGGCACACGACAACGCGAGGCCGAGGGTGCCACCGCACAGGCTGAGCACGGACGCTTCCGTAAAGAGCTGCCGGGCGAGCCGCCAACGTGTTGCGCCCAGTGCGGACCGCACGGCAGCCTCGCGGCGACGCGCGGTGGCGCGAGCGAGGCTGAGGCCGGCAACATCGGCGCAGGCAATAAGCCACAACAGACTGACGGCCGCGGTGAGGGCCAACGTCGATTTCTGTTGCTTGGCGTAGAAGGTGTCGCGGTACACGGTGACATCGACCCGGGACGGGGCCATGTCCGGACTGACATTTCCCGAGGGGTACAGCGGAAGCAGGTCATGCTGGATCGCGGAGAGTTGCCGGGTCAGCGCTTCGATGGAGGTATGCGGATCGCGGCGTGCAATTACGTCATAGGCGACGAGGCTGTTCCCGTTGCGCGCAAGGGAACCGGGAGCCAGCGGCGCAGGCTGCCAGATCTGCGGTTTGCCTACGTTATCCGCAGGAAAGGCGAAGCCGCCCGGCATGACCCCAATCACCGTGGCGAGTTGGTCATCAAGGCGCACCATGTGCCCAAGAACGGCGGGATCGCCGCCGAACTGCGCCTTCCATACGCTGTAGCTGAGGACAACCACGTGCTCCCGGCCGGGCTGCTGCTCCTCAGCCGTGAAGCTGCGGCCGAGAAACGGGTGTGTGCCCAGTGTCTGGAACAGGCTGGCGCCGGCAGCCACACCGATTACCTCCATCTTCGCCTTGCCTGAGTTGAGCGTGAGCGTGTCTGTGGTGAAGTAGGCAAGATCGGCCAGACCTCGACTCCGTCCGCGCCAGGCGAGCAGATCGGGCAAAAAGTTCGCCACGGGCTCGCCGCCCGCGTTGGCTGTGTTAAGGCTGACCAGTTGCCCCGGCTGACGGTACGCCAGCGGACGAAACAAGGTCGCCCGCAGCACCGTAAACATGGCCGTATTCGCGCCGATGCCGAGGGCCAGGATGAGGATAACGCCCAGGGCAAAGGCGGGGGCGCGGCAGAGCTGGCGAAGGGTATAGCGGAGATCGAGCGTGAGGGTGGAGGCGAGGGACATGGCTGACTCCTGACTCTTGGGGGGCTGGTTATGCGGCAGGGGCTACTCGGGTCGGCTACTCGGAGTCGGCTACTCGGAGCGTAGGGCGGTGGTGGGTTCGACGGCGGCCGCGCGGCGTGCCGGGAGGAGGGTGGCCAGCAGGACCGCAATGGCTAGAAGCACGATCGTGGGGAGCAGCAGGAGCGTTGAGATGGGCCCGACGAGGTCGGCGCTGAGTGCGTGGAGCAGGCGCGAGCCGAGGAGGCTGCCGAGCAGTCCCACGCCCAGACCGGCGGCGAGCAGGGTGGCCGACTCCCGGAGCAGCAGGCGTGTGATGCCGGAGCGCGTGGACCCGAGCGCGAGGCGGAGGGCGAGCTCGCGGGTGCGTCCGGCGATGTCAAACGCGACCAGGCCGTAGATGCCGAGCATCACCAGCAGGACAGAGACCGCGGCCATGGAGGTGAACAGGGCGGCGTACCAGCGGCGCGGCGCGAGCGATTGCTCGATCGTGGAAGAAAGCTCGGTGAAATGGCCGACCGAGGCCGTGGCGTTCAGGCCGGTGACGAGACGCCGGATTTGAGGCTCCAACGCGGAGGCCGGCAGCGAGGAGCGGATGGCAAACTGCATGTGCGGCCAACTGCCGTCTTCAGGACTGAAGACGACGGGCTGGGCCAGGGAGTCGAGCTGACCGTCGGTACCGTGCACATCCGCGATGACGGCGACGATTTCGCTCGAGCGCACGCTGCCGGGCAGGTAACCGGAGCTGACGAGGTGCTGCCCGACAGGATCTTCCGCCGGGAAATAGCGGCGGGCGAAAGCCTGATTGACGGCGAGGACGGGCGGCGCGTTGGGGTCGGCATCGCGCGCTGTCAAGGGCCGGCCCGCCAGCAGCGGGATGCGCAGGGTGCGGAGGTAGCCGGGGCTGAAGCTGCGCGCCTGGGCGTCAACGGCGTCATGCTGCGGCGTGGGCGCGTGGCCGGCGATGTCAAAGGTGGCGCGGCCGCTGAAGTCCGTGAGGGGAAGCGCGTTGGTGGCGCCGACGGAGGCCACACCCGGGAGCTGGGCGATTTCGTCTTCGGCCTGTTCGTAGAGCCGATGCCGTACGGGGACCTGGACCGTCCAGCCGAGATCGATGCTGCAGGTGAGCACGTGGCCCGTGTCAAAGCCGAGAGCGGTGTCAAGCAGGCGATACAGGCTGCTGAGCACGGTGGCCGAAAGGGTCAGCAGCACCAGGGTAAGGGCAATCTGCGCCGCGCTGAACAGGCGTCCAAAGCGGCGGCTGCCGGATGTGACGGTACGGCCGCTCCCGCCCGGCAGCGGACGGCGTGCCGCGCCGAGGACGGCCAAGAACAGCGTGACAAGGCCGGTGAGGAGGCAGACAAGCAGGATGGCCGGCAGATCGAGGTGGGGCTGCTCCACCAGAACGACGGAGGAGGCAAAGCGGGATCGCAATACGTGCAGACTCACGTAGGCCAGGGCCAGACCGCACAGGCTGCCGAGACCGATGAGCAGGGTGCTTTCGGTGGCGAGCTGCGCGAGAAAGCGCCCGCGGGAGATGCCCAGGGCGGAGCGGAGGGCGAACTCGGGCGCGCGCCGGGCGTTGCGCGCCAGCTGCAGGCCGGCGATGTTGACGACCACGACAAGGAGGATCAGGGTGACGGCGGCAGAGAGCAGCAGCAAGCCCCCGCGCAGCGGGCCGAAGAGACTGGAACGCAGAGGCGTGACCTGGAAGGCCCAATCGGCGTCCGTGGCGGGATAGGTGAGCGCGAGGCGGTGCGCCAGGACGGCCGTGCCCCCGCGCGCGGAATCCAGCGTGGCGGTGGCTGCAAGCCGGGCGAGCACCTGCACGAAGCGGGTGCCCTCGCCGCGGTAGCCGCCGAAGTTCATGGCCGCGAGGTGGGCGGGGTACCAGAGATCCGCGCCTGCCGGGAAAGCAAAGCGGGCGGGCATGACACCGATGACGGTGGCCCCATCGGTGCCCAGGCGGACCGAACGGCCTATGACATGCGGGTCGGCGGCGAAGGCCGTACGCCAGAGATGATCGCTGAGCACCAGGACGAGCCCGGTGCCATACACGTCATCGGCCGGCGAGAGCGTGCGGCCGAGCTGGGCGTCGACGCCCAGGGTGGCGAAGAAGCTGCCGGAGACGGCCGCGCCCACCGTGGATAGCGGCGGCTGACCGCCTGGGGCGAGCTGGCCCGCGTTGCCGTAGAACGCGGCGACATGGCTGAAGAGAGGCTTTCCGTCCTGCTGCAGCGTGGCGAGGTCGGCGGCGCGCGGAACGCCGACCAGGCCGTTGCTGCGGAAGCCGCGCAGGTTTTCGTCGCTGACGGCGACCAGCCGGTTCGGCTGCGGGTAGGGCAGCGTGCTGAGCAGCGTGGCACGGAGCACCGCGGCGAGCGCGGCGGTGGCACCGATGGCGATGGCCACGGTAAGGATTACGGTGACCGAAAAGAAGGGCGCGCGGCGGAGTTGGCGTAGGGCGAAGCGGAGGTCTTGCAGCAGGCTGTGGATGAGGCTGGGCAGGGAGCTGGGCAGGGAGCTGGGCATGGGGCTGGGCACGGGCGGTCTTCTCGGGTCTTCTCGGTCTTAAGGTTTGGGGCTACTCGGCCCGCAGGGCTTCGGTGGGGTTGATGGAGGAGGCACGATGTGCGGGGACGAACGCCGCGAGCAGGGCAGCGGCCAGCAGCAGCAGCGTGACCGCGAGCAGAACCCCGGGTTGAAAGCCGTTCGTCTGGTAGAGCGAGTGCTGCAGGAGTCGGCCGGCGAGCAGGCTGAGCGGTACCCCGAGCGCGAGGCCGATCAGCGCCTGGGAGAGCGCGCCGCGCAGGATGAACCCGAGCACATGGGCGCGGCTTGCCCCCAGGGCCATGCGCACGCCGATCTCGCCCGTGCGCCTGGCGACGGTGTAGGCGGTCACGCCGTAGAGGCCCAACGAGGCAAGCACGAGCGCGAGCAGGCCGAAGAGCGTGGTCAGCCGCACGACCAGCTCTTCCTGCGTGAAGTTGGCCTCCACCTGATCGCCGTACGGGACGATGCGCAGGACCGGGATTTCCGGGTCGATCCCCTTCAGCGCTTCCCTGACCCCATTGGCTGCCGCGGCCGGGTCGCCGCGAAACTGCACGATGAGGTTGGTAGCAAAATCTTTGCCCTGTTCAATCGAGATATCTCTCGGTTTGGTGTACGTGATGGCCTGCGTGATGGGTGTGAAGAACATGGGCACGGCAGGGTCTTTCGGGTTGCCGTAGGCCGCGTCTTCGACGACGCCCACGATCTCGTAGGCGCTCCGATGCCGCGGGTCAGCGCCGAAGCGTTCGCCGATCGGTGGTTTGCCGGGCAGAAATCTGTCGGCGAAGGTTTTGTTCACAACGGCGACGTGCCGGCTCGTCGCCGTATCGTCGCGGGAGAGGCCTCTGCCGAGCAGGGTCTTCGTGCCCACGGTTGAAAAATAGCCTGAGCTTGCAGCGACATAACTTGCTGATTCGTTCCCATTCTTCTCCCGGGCAGGAAACCATAGGCTTGAGGACCAGTTGTTATAGGCCATGGGGCCGTAGGTGGCGTATGCGAAGTTTTCGACCCCGGGAAGGCGTGCAAAGGTGTCGTCCATTCGCCCATACAGCCCGGCCAGTTTGTTGTAGGTGTAGCCCGCGGCTTGGAGATCGGTGAAGACGATCAAACGGCCACGCGGCTCGAAGTGAAAGTCGCGATGTTCCAGCTGGCGCAGGCTGGAGATGAGCAGGCCGGCGCCGGTGAGCAAGGCAAGCGAAAGGGCAGCCTGGAGGATGACAAGAACCTTTTGCGGCAGGGCGCCGGCACCGGTGCTTCGATTGGCTCCGCGCAGGGCGCCGATGGGGTTGGTGCGCGAGGCGATCCAGGCAGGCGCGATGCCGAACAGAACACCGGTGAGCAGGGAGATGAGCAGGGCGAAACCGAGCACGGGCAAGGAGGGCGACGCGGCCAGCGGACTGACATCCACACCCTTCATCGCGAGTGCGAGGATGGCGCGCGTGCCGGCATAGGCGACAAACAGCGCCGCGGCACCGCCGCCAAGGGCGAGCAGTGTGGCTTCGGCCAGCATTTGGCGAATGAGCCGGACTCGCGGCGCGCCCAGGGCACAGCGCACGGCGAGTTCGCCCGCCCGCGCCATGCCGCGGACCAGCATGAGGTTGGCGAGGTTCGCACAGGCAATCAGCAGCACAAAGCCGGTGATGAGCAGCAGCAACCGAAGATCGTCCTGGTACTGATCGCGAAGGCTGTTAATGCCGCTGCGGGCGGAGACGAGTTCGGTCGTGCTTTTGCGGATCTCTTGCTCGCCGGCCGGCTGCGGGGCCAGCTCGGGATGCGTTCCGATATAGCGTCGCACCCCACCTTGCAAGGCAAGCTGCACCTGCGGAAGTTGTTCCTTGTGAGGGATGCGGACCAGCAGATCGAGCCAGTGCGAGGCAGGAAATTGCAGCAGATTACTATCCGGCTGTACGACCGGTTCCCCCGCGAGGGGAAGCCAAAGCCCGACGGGATTAGCCTCATTGCGTTCCCCCAGGAAGTTCGCCGCCGCGATACCGACGACCGTTACCGGATGGCCGCTCAGCAGCAGGGTGCTGCCCACCAGGCCGGGATCGGCGGCAAATTCCGTCTGCCACAGCATGTAGCTGACCACCGCGGCGGGATCGGCACCTGCGCGATCGTCCGCCGGGCCCAGCAGGCGTCCGGTGTAAGCCGAGACCCCGAGTACCGAGAAGTAATTGCCGGAGATGAAGCGGAGCGAGAGAGGTTGGGTTTGGCTGGGCTGGGTTTTGCTGTTGCGGGTTTGGCTGCTGTGGGTTTCGCTATTGCGGGTCTCGTTTGCCCGTGCTGCACGGTGGGCGCTGACGGTTACGGCACCGGCCTGCACGGCGGCGATGCCGCTTGTGAACGGTGTGTCGTCGCGCAGAGTCTTGTAGAAGTCATACGAGAAGATGGACCAGTCACCCTGCAGGCCACCCTGAACGCAGCAGCGGTTCTCCTTGCCTATCTTGTAGAGCTGCTCCGGGTGGGGGACGGGCAGCGGCCGCAGGATGACCTGGTACACCAGCGTGAAGATGGCCGTGGTGGCACCGATGCCGAGTGCGAGGGTCAGCACGGCGGTGGCCACGAAGCCGGGGGCGCGGCGGAACTGGCGAAGCGCGAAGCGTAGGTCCTGCAGCAGGCTGTGCATGGCGGTCTCCGGGAGTGTCAGGCGTGGGCTACTCGGCGTATGAGCTACTCGGCCCGCAGGGCTTCGGTGGGATTGATGGAGGAGGCGCGGTGCGCGGGCCAAAGACTCGCAGCGATCCCGCAGAGGCCGAGCAGCACGGTAATCGCGAGGAGCAGGATGGCGTCCTGCGCGGCGTGCAGCTCGACGACCGCGGCGAGCACCCGGCGGAGCGCGAGGGTGAGGAGCCAACCGGCGGCCAGACCGCCTGCCATCAGCAGGCTGATGCGGGTGAGGATGCCGCCGGCAACGCGGCCGCGCGTGGAGCCGAGCGCCATGCGCACACCGATATCACGGGTACGCAGTTCGACCTCATGCGAGACAGTGCCGTAGATCCCGACCAGCGAGAGGGTGAGCGCGAGCGCGGCGAAGATGCCGAAGAGCCAGCCTTCGAGGCGCTCAAAGGTAAGCGTTTCGGCGACGATGCCGTTCATGGTCTCGGGTGTGCGGAAGGGGATGGCAGCGTCCGTGGCATGGAGGGCGGCGCGCAGCTGCGGAACGATGCTTTGAGGCGGAACGGCGGAGCGTACGACAAGGTTCAGCCGAGTCAACTCGTCTTTGGCGTACGCGGGCGGCATCTGCGCGGCGGAAAGGTCCATCTCCGCGAGGGGCGGGCCGTAGAGGTTTTGCCGCAGGTCGGAGGTAACCCCGACGATGGGCACGTTCGTCGGGCCCCATTTCACGATGCGGCCCACCGGATCTTCCCCGGGTGAGAAGAATTTGCGGACAAAGGCCTGATTGACGGTGAGCACCACGGGTGTGTCCGCACGATCGAGTGAGTTGCTGAGCATGCGGCCGGCAATCAGCCGGGCGCCGAAGGTTTCCAGGGTGCCAGGGACCAGGACACGATTTTCGGCGAGGGTTTCCTCATTGGGCGGGGCGGGGGGTTCGCCGACGATCTGCACATCCGAGTTGCTGCCCGACTCCAAGATCGGCACGAGATTGATCACGCCCGCGCCCGTGACCCCCGGGATGGCGCGTACGCGGTCGAGCAGCGGGGCGTAGAAGGCGGCAAGCAGGTCGCGGTCTTTGTAATTTTCGGCGGTGAGATAAAGTTCGGTCGTCAATAAATTTTGCGGAGAAAAGCCCAGTTGCGTGCCACGCAAGGAATGCAAATTGCGCAACAGGAGGCTGGAACAGACGAGAAGGCAAAGTGCCAGGGCGACCTGGATCGCGATGAAGAGGCCGCGCACACGAGTTTGGGCTCGTGAAGATCCCGCGGAGCCGCCGGAGCGAAGCGCCTGAGCCGGCGCCACGCGAGACAGACGGAGGGAAGGATAGGCGCCGGCGGCGAGCGCACATCCCACCGCGACCAGAACAGTGATGGCGAGCACCGGGAGATTGAGGTGGACCTCGGCACCGCGCGCGAGTGAATGAATGAGCAGCTGGCGGATGGCCCGCAGCAGAGCGGCGGCAAGCAAGATGCCGGCCGCCGCGCCGGCCAGCGCAAGCATCGCCGCCTCAGCAAGGATCTGGCGGACGATGCGCGAGCGATTTGCGCCGAGGGCAGACCGTAGGCTGAGCTCGCGACCCCGGCTCACGCCGCGCGCCAGCAGGAGTCCGGCGATATTGACGCAGCCGATGAGCAGCACGCCCAGCACGGCAAGGGTGAGCGTGCGCAGTGCCGGAGCCGTATTGCCGAGGGTGGCCTCCGTGAGCGTGCGGAGCTTCAAGCGGCGGCCGGCTTCGTTGGGGTAGGTGCGGCCGAGGTCGTCGAAGAGGTGCTGCAGGCCGCCCTGCGCGACCGACAGCGTTACCCCAGGCTTCAGCCGAGCGAGCAGAGGCAAAAAGTGACTGTCGCGTCTGGTCAGCACGGTTTGGGGGACGTGGTAAGGGCGATACAGCGCGTCAACCGAGGTCAGCGGAAAGCGGAAACCCGCGGGCATGATGCCGATCACGGTGTTCGGAACGCCGTCGATGCGGATCGCCGAGCCGAGTACATTCGGCCGGCCGCCGAAGGCGCTCTGCCAGAGCTCGTAGCTGAGCACGACGACCTCGTTGCGGCCGGTTTGCTCTTCACCGGGGAGAAAGGTCCGGCCCAGCAACGGCTCCACGCCAAACACATTGAAGAAGCCGTCCGTGGCATCGACGACGTGTACGGGCGAGGCACTGCCTCCTGCTTGCAGATTTGCAGAACTCGGGTTGTAGCCGGCGATCGTGAGAAGGCTGGAGCTCTCTCGGCGGTAGTCAAGGTACTGCGGCCAGGAGGCCGGCTGCGTATAGCCCCGCGGGGAGTAGGTTTGCAGATCCACGATCCGGTCAGGCTCGTTGTAGGGAAGCGGGCGGACGACCGTGGCGTCGAGCACGCTGAAGACCGCGGCGGCACAACCGATGGCGAGGGCCAGGGTCGCAATCGCAACAGCCGCGAAGCCGGGGGCGCGGCGGAACTGGCGGAGGGCGAAGCGCAGGTCTTGCAACGAATCTCTAAAAAGGGCGGTCAGCATGGTGTGCCTCGATGAAGTGGCGGTCAGTTATTCGTTGCGGAGGACGGTCATGGGCTCGACGGAGGCGGCGCGGCGGGCGGGAAAGGCGGTGGCCAGCAGCGCAATGGCCAGCACGGCGAGCGCGGCCAGGGCATAGGCGACGGGGTCAAAGGCGGGCAGCCGCCCGACGACACTCGCTACAAAGCGCACCAGTCCTAGGGACAGGACGACGCCGACAGCGACGCCCACGCCGGCGAGCCGCAGGGCGTTGCCGAGGACGGAGGTGAGCAGATGCTCGCGCGTGGCGCCGAGGGCCATGCGGAGGCCGAACTCGAAGCGCCGCTGCGCGACGGTGTAGGCGGTGACGCCGTACACGCCGAGGCCGGCGAGCAGCAGGCTGACGGCGGCGAAGAGGCCGAAGAGCGCTGTGCGGAAGTCCTCGGGGCGCTGGACCGCACCGACCTCCTCGCGCATGGTGGTGATCGCGACGGCGACCTCCGGGTGCGAGCGGTGAAGGGATTGGCGAAGGGTTTCGGCCATCGCCGCGGGAGCCAGCAACGTGCGGACCCCTGACACACGAACCAGGATCTGCATGTCGTCGGCCCAGTCGGCGTGTTGCGCGGCGGGTAGGTAGAGCGTGGGCTGGGCGGGAATAGCGGGAGAGTCGCTGCGGATGTCGCCGACCACGCCGATGACGGTTTCAAAGTCGCTGGGGCTGTTGTCGAAGCCGCAGACGATCCCCTGGCCGATCGGGTCTTGGTTGGGAAACATTGTGCGTGCGAGCGTGCCATTGATGAGCAGGACCTTGGGGCTGCCCAGGCGATCGTTCGCGGTGAAGCCGCGGCCGCGCAGCAGCGGGACGCCGAGCGTTGTGAGAAAGGTGGGGGTGATCTCAGTCAGGTCAGCGTGGGGAAGGCCGGTGGCCCCGGGGGCGAGAACCTGGCGGCCCTTGACGGCGTAGTCCACATTGCTGCCGGCACCGGACATGGGGGCGCCATAGACGGCGGCGGCGGAGCTCACGCCGGGAATGGAGGAGATGGTGGCGAGCGTGGCCTCGAGTCGTGCGAGGCGGGCTTCGATCAGCGCGTGCAGCCGGGCTGTGTGCGCGGCGACGACGGCGGACGAAGCCTTGGGCGGAGCGGGCGAAGGAATCGCTTCAGGGCTGGCAAGGATGGCGTGGGTGTCGAGGATGAGGAGATGGTCGGCTTGGAAGCCGAGATCCTGGCGCGACTGCGCGACCAGCTGCCGCATGAGCAGGATGGCCGCCACCGAGAGCGTGAGGGTGAGGGCGATTTCGGCGACGATCAGCGCGTTGCGCAGACGCAGGGAACTTCGCGATTCGCTGCCGCGGGCGCTGTCCTCGCGGAGTGCGGCGGCGGGGTCGACGTGCCAGGAGCGCCAGAGCGGCAGCAGCGTGGCGAGCACCATGACGGCGAAGCTGACGAGCGCGGAAAAGAGTAGGACATCCAGGTTGAGGTGGATCTCGTTGAGGCGCGGGATATCCGTTGGGGCGAGCCAGATAAGCAGGTGAAGCGCAGGCACGGCCAAGGTAAGCGCGAGGAGGGAGCCTGCTCCGGCGAGGAGGGCGGTTTCGGTGAGGGCGCGCGCGGCCAGGGCGCGGCGCGAGGCCCCCAGCGCGGTGCGGATGGTGAGTGCGCGCAATTGACGCGTGGAGCGGACCAGTTGCAGGTGGGTGAGATTGGCCGCAACGATCAGCAGCAGCACCACGACAGAGGCCATGAGCAGGTGCAGTGTGGGGCGGATGCCGCCGACGATCTGCTCCTGCAGCGGAACGGCTTCGAGGCTCTTGTGGCGGTCTTCAGCAAAGCTGCGCTGCAGGCGGGTTGAGAAGGTGGCGAGTTCGGCGGCAAGCTGGGCGTTGGACACGCCGGCACGCCGGCGGGCGATCGCCCGGTCGTTGTAGGCCGTGCGGTTGGCGATTCGGGGCTCGGCGGGCACCTCGATCCAGACAGCGGTCTTGTCCGGGAAGGAGAAGCGTGCCGGCAGCACGCCGGCCACGGTGTAGACCGTGCCTTCAAAGGTGAGCGGCTGACCGAGTGCCGCGGAGGCGGAGCCGAAGTGGTCGCGAGCGAAGCCGGCACTGAGTAGAACGTCGGTCCCGGCGCGGTCGGCGGGATGAAAGAGGCGGCCGGCGATCGGCTCGACGCCTAGAACTTGCATGAACCGCGGGCTGACGGCGGCGATGGGAACGTAAAAGGAGGCGCCGCGCAGGTTTATGCCGGCGTCATAGCTTGCATAGTGCGCGGCGGCGTCCAGGCCGCCGACGTCGCGAGCGAGATCGTTGTAATCGTCGCCGCCTAGGCGGGGCGTCGAGCGGCCTTCGTCGTTGAAGTGCGTCTGGATGGCCACAATGCGGTCGGCGTCGCCGTAGCCGAGCGGACGCAGCAGGACGTTGTCGACGACAGTAAAGATGGCCGTGTTCAGGCCAAGGCCCAGGGCGAGCGTTGCGAGAACCGTAAGCGTAAAGGCAGGCGAGGCGCGCAGGCTGCGGAAGGCTTGTCGGAGTTGGGTCATGTCCATCATGCGTTCAGTTCCGAGGCGGTCTTGCGGTCTTCCCGGCTCACCCCGGTAACGGTGGAGGGATTTCTCTCGGGTTCGGCGAGCAGGCGCTGCAGCTCGCCTTCGGCGACGATCTTGCCGTCGAAGAGGTGAACCTGCCGCTCGGCGTGGGCGGCGAAGCGCGGGTCATGGGTGACCATGCAGATGGTCGCGCCTTCGGCGTGCAGCTCGGCGAGCAGGCGCATGACGGCCTCGCCGTTTTTGGAGTCGAGATTGCCCGTGGGCTCATCGGCGAGCAGGATGGAGGGTGAACCGGCGAGCGCGCGGGCCACCGCCACACGCTGCTGCTGGCCGCCGGAGAGCTGCGCGGGGTAGTGGCGCATACGGTGGGCCATGTTGACGCGTTCGAGCGAGCGCCCCACGCGCTCCTTGCGCTCCGCATTGGGCATACCGGCGCGGTAGGTGAGCGGCAGCTCGACGTTCTCGTAGACGGTGAGGTCACCGATGAGATTGAAGCTCTGAAAGATGAAGCCGATCTCCTGGTTGCGGATGCGGGAGCGGTCGCCGAAGTTAAGGTTCGCGACCTCCTTGCCGTTCAGCGTGTATTGGCCGCCGGTGGGCGTGTCGAGCAGGCCGAGGATGGAGAGCAGCGTCGATTTGCCGCAGCCGGAGGGGCCGGACATGGCGACGTACTCGCCGCGGGCGATGGACAGGTGCACGCCGGAGAGTGCATGGGTTTCAAGCTCGTCGGTGAAGAAGATCTTGGTGAGTTGCTCGATATGGATCAGGCTGTTGGCGGCGGCGGTCATGCGGTGGGTCTCCGGTATGGGCGAGGCTAGATTTCTTGGTTTCTTGAGCTATCTACGGTAGGCGGACCTTGTCTACAGCGTCCCAGCGGGACATGTCGGACAGAATGACGGCATCGCCGGGGGAGAGCCCTTTGATCACCTGAATGCTGTTGACCGAGGCGCGGCCGACCTCCACGGGTACGCGGGTGGCGGCCTTGCCGTCGGGCGAGACGCGGAAGAGGCTGACCGTGGAGTTCTCATTGCCGAAGGCAGGACGGCCGACGTAGAGCACGTTCTGCAGGCGATCGAGATCGATCGTCCCGTCGACGGAGAGGTCCGGGCGTGCGCCCTGCGGCAGGGGACCGACGAGCTCCGCGTCCACCGTGACCGTGCCGTTCTGCACGGCCGGATCGATGCGTGTGACCTTGCCGGCGATGATCCCGTTATGCGTGTCGATCTCGGCGGGTTGGCCGATCTGGATGTCGCGCGCCTGGGTTTCGGGGATCTTCAGCGCGGCTTTTAGCTGGTCCGGCTGCACGACCTTGGCGAGGGTTGTCCCCGGGGCGACGTGCTCGCCAACCTGGTGCGGCAGATCAACCAGCACGCCCGCGATGCCGGCGCGCACGCTGAGCGCCGATTCCTGCTTTTCGCGCAGGGCGAGCATGGCCTGTGCCTGCTGCACCTTGGCCTGCTGCACGGCGAGCTCGGTGGTGATGGTTTTGCCGTTCAGGTCCAGGCGCTGGCGCTCGAGGTCGTCGCGCTGCGCGAGCTCGTCGGCCTTGCCCTTGGAGGCCGAATAGGTCAGGCCGCTGATGACGCCGAGCTCATAGAGGCTTTTGTCGGTCTGGGCCTGCAACTGAGCCTGATGTTGGTCGGCGCCGACGGTGGCGGCCCCGGCGCGCTGCGTCATGAGATCGCTTTGCAGGTGGGCGCGCGTGTTCTGGAGGTCGGCCCCGGCGGCTTTGAGCTGCAGCTGCGCGTCGAGCAGCTCCTGTTGCAGGGCCGGATCGACGAGATCCATCAGCACAGTGTCGGGCTCGACGTGCGCGCCGGGGAGCACGCGGAGGCGCACGACGGTCGCCTCCGTTTCAGCGGGGATGAGACGAAGTCTGTCCTCGCGGGGGACGAGCGTGCCGGGGCCGCGGACCTGGCGCAGCAGCTCGCCGCGTTTGACGACATCGGTCCAGACCGCGGCGTCGACGGTGGGCAGGGCGGGTTTCAGGCGCAGCAAAAAGAAGGCGGCGAGCCCGAGCAGGGCGACCACGGCAAGCGAGATCGCGACGCCGCGCATCCGTTTACGCCGGCGAAGGTCTGGGCGGGAGATATCCATCGCCGTGGATACAGCACGTCATCTGCCATCTCGAAGGCTCGAATTAGGTGGTTTTCAGGTGAATTCGCGCTATTTCCGGAGCGCAGGTGTTCATTTCCGTGATGCGGTGTCCGGAAACGGACAGGGGCGGTCAGAGGACCGCAGCGGGCACTGTCGCCATCGAATTGTGACGCAGAACTTCGAATGCCCGAGACGGTTCTTTGTCTTGGGCATTCGAGTGGATAGGTTCTGTAAAGCAAGGTGGAGATGCTAAGAAGATATGGTGAGCGGGCTGGGGTTCGAACCCAGGACCAACGCCTTAAAAGGCTAGAAGTCAGCATTGCAAGTAAATGCAAGAGAACGTTGAAAGCAGGAAAAGCCTGTGTTCATCTAGGTTCTCCTCGGGCCGTTCGGGCGTAAACGTTGCAAGGAACTGCAAGGGTTGCGGGCACAAAGTGTCACAACAGGCCTCGACGCTGACATAGGATTTTGGGATACAGAGCCCATCCGGGCGGTGCTTGGATCAACCTTCAAATCTGTGATATTTCGGGTGATACTTTTTACGCCACGTGCGCCGAAGGCAGTCAGGGGAGTCTATGAGCGGGAGCCGGGCGTATGGTGCGGACGATACCGTACCCGGGAGGGCAAGCTCGTCCGGAAGACGTTTTGGGGCGATCGGAGGGCGGCGGTTGAATGGGTGGAAGAGGCTCGGACATTGCGCCGTAATCCAGACGCCATCCTATCCAGCAGTGCGAAGATAGACGCCCGCTAACCTGGCCCGGAACCCGAGCCTAGCCAAACTCGGGAGGTGACCGTGGCCGACCTGTGCAGCGAGTTCGCGACCTACGTTAAAGCCAACCCCAAGGAGTACCGCGATCAGGCGAACCCCCGAAGTGCATCAAGCGCATCAAGGATACTCCGGGGATCGGCCAGCGGCCAGCATCAAGGCCAGCGAGATGGAAGAGTGGCTGAGCGGCCTGGCGAAGCGCAAGAAACACCGGACGAAGTACGATGGGACCGAGCCGGGAGAACTGGCCGAGGCGATCATCAATAAACTCCGAGGCACCTTCTCGATGCTGTACAAGCATGGGAACAGAAAGGACCTCGTCGAGGTCAACCCGGCGGGCAATGTGCCGCTGAAGAAGATCGGGGAGGGAATTGAACGCTACCTCTCTTACGACGAAGAGGACCGTCTCCGCGCCGTGTTGCAGGCGGACATCGACAACCATGCTGGCCATGAAGAGCTACGCAAGCAGGCCGTTCAGCGGATGCTGGAGTTTGAGGTGTCCATGAAGAGCGGGATGCGAAGGGTGAGCAGTACAACCTACGGTGGCCGGACATGGATTTCGAGCGACGCATCATGCGGCTGCGCGTTACGAAGAACGGCAAGGCTAGGAACGCCTACATGATCGACGATGTGTACGAGGCTCTCCGGACATTGCAAAGCCTGGGGGCAACACGGCGTGACCGGGACCTCGGGAAAGCTGATGCCTTGCCAGATGATTCCGTCTTCTCGAAGGCCGAAAACAAGAAGTGGTGGCTGCCCGCGCTGAAGAAGGCCGGAATTAAGAACTACCGGTGGCATGACAACCGGCACACCTTCTGCAACCGGTTGGTGCAGAGAGGTGTCCACCTCAAAGCGGTGCAGGAGGCCCCCGGTCATGCCAGCATCGCCTCGACGGTGCGGTACGCTCACTTCCGGCAGTCTGAGGTCCTGGAAGCCATGGCCGTGCTGAACAGACCACGGGCCTAGGTGCGAGGGTTTGCAACTTTCTGCGGTTGATAATCCGGGGTGAGGCGGTCGGCTGGGTAGTGGCCCTTAAGGAGTCAAACATGTCCACCACTGCCCAACCTGCCACACTTGAAAAGCTGCTCCATGACCGCAAACCGCCGCCGCCATGCTCTCGATTAGCACGCGGTCCCTTGATTATTCAATCGCTAGTCGTCACATCAAGCCTCGTCAGATCAGCTCCCGCATCCTCATACCGGAGGAGGAACTGCAACGGTTCGCCAGCAAGGATCACCCGGTTCGGTGGTGGACTGAGCAAGTAAAAGCGGCCTCGTCTGCTACCGCGACGATGGCCCGCGTCAATATGGCCTACATAGATGGTATCCCCGTAAATTTTCGCCAAATCACAAGAGACCGGCCTATTGCCTTCGCTGATGGATGCGTACCCCTGCCCAGCAAAATCAAGTAGCTGGTGTCGGCTCTGCTGATCGTGCTCCCATGCTCCTTGCCCTTGTTCATGGTGCCCAGGCCTGTTACCCTGCGTCAGGTCTGTACCGAGCTTGTCAGGGCTTGTGCACTTATCAGACTAGGGCTCGAATGTCCAAACTCTTATATACGGTGAGGGCTGCAAGTCCTACATTCGCGGCTTCGTAGGTGCACTGCGCGTGAGGTCGGGTCTTGCGTGCGTTGAGGAAGCGCAGGTCACCACGCTGGCGAGCCTCTACATTGCCTATGTCGATCAGCATCCCAAATTGCTCGACTCAGAGGCTTGGCCTGCGCTCCTTTTCGCCTTGGAGGATTTATACCCGTGCCCGAAGAACCAGCGCGTCGGGGTGACAGCTTCCGGGCACGCGACGCCCGACGCGCCTCGATGATCATGCCATGAGCAGAAAGGTGCAGCACGTCCGCACAACGGGTCATTACAACGCACGTTTTACTGCGGCACCCTGGTGTATGAAGAACCAAGCGCGGGAAGATTCGTACGAGGCGGTAACACAGCCGACGTTGGAGCCGTTCCTCTTTGGGAAACCTCGCCCTCCTCCGACGAAGCGGCAGCCAAGCCCTAACCGATACAAAGCGGACATCCCGGGATGGCCTAGGACACCTGATACTCGGCCAGCACGTGCCGCATCTGTCGCGCATTGAGCAGCGGGTCACCCTGGTTGTTCCACCATGCGGGACCTGCTTCGGGCGGGCGATTATTACTCCGGTAAAGGTGCCACAGCTCGGCGGCCCCAACCATATCAGCGATGGCTTGGACCGGGTCCACGTACGACCCTGCAGCGCCGCAAAGACTAGAAAGCCGAGCGGTTCATAACCCGATGGCTTAATGTAAACCTTCGCGTCTCTTCGAAGGTTGACCCGTGGACTTGGAGCCCAGGAAGTCAGAGGCCCGGGATACTGCTCTCCGAAGGCGTGTGCACTCCAGGGTCCGGGGAGCAGGGCACAGGAGTAGCTCGGCTTTACCCGGCCTTCGCACTGTGACCAAAATTTGACCAATACGCCCTTAAAACGGCCGGTTTGGACGCACAACTCAACAACCGGTGGGACGCTCTTCCGCGTGGGCAAGTCATTGTTAAACAGCGACTTAGGTTTACAGGCGGCTGGGGGGTCCTGTGTCCAAAGCTGATTCGTAATCAGCAGGTCACAGGTCCAAGTCCGTTCGTGGGCTCCACAAAACTGACCATTTAGGGGCCCTCCTTCATGCCACATCGGCAAGCGGCAAACCGGCGAGCAGCAAGAGGTCCTGAGAACAGTGGTCTTTTATGGGAGGATGCCGATGCCGTGATGATGTCGTCGCGAGGGTACGGCAGGGCCCTGATGTCCGAGGCAACGAGACCTGCACAATATTTGTTCTCGCCAATCGTTATTAGATCAGGTGTGCACTCACGAGGTCGAGCGAGAAGCAGATGCATAGCCCGGATGGAACTATTGCCGAGCAGGACCGATCCATAGTGGCGGCTTTGGAACGAGACGAACCTCGTCTGCGTCGCTTTATTCGCAGCCGGGTACTCGATACGGGGGACGTGGAGGACATTCTTCAGGACGTCTTCTTCGAATTGATCGAAGCATACCGGCTGTTGAAGCCGGCAGAGCAGGTCACAGCGTGGCTGTTCACGGTGGCGCGAAATCGCATCACGGATCTTTTTCGCAAGCGCAAGGCCACCTCTTTGGACGAGGTCGCAGAGAGCGAAGGAGAAGACCGGACGCTTGGCGACCTGCTGCCCTCGGCCAATGCCGGTCCCGACGCGATCTTCGCGCGGAACGTGCTGGTCGACGCGCTCGAAGATGCGATAGAAGAACTGCCCGAGAAGCAGCGCGAGGTGTTTATCGCGCATGAGTTCGAGGGCCGCAGTTTTAAGGAGTTGTCAGAGGAGATGGGAGTGAGCGTGAATACACTGCTTTCTCGAAAGCGCTATGCAGTACTGCAACTTCGGGAGCGGCTAAAAGAGATCAGGGAACAGTACGGGGCGGGTGTTGAGGTGAAGCGATGAGGAACTACAGGCTGCTGAAGGTCGTAAAAATCGTGGCTTTTGTTGTGTTGGGTTTGGCGTTATTCGGAGTTGCAGTGGAGCGGCTTTGGAACTGGCTCGTTCCTGCCATCTTCGGCTGGCAGTCGATCACCTTTGCGCAGGCGCTTGGACTCCTTGTTCTCAGCAAAATCCTGTTTGGTGGTTTTCACCGGCATGGTGGAGGACGGTGGAAGCGGGGCATGGAAGAGCGCTGGGCGAAGATGAGCGCCGAGGATCGCGCGCGGTTTCGGGCGGGACTGGGCGAGAGGCATGGATGCCGTTGGGATCGTGCCAGGGAGACGGCGAAAGAGGAGGCAACACAGTGAATGCAAAATGGCCGTTCAGTAGTAACGCTCCACACGTGGTGGCAGGGGCCTCAGAGTCCCTGAGTCAAGAAGGAGCCGGCAAGGATTCTGAACGGCTTCCCACACACAGGAACGACGTCGGCACCGAACAGCAATCCCTTTACGCACTTCTGTACAAGGTGCTGTTCGGCAACGAACTCCTTCAATGATAGGGGCCGCGTGCCTGCCTGCGCTTTACCGCTGCATCCGAGAGAAAAATGAAAACCATTTTCGAGACTGTTTCCAACGTCGTAGAACGGCTGCTGTTTCGTGCGGTGACGATCTCCGAAGTCGTGCCGGTTGGAGAGCACTTCCGTTTCCTGCGCATGCAGGGTGAGGGCTTCAAGGGCGTCAACTGGGTTCCAGGTCAGACGGTCCAGATCCTGGTCGGAATTCTCTTGAAGCGAGCCTATACCCCTATGGATTTGGATACTACGGAGGGCTCGGCATGCTTTCTCGTTTACCTGCACGGAGGCGGTCCCGGCTCCGCGTGGGCAGCCGCCGCGAAGACCGGTGATCTCTGCCACGTTATGCGTCCGAAGGACTCCCTTGATTTCCGCAGCTTCAGGGACCCCGTTCTATTCTTCGGAGATGAGACCTCATTAGCGGCGGCACAGACGCTCAGTCGATGCGGAATGGGAGCTACAACTTCACGATTCGTCTTTGAAGTCGCCTCCAAGGATCCCGCAGACCACGTTCTGCAGAAGCTGGGCGTTGATAACCTGGTCATCGTTCAAAGAAAGGACGATGGGTCGCACCTGCATGAAGTTGTGGAGAGGCTGGCCGAGTACGCGAGGACCATGCAATCGCCACAATGGGTGTTCACCGGTCAGGCACGCTCAATCCAAACCACTCGCAAGGGTTTGAACCAAGCCGGTGTGCCGCTTTACAAGAGTAAGGTGAAGGCCTACTGGTCACCGGGGAAGACCGGCATGGACTAAGGTCTGTACCCACGCCGATTCTCAGTTGAGCCTGAGGGGCCAACCGCCTTGCGCCGCGCAAAGGTTTCAGCAACCAGCACATTGCGCGACTGTGGACAGCTCACCTAGCTGACTTGGCAGAGGATTTTGCCGTGACCCTGAAACTCGGAGAACGTGTTCTTGAGACCTTCGCTTTGTCGAAGCGTTCTGCCAATGGCGGAAAGGCAGTCGTCGGTCCTCGCCAGAGTAGATCGTTCACGGTGGTAAAGAGGAGAAGATCGGTTCGGAGTGTTGCAAGGTCTCTAAAGAGGAATGCCCGGTCTCGCTCTTGGTTAAGGACTTCAGAAAGGTTCTGCGGACTCGCAACGTTGGTGTGCCAATCCCGGAGGTTCGCCGGTATGGCTTCCAATTTGCCGAAGCGAGACAGAACGGCAGCGCGACCACCTACGGGCAGTCAGTCACTTTGACCGCCACGGTTATTCCTCCACGAACGAGGGCAAGAGCGCCGACGGCGATCCTGTCTGGTTCTACAACGGCAATGTGCCGCTCGGTTCGGCGCTTCTGACGTCCGGCAGCGCGAGCCTATTTGTGGGGTCACTGCCTTTCGGCTCCCTGATGCTGCATGCGTTCTTTGCGGGAGACACGAACTTCGCGAGCTCCACGAGCAGCGGCACCCCCATGAGCGTGACAGCGGCAACACCGACGCTCACGTGGACGCCACCAGGCAGCCCAATCTATACCGGAACGGTAGTTTCCCCTGGCCTGTTCAACGCGCACTCCACCGTCTCTGGCACGTTCACCTATACAGCGAGCCCTGGAAGCAGTCCGGCCGTGCCATTGACGTTCGCCTCAGTGCTGCAAGCCGGGACGTACAAGCTCACCGTCACAATCACACCCTACAACTCTTCGTACTATGTCCCAACCAGCGTCAGCGTGATGGACACGGTCTTGCCGGCAACGGTGACCGTGACGCCCGCCAATGCGTCACGACGGTTTGGTGCAGTCAATCCAACGCTGAGCGCGGCTGTGAGCGGTGCCTTGAACGGGGATGTTCTTTCGGCCGTGGGCACGAGCACAGCGACCACCCTCAGTTCCGTGGGAACCTATCCGATCACGTACATGTTAAATGGCGTGAACGCTGCAAACTACAGCTTCCCGGCAGCCGCTACGGGCACGCTGACGGTGACGCAAGCTGCCCCGCAGGTTTCTTGGAACCAGCTTGCCGGCATCGTGTACGGTACGACGCTTTCTTCAACAGAACTCAATGCGGTAAGCGTAGCTCCGGGAAGTTACACCTATACGCCCAGCGCGGGCACGCTGCTGTATCCCGGCGTGCAGACGCTGTCGGTGAGCTTCACCTCGAATGACAAGACCAATTACAGCAGCAGCACCGTTACAACCAGCCTGGTTTTTGATGTGGTTCCGGCGAGTCTGACGGTGAGTGTGGCCAAGAGCGGTACCACCACGGACGCGCTGAGTGTTTCCGCCCT